>JBQCDH010000011.1:0-29884 GCA_051961435.1 Solirubrobacterales bacterium
AGTTCCGTGGTTCCTTATGCACCTATGCGGTGCAAAAGGAACCACGCAACGTGTCGAGAGAGGGTCCGGTCGTCCCCTGTCCGCGAAGTGCGCGACATGCAATCTGATGTTTGCCCTCCATAGGAGGGCACTATCTAAGGGAGCTCGCCCGAAGGGCCGCGACGAATTCGCCCGAGGAGTGACCGACTCCCTCTACCGCAGCGCTTGGCTCCTCAGCAGACCGCCCAGTTTGCGGCCTCTTCTCCTTGCTCAAAAACGAACAAGCGTTCCCAAACGGCTGCAAAGAGCATATTTTTCGTCCGACGGGCGGGGGAAGCTTTCGCAACCCCTACAGGACGGAGCGCATATGTCCAAGCAGATCTTCGACCAGGACCGGCCTCGGAGCACGATGGCCCAGCGCCTCGACGAAGCCTTCGCCGGCTGCGACGAGTGGACCGTGGTGGCGGCCCCGAAGCGGCGCAGCACGCTCGACTTCAGCCCTCGCTCCTCAGCCGCTTCGCGGATCTTCGACCAGGCTGCCGCGGTGCAGGTCCAAGAGCCGGGCACTCTCTAGCGACTCCAGGATCAGCGGCAGCGCCGTCGCGGTGCGCACCCATGAGCCCGGGGCGCTGTAGTAGTCGGCGTCGTGGAGGAGGACGACGTCGCCGGCGCGGATGCCGGTGGTGACGCGGCGGGTGATCGACTCGGGGGTCGCCCGGCGGTCCCAGTCCCTTCCCCACTTCGACCAGAGGACCGGACGCCAGCCGCGGCTGCGAATCGCGCGCAGGCCCGAAGCGCTGAAGATCCCGTAGGGAGGGCGGTAGTCGGTTATCGCCTGGCCGGTCGCCTCCTCGATCGCCGCCCTTCCCCGTTCGGCATCCTCGAGCAGCATCCGCGGCGTCAGCCGCAGCTGGTTGCGGTGGCGGTGGCAGTGCAGCTCGACCCGGTGGCCGGCGGCGACGATCTCGGCCGCCAGCGCCGGCCGCCGCTCCACCTGCTCGCCGGCGAGGAAGAAGGTCGCCTTCGCCCCGTGCTCGCGCAGCGTCTCCAGCACCGCGGGAGTCCCGTGCGGGTGCGGGCCGTCGTCGAAGGTGATCGCGACCCCGTCGAGCCCCTCCTCGCGCAGGACGACGCCGAGTCGCTCTCCGATCGAGGGCACCACCGGCGCGAGCGCCGGCACGGCGTGCCCTGCCGCGGCGGCGGTGCCAAAGGCGCCGATCGCCCCGCCGAGGGCGGCCCTCAAGGGCTCTGCTTGGAGCTCGCCGGGACGCTGCTCGCCGGCGTCGACGACGGGTCGTTGTCGGTGGTGATGTGGACGCTGTTCTTGATCGGGTTGGCGACAACCCGATATGGGTTCTCGCGGTGGATCAACGACAGCGCCAGGACCAGGACGACCATGGCCGCCGAGACCGCCGCCGCGACCCGCTCGGTCCGCACCCGCCAGACCGGCTGCGGCTTCACCCGCGGCCGCACCTCCAGCGCCCGCGAGGCGATCGAGGGCAGCGAGGCAAACGAGGAATCCGGCGACTGGCGCTCGCGGGTGACGTGGCGCAGCACCGACTCCAGCTCGTGCTCGGAGCGGGCGACCTCGGCCAGGCCGAAGCGCTCGAAGGCGGCGTTGTTGGCGCGCAGGTGACCGGCGTTGAAGCCGTAGGAGACGACCGGGCAGCCGCGGATGTGGGCCTCGAGGACGGTGAGGCCGGCGGTCGCGTGGATCATCGCGTCGGCGGCCGCCATCCAGTCGCTCATCTGCTCGGTGAAGCCGAGGACCCGCACCCGGTCGTGGTCGCCGAAGCGCTGTTCGAGCTTCTCCCGCGCGACCTCGTTGCGGCCCGTGATGCAGACGACGAGGGTGTCTTCGTCGGCGAGCGCCGACTCGATCGCCCCCTCCAGGTCGCCCACCCCCCAGCCGCCGCCGGAGACGAGGACGAGCCTGGCGTGGGCCGGGACGTCGAGCGCTTCGCGGGCGTCGCGGCGGGTGCGCGGCATCAGGAAGTCGCGCGAGATCGGCGGGCGCATCCACTCGACGCTGCCGGGCCCGGCCAGCCTTTCGACTTCCTCGATCGACTCCGGATGGGTGACGTAGTGGAGGTCCACACCCGAGTGGACCCAGTAGCGGAGCCCGGCGAGGTCGGTGATCGCCGACTGCACCGGGATCTCCAGCCGGCGGTGCTCGCGCAGCATTCCCAGCACCGCGGTCACGCCCGGGTAGGTGGAGATGACCACGTCCGGTTCGTGCGCCGCGATCAACCGCATCAGCCCGCGGGCGCCGAGCCAGTAGCTGAGGCGGTGGGCGAGCCAGCGCGTCGGCGCGAACTTGGTGATCAGCCAGTACTGGATGTCGAACATCCAGGGGGTCCAGCGGAAGGTGAAGCGGGAGCCGCCGCGGACCACCGCCGAGTACAGACGTCCCATCGCCTCCAGGCCGTTGGCGATCTCGACCTTCGCCTCCGGCACCTCCTCCTCGAGATCGGCCTTGATGATCCGGGCGGGGAGATCGTGCCCCTCGCCGATGTCGGCGCTGAGGACCAGCACGCGCGGCTCGCGCTCCTCGAAGCGGGCGGCGCCGGCCAGCAATGCCCCGGCGGCGTGTTCGTTGCCGTTCATCGAGGGCCGTTTGCCGGGCACGGGGTCCGGCGGGCGAGTGCTGGAGCGGACCCATTCGACGTACTTGCGCACGCCTTCTTTGAAGCTGGTTTCGGCCTTCCAGCCGAGCTCCTCGAGCGCGCGCTCGTTGGAGATCACCTTGCCGGGGAAGTCGCCCGGGCGCGGCGGCGTGTGGACGATCTCGCAGTTGTCGGTGTTTTCCTGCACCCGCTCGGCGATTTCGAGGATCGTCACGACCTCGTCGCCGGAGAGGTTGTAGGTGCGGCCGGCGGCCTCGGGCTTGAGCGCGGCGACGATCCCGTCGGCGAGATCCTCGACGTAGATGAAGCTGCGGGTCGTCGAGCCGTCGCCGGCGATCGTCAGCGCCTTGCCTTCGAAGGCGAGGTCGGTGAACTTGGCGACGACGCCGGCGGCGCGGGCGCGCGGGCCGTAGGGGATGCCGAAGCGCAGGATCGTGCTCTCCAGCTCGTAGAGCTCGGCGTAGCCGGCGCAGTAGGTCTCGCCGGCGAGCTTGGTGGCGGTGTAGAGGTGGCGCGGGGCCGGGATCGGCGTCTCCTCGTCGACCTCCTGCTCGGCGCAGTCGCTGTAGACCCAGGTGGTCGATCCGTAGACGACACGGCCGACCTTGGCCCGGCAGGCGGCCTCGAGCACGTTCAGCGTGCCGCGCGTGTTGACCTCCTCGGCGAGGACCGGGTCGGCGTGGACGTGGCCGACGTCGGCGACGGCGGCGAGGTGGATGACGGCGTCGCAGTCGCGCATCGCCAGGTCGAGGTTGGCGGGGTCGGTGATGCTGCCGGTGAAGGTCTCGACTTCCAGCGGCGAGTGGTAGGGGGAAGCGCTGAGGTCGAAGATGCGCGGGGTCATCCCCCGCTCCAGCAGGCGGTCGACGACGTGGGAGCCGATGAAGCCACCGCCTCCGGTTACCAGGACTCTCATCTCTCTCCCTTCGTGCTCAGGGCCGCCTCGCGGCTCTCGGGGCGGTAGTAGAGCGGCACGCACCAGTGGTTCTCGGCCACCCAGTCGGTGTTGGGCAGGTCGTCGGAGCGACCCATGATCCTGTGGCAGGGCTGGTCGTAGACCCGCCCCGTGCTCTTCTCGATCTCTTCGAAGACGACGTACTTGTAGAAGCCCGAGGTCATCCCCTCCGGCAGCTCGAGGCGCGCCGGGTGGACGGGGTCGAGGTGCTCGCGCGCGTACTCGTTCTTCCAGGCGACGATCTCCTCCATCCGCTCGGCCTGGACCAGCGCCAGCGCCGCGGTGAACTCGCTCATCCGGAAGTTGAGGCCGTCGACCTCGTGCTCGAACTTGCCGTAGTTGCGGAACTTGGATGCGAACTCGATCAGGTCATGGTTGCCGGAGACGAGGACGCCGCCCTCGCCGGTCGAGACCGTCTTCGTCGCGTAGAGCGAGTAGACGCCCGCGTCGCCGTAGCCGCCCGGCTTGGCTCCGTTCCAGTCGGCGCCGTGGGCGTGGGCGCAGTCCTCGAGCAGGAAGATGCCGTGGTCGCGGCAGTAGGCGGCGATGCGCTCGGCGTCGAAGGCGACGTGGCCCCCGATGTGGACGAGAATCGCCGCGCGCGGCTCGTGGCGCTCGGCCTTGCGCTCGAAGTCCTCGAAGGACATGCAGAGATCCTCGCGGTTGCAGTCGACGAACTCGACCTCGGCGCCGGCGCCGATCGCTGCCAGCGGCGTCGCCATGAAGGTGTTGGAGGGACAGAGCACGGTCTCCCCCCTGACGCCGGCGAACTCGAGCGCGGCCAGAGCGCCGCCGGCCCAGCTCGAAAGCCCGAGGCTGGGCAGGCCGTTCCACTCCGCCCAGCGCTCCTCGAACGCCTTCAGCTTGGCGCCCTCGGACCACTGCTCGGAATCGAGGACCTCGGTCCAGAGCTCGAACAACCGCGCGCGGTCGCGATGGTCGAACCCGATCGCGAACTTGCTCGCGTCGGGCAGCGTGTTCTCTGCAGCCCCTACGGTGGCTCCTTGCTGGGTGTGGCTTCGGTCTTTTGCCTCGGCAGGGACGAAGTACTGACTGCGGGAGGCGGCGAAAGGCTAGCAGCGAAATCGGATCGTTTACCCGATCCTTAGATATTCAGTCTTCGGCGTGTGCGGACTCGATCACCGCGCCGACCGTCCGCGAGCCGGCGAGAAGCGTGGTTCCGGCGACGGCGACGGCCATGAAAGCTACCAGCGCCGCGCCGCCGAGGGGCGTTTCGCCCCAGGACTCGCCGAAGATCAGCGGCGCCAGGACGACCGGCACCAGCACCTGGACGGCGAACATCGCCGGCGCCACGTGCGTCGCCGGCCGGCGCTGCAGCGCGCTCATCTCGCTCAGCAGTGCCAGGCCCTCGGAGGCGGCCGCGGTAGCGAGCCAGAGGGCGGCCACGACCAGCGCGCCCGCGGCCAGCTCGTCGGTCAGCAGCTTGCTGGCGATCGCGGTCCATGCGTAGCCGCAGCCGGCGCTGAGGACGATGAGCATGCCCGCGACCTTCGCGCGACCACGCAGGGCATAAGGAGCCAGCACCGGCACCGCCACCAAGACGAGGGCCAGGGCGATGGCTCCGGCCCCGGCATGGCTCGTCGTCCGCTCCGGCGCCGCCCAGGCGACCCCGGCGATCCCGAAGATGATCGCCGCCACGGCCAGGAGCTCCCTCCTCCCCGGCGCCTCCCCCAGCCGCGTCGCCCCCAGCCAGAGCAGGAGGATCAAACCACTGGCGATGCACG
Organism: Solirubrobacterales bacterium; assembly: GCA_051961435.1. Taxonomy (GTDB): domain Bacteria; phylum Actinomycetota; class Thermoleophilia; order Solirubrobacterales; family 70-9; genus VAYN01. Next base: position 5,307 of record JBQCDH010000011.1, read on the forward strand.
GCTGCACCACGGTCAGCGGCGCCAGCAGCAGGGCCGCGATCTCGAAAGGCCACCCGAGCAGCCCCAGCGCCGTCGCCCCCAGCCAGCGCCGGTTCCGCAGCAGACGACCGAGCAGCGACGGCCGCAGCGAATGCTCGCCAGGCACCCCCCGCGCCTCGAGCGCCTGCAGCGCGATCGAAGTGTTGTAGAGGAGCGAGGCCGTAACCGCCGCAGCGATGCCCACCACCATCCGCACGCAGCCTATAGGGGGCGAGGAAACCGAAGCGACCGCCCCACAGAGAACGGCCGCTCACCGCTGAGTTCTAGTCGACGTTCAGTTCCGGGCTGGGGAGCCGAAAACTTCCTGTCCACGTAGCAGTCGAACCACAGAAGCTGCCGCTGTTGCCGCCCCCACACGCGGGATCGTGCCAGACATATCGAGTGTCGCTGTCGACGCAGTGGTTGCCAAGACCTGTCAAGACGCCGATCGAGGTTCCGTTCGTTTCGTAGATACGGTGGACGCCGAGGTGGATCGTTGTGAGACCCAGACTGGTAGATACAAGCATGCCGTTGCTGTTTGAGGGTGCTTCCGCTGTGTGGGTTTCTAAGGCGCCGTCAGCTAGGACGGTGTAGGTATCGCCGCCGCAGTTGACGAAGGTGAAGGACGTCAAGACGATCCTCACTGTTTCGCTCGCCCCACCTGTGTTTTCGGTACTCCCTCGAAGGACGATTCGCATTCGACATTGCCGAAAGGTAGATCGAAGACCGTTTGGTCCCTCTCTCCGATTCGGCTTTGACCACCGCCGCAGCCGTGCACATCGACGAGCCACATGTCAACTCCGTCGTCGAAGCGGCTCCAGCCGTGGCAAGCGCAACCAAGCCCGCTGGCAGTCGAGGAGGCCCAGCATCTCCAGGTGCTTCATCTGATCTCTCTCCTTGCTTGAGGCGAGAGGAGAGCGATCAAGAACAGCCTGAGTATGCTGCCTACTTCCCCTTCTTTCCCCCGCAGCTCGTCGCGAACCGCGGCTGGGAGCGCCGGGCGAGCCCGTTCTGGGCCTTCAGGGTGAGCTTGTAGCGGCGGGCGGTCTGGCAGAGCGGCTTGCTGTTGACGAGCAGGCCGCGCTTCTTGCCGCCGAAGAGGCTCATCGTGAACTTCGTCACCGGGGCGTCGGGGACGTTGGCGAAGGTGGTGCGGATGCTGCTTTCTTCCGAGCCCTTCTTGTTGACGGCGTCGACGTAGCCGACCAGGATCACGTGGATCGGGCCGTGCAGGTCGGCGACGATGTCGGGCAGGACGCGTTCGCTGCCGTTGGAGCGGAAGTAGACCGGGCCCGAGAGGGGCTGGTCCAGCAGCGGCGTGGTCGCGGTGGCGTGGCCCAGGATCGAGAGCGGCGGGCAGGCGTTTTCGGCGAACTGCACGCGGGTGCAGGGGTTGTTGATGTGGTTGGGGTCGATGAACTCGCTGGGGGGCAGGACGACGACCGCGCGGGCGGTGTTGGCCTGGTGGGGGGACTGGGTCAGGGTCGCGGTGGTGGCGGGGTGGCCGGTGCGCTTGGTCGAGCCCTTGAGGGCGAGCTTGAGGTGGGGGGAGTAGTTGAGGCGGGCGCAGTTCAGGGCCCGGAAGGGAGCCTGCGCGGTGGCGACGGCGCCGTTGGAAGCGGTGACCGTGGCGCCGATATGCTTGCGTTCGCAGCCGGTCGGGTTCAAGGTGAATTCGGGCCGGTTGACGTCGACGTGGACGGCGCGGTAGGCGACCGGCACCCCCACCCCTTCGAGGATCTGCGGCAGCGGGTCGGTGACGATCGTCGCGGTGGCGGTTTCGGGGTCGACCTCGATCGCCGAGCGGTTGACGACGGTGCCGAGGTCGAAGGGCCCGGCCTGGGCGGGGACCCTGGCGAGGATCGAGTAGGGCGCGCCTTTGTAAGGGCCGGCGAGGTAGAGCGCGGTCGGGGCCTTGCCGGGCTGGGGGATCCAAAGCGGCGAGGGGCCGACGCCGACGGCGGCGGTCAGGGTGCCGATCTGGCTGGAGGCCGGGCAGGTCGCTTTTTCGGTGTCCTGCTCGGGGCAGAGGGGGACGCCGCCGAGCTTGGCCAGAAGGCCCTTGGGCAGGTGGACCGAGAGGCCCTGCGGGTTGGCTTCGCCGTCTTGGCGGGTGAGGGTCATCTCGAAGGGGGAAAAGCCGCCGGCGGTGGGGTCGGTGGTGCCGGCTTCGAGCTTGGGGGCAAAGCCGCCCTTGCCGCAGCCGGTGGAGATCTGCATCGACGTTTCGCCTTCTGAGGGGGGCCTGCCCGACCAGGGGGCGAAGGAGTATTGGGTCTGGTAGGTCCCGCAGCCGGGAGTGGCGAGCGGGGCGCGGGCGCCGCCGAAGACGTGCAGGCGCAGCTGGCTGAAGGGGACCTGGGGGTTGCCGCCCAGGGAGGGGATGCCCTTGAAGACCGTGGTCAGCCGGCCGGTCAGCTTGTCGGGGAGGATTTCGGCCGGCAGCTTCAGGTGCACGCCCTGTTCGTCGGTGACGACCCAGAAGCGGAAGAGCTTGGTTTCCCCGCCTTCGACTTCGGGGGTGCGCTGGTAGACCGAGCCCTTGAGGGTGTGTTCGAGGGCCGGCACGTCCAGTTCGACCGAGCCGATCTTCGCCGCGTCGGGGCAGTGGGAGGGTTCGGGCCTCTGGAAGCCGACTTCTTCGGCGCTGCAGGAGCCGAGGCCGTCGCCGGCGGCGGGGTTGATGACGAGCCCTTCGGGCAGGGTGACCACGGCCGACTTCAGGGTCGAGGTGGCGTTGTCCTGGGGGGCTTCGTCCTGGGGGATGGTCAGGGTCGCGTCGACCCCGGTGGGGGCGAAGGCTTCGGGGTTGGTCGGGGCCAGGGTGAACTTGGGGGCGAAGTTGAGTTTTTCGCAGCCGGTGATCTTCGGGAAGGGGGCCGAGAGTTCGGAGGGTTGTTCCGGCAGCTGGTAGCTGACCGCTTTCACCGAGATTTCCCGTTCCAGCGAGCAGTCGGTCGGGTTGGAGAGGAAGGGGACTTTGGGCTTGTCGGATTTGCGGCCGCCAGGGGGGAGTTCCTTAAATATCGCTTCGCCCGGCGTCAGCCGCAGTTCGTTGTGTTCTTCAGCGGCCGGCACCCCCCACAGCGTCGTCTTCGCGCTTATGAGTTCCGCCGCCGAGGGCGCGCCTTCCACCGCCGCCACCAATGAATAGTCGATCGGGTTCACCCGCACGTTGATCACCGTCGGGTAGATCCCGGCGTAGAGGCCGAACCGCGCGACGATGTCCCCGCCTGGCGAGGTCATGTTGTAGACGGGCTCGATCAGGGTGCCGACTTCGGCCAGGGTGATTTCGCTCACGCCCACCTGCGCGTCCTGCGGACATTCGCTTTCGTGGGGTTCATTGCCGAACTGGGCAAACGTGCAGTGCGGAAACGGCTGCGGGTTGCCGATCACGCCGGGCGGCAGCGAGAAGAAGAGGTCGCGGGTGCGGGCGAAGGGCCTGTGTTCGCTTTCGTTTTCGCTCAGGGCGAAGGAAATAGTCATGTCGGCGTGGGCCCCCGCCAGTTTGGAGGTCAGCGAGGCGCCGACCGATTTCACTTCGTATCTGTCGAATTCTTCGGCAGCCCGGGCGGAGCTCGCAAAAGCCAGCAGCACGAGGGCGAGCACGGCGACGACGATCTTGGCGTGCTTCACTTGCCCGCTCCCTTCCTCTTAGTGTTGGCTTTTCGATGGTGGTGCTTTTTCTTCTTTACGCAGACTTCTTTACCGTTTCGGATGACCTTGCGCTTCCCTTTCGAGCACTTGAGAGTGGGAGCTTCTTCCACCCGTCCGAGACCTTCGCTGGTCGGAGCAGGGAAGACGGGGGGAGGACTCGCGGTGCCTCTGCACTTGTCCGTTTCCAGGCAAGGGAGGGGATTGGGTTCCGGGAAGCCGCCGTTCACCCGCGCGTCGTAGATCGAGCGGGTGTCGTTGTCGCCGCCGAAGAGAACGTCATTCGTGAAGAAGAAGACGTCGTCGCCGCTGCTGCTCACACCGTAGAGGTAGTTGGGTTTTTCGCTCTGACCGGAGGAGACTAGGTAGATGCAGCCGCCGGCCCGGGTGCAGCTGCCGACACCCTGTTCCTCCCACTCGTAGACGTCCTGCACCCCGTCGTTGTCGCGGGAGACGAGGGCTTCGGTCGATTGGAAGAAGGCGCGATTGCCCGCAGGAACCAGGTTGGGGATGAGGACGGTGGGAAACATCAGACTTTCCGAGACGCCCGGGGCACCGATGTAGGACTCCAGGCTGGCACCTTCGCCCACTGGCGTCTTGGTCGGGATGCAGGAGATGCACTGCAGCCGTTCCTCGGCGCTGTCGTAGCGGTAGATCTCGCGTACGCCTTCGGGGTCGTAGCCGCCGAGCTTGGCGCGCGAGGTGAACAGCAGCACAGTGCCCTCAGGGGTGATGCGGGAGGGGTCCTTGGCGCGCGGCGTACCTACTTCTTCGAAGGCCTGAGTCCAAAGCCCCAGCCCCTCCACGAAGGTGCCCGCGATTTTGGAGAATTCCCCTTTCACGTCGGTTTCCGTCAACGTGCCGACGAAGCGGATTTCTCCTTCTTCGGAGAGGTAGAGGTTCTGCTGTTTGTTCTTGGGGAAAGCGCCGTTGGGATTCGGGCCGGCGGTGAGTATCGGCGTGGTGGAGACGAAGTAGGCGCGGGTGCCGCCAGGCGAGATGTTGACCGGTACCGCGTTGCCGGTGTCGGTGAAGGGAATGGCGCTTTCGGTTTCGGTGTCGAAGGCGAAGAGGTTGCCGCCTTCGACGTAGAAGACGCGTTTGCCTTCTTCGGAGACTCCGGCGAAGGTGACGCCTTCGGCGACTTTGAAGGTCTGGGCGTCGTCGACGCGGAGGTAGAGCGTGCCTTTGATGCTGAACGCGATTCCCTTGCCGTCGGCTGAGGCACCTAGGTAGTTGGCGTCTTCTCCCGCTTTAAAAGGTTCGCCGTCCGGCCGCAGCGAGACGACATGGGTGACTTCGTCAGGGGTGCGGTCGTAGACGGCCTGGGTGCCGGTCGGCGCGGCTTTGGGCTCGAGCTGGATGGGCTGTTTGCCGTTTTCCGGTTTCGTCTGGAAGACGATATGGGCACCGCCTTCGGCGATCAGTTTTCCGAACGCTCGAGGGTCGGTGCCTTCACTGCCGCGACCGACCAGCGCCGAATGGCCGTCGGGATAGCGGACGTAGTGGGTGTCCAAGCCTTCGACCACCGCCGAGCCTTCTCGCGTTGCCGTCCAGAACGAATAGCCCTGGTCGGGCGAGGTGCTACCCGCATTGACGCTTGCGGTTTCAGCGCCGTTGGGACCGGTGCTCACCGTGCTCCAGCCGGAAGCAGTGCGGGTTGAGCGATAGGGGTCGCCGTTGAAGGAGCCGGTACCGCCGAGACCGGGGATGATGCCGCCTTCGGTGATGAAGGAGACGGCTTCACCCTGCGGCGAGGCCTCCAGCGTCGTGAACTGGTCGCCCACCGCCCCGAGACCTTGCGGCGGGCGGCCGTTAGTGTCGGGCGGGGTGACGAGCTCGTAGGCGCGACAGTCGGGCAGCAGGGTCGAATGGGCGGCGCGCAGAGCTTCATTGACGCACCCGCCTCCCACCCCCGCGTCGTTGTAGGTGGCGAAGATGCCCTCGGCTTCGCCTGAGCCGGCGCCGTTTTCGGCGAAGACCCTGAAGCGATAGGTGGTTTCTGGCTGCAGGCCGCTGATCGGCGCGGAGACTTCGGCTTCCTGTTCGGTCGGCAAGATGGTCCCTTCACCGACCACTTTCGCTCCGCTGAAGCTATTGCCGGCTTCTTCGAATTCCTGCTGGCTCAGATATTCGAGGCGATATTCGGTGACACCGCCTTGGGGTTTGATCGTCGCCAACAGTTCGGCTTCGATTTCACCGATGCCGACGGCGGAGAACGAAGCGATGACCGGCGGTTTTTCCACGGCAGGATGAAACGCCAGGGCGCGACTCCTCAGCGAGGGGACGTAGAGACAGTGTTTGTTTCTGACTCCCTGGCAATTGGCAACCCCGTCGGCATTGCTTACCGCGATCTGCATCGGTTCACCGCCTTCGAACAGAGCCGGATCGATGGCGAGCGTGGAGATGTGTTCGTAGTCTTCGTTGAACTGGTAGACGTTTTTGGTCAGCTCCAGATCGCCGACGAAGAAGTCACCGGTTTCTTCATCCACCGCAATCGACATCCAGCCCTTCCCGGACAAAAATTTTTCAGCTGGAGGATTGGGACCTTCGACTTCTGCCAGCAATTCGTGGGTATCGGCATCGAAGACGAGAACCCAGCATTTAGTGATGTCTTCGCCGGGACAGGAGCTTGCGTAAAGCCGTCTTCTCTGCGCATCGACAGTCACGAAGTTCGTGAAGTACAGTTTTTCGTTAGTGATCGTCGAAAGCAGTTTGTTGCCTTCTCCCGCCGAGCTGTATTCGTCTATCTGAATGGCGTGGGCAACGAACAAGTGGCCATCGGACGTGTCAACCGCAACGCCGCCGACACTAGGGGAGTTGAACGTAGTGACCACATGTCGTTCCCCGTATTCGATTTTCCCTTCCGCGGGTTTATAGACAGTGGGGATATAGCGGACGATTTCGGTAGTTACCGATGCTGCGTTCACCTCGAATGCATAGACGTTTCCTTCGGCGTCAACCGCGAGGCTCTTGGGACCAAGCGATCCCGTGATCTCCGTGATGAAGACCCCTTCGGGGCTGAAGACATCGATCCGCCCTTCGGCGCCTTCGCCGCTGCCGAAGCTCGCTACATACTCATCGCCAAAGGAATCGATGGCGATCGCCATCGGCTTCGCAAACGGTTTGGGTGGTATTTTTTCTGGGCATCCCGGATCTTCAACCGGGTCTGCTTTAGAGGTAGTGCAATTGCCGGTGAGCGACAATTCTGCATCGAATTCATAGGGCGGAACTTCTTCGGCGGCGAGCGCCTGAGACGCGGCGCTCAACCCGAAGAGCAGGCAGAGGAAGCAGAGACAGAGCAGCCCGCTTAGCCGTCGGTATTCCTTGGTTAGGTGCATCTCTCCCATCCTCCCGCGCGTTTCGAAGCAGTCCCTAGCAGTCCCTGGCAGTCTTGCGCAGCGGACACCATAGACCTGCGGCCGGTCCTTGTCAAGGTACTCACCTGGTCTCTCGATAGGACAGGGCCGAAGCAGGCAAAGGGGCTGCGTTCCGGCGTTCAGGGCCGACCACGCGGCATATCCTGCGAAGCGACGGAAGGAGCGCGGCCGCCAAGAGGCGGCCGCGCGGTCCTGATGCCTGCCCTTAGCTCAGATGAGCTGGAGCTGACCAGCGAAACGTCACTAGTCGACGTTCAGCGTGGTCGGGGTTGTAATTTCGTAGCTGCCTGTCCACGGAGCGTTGGCGCCGCAGAGGCTCCCGCTGGTGCCGCCGACACGCGGGATCAAAGCGGCGATGTCGAGTGTGGCTCTGCCGCTGGTGGTGTTGGCCGAACCTGTAACCGTACCGAGGTCGGTGTTGCTCGTTTCGTAGATGCAGTGGACGCCGAGGTGGACCACTGTGACCTTGGCGCCAGTGGACTTCAGTGTCCCGTTGTTGTTCGGACTCGCTTCTTGTGTTTCGATCGTGAGGCTGCCGTTCGCGAGGGTTTCAACCTTGTCGTTGCCACAGGCGCTCCAAAGCAGCGCCGTGATCGGACCGTCGTTCGAGCCGGCTGCGTTTGTGGTGTGGCCCTGGACTGTCGATTCGCATTCGACGTTGCCGAACGGAGCGTCGAGAACCGCCTTGCCCTCCGAAACGGCGTGAATCTGCGTTTCTGCCGGGCACAGCGTATTCGGGCCACATGTGAGGGTCGTGGCCGCCGAGGCGCTGCCCGCGCCGACGAAGGCCATCAGGGCGGCCGCGGCGATGGCGGCGAGCCCGAGCATCTTGACGTACTTCATGTGTAATCCTCCTTGGTCCGGCGCGGAAAGGACGCCGGCGTTGATTTCCCGGAGAGTCCTACTCGGCCAAGGGCCAACTGCTCAAGAAACCTCGCACTTATATATGGCTTCTAGCCGTTGAAGAGACTCTCCAGCCCAAAAGACGCCTGCAAATCCCGTTGAACGATTCGGCGCGGGTGCAGATCAGTTCAAGGCGGCCTTTGGTTCAGATACCTCGCTCTTGGGCGCGGACGGGCGTGCGACCGCCCCGGAGGGCGGCCGCACGGGCTGACTCTCGCAGTTGAGCTCGGGCTCGGTGAAGCCTGACTAGTCCACGTTCAGCGTAGCCGGACTGGTGACTTCAAGGCTACCTGTCAACGGAGCGGAGCTGCCGCAAAAGGCGCCGGTTTCGCCGCCGACCCGTGAGATCGTCGCGTTGATGTCGAGTGTCGCGTGGCCATTGGAAGTATTCGCCGAGCCTGTCAGTTTGCCGAGTGCGGTGTTGTTCGTTTCGTAGATGCAGTGAATGCCGAGGTGGATGATTGTGAATCTGGCCCCGGTTGACCTGAGCGTCCCGTTGCTGTTGGGGCTCGCGCCTTCTGTTTCGATCGAAAAGCCACCGTTGGCGAGCGTGTCGAATTTGTCGTTACCGCAATTGTTCCAGTCGAATGTGGTCATCGGGCCTTCACTCGAACCAGCGGCGTTTGTGGTGTGGCCTGCAATGTGCAATTCACACTCGACGTTGCCAAAGGGCGCGTCGAGGACGACTTTGCCCTCCGACGGCGCTTCGATCGTCGTTGCGGCCGCACAAAGTGTCCCCGAACCGCATGTAAGGGTCGTCGCCGAGGCGCTGCCGGCGCCGGCGAAGGCCATCAGGGCGGCCACGGCGATGGCGGCGAGCCCGAGCATCTTCACGTATTTCATTGATTCCCTCCTTGGTCCGACCCGAGAAGGCATCGGATCGATTTTTCGGAGGTTTACTCAGCGCGACTATTGCGGTCAAGGACAGTAGAGTGTGTACGGCTCCCTCGCCTCCGAGCTGGCCCTTTGCACACAAGGCGCCTGCAAATCTCCCTGAACGAGCCGACGCGCGTGCAGATCAACTTCAGGCGGCGATTCGCATGCGCCGCCTTTTCATCCGCTTCTTCTTTTGGCGCTTGATCTCGAAGGTGCGGTCTGAAAACGGCGCGGCCGTCCTGAAGGACGGCCGCGCTATGCCCGATGTTCATGCCCGGCTCGGAATGAGCTGAGCATCATCAGCGGAGTGTCGCTACTAGTCGACGTTCAACGTGGTCGGTTTCGTGACTTCGTAGCTGCCTGTCCACGGAGCGGTCGAGCCGCAGAGACCGCCGCTGGTGCCGCCGACGCGCGGGATCGTAGCGGAGATATCGAGTGTCGCATGACCGTTGGCGGTGTTCGCCGAACCTGTAACCGTGCCGAGGCTGGTGTTGCTGGTTTCGTAGATGCAGTGGACGCCGAGGTGGACCACTGTGACCTGGGTGCCGGTGGACGAAAGGGTCCCGTTGCTGGTACCGGGGCCGCTGGAGATAGACAGGGAGCCGGTTGCGAGGGTTTCCACTTTGTCGTTACCGCAGTTTTTCCATTCGAGTTTCGTGATCGGGCCGTCGGCGTTGCCCGCTGCGCCGCCTTCTTTCGTGGTTGTCGTGTGGCCCACGACGGTCGATTCGCATTCGACGTTGCCGAACGGAGCGTCGAGGACGGCCTTGCCCTCTGACTTGGATTCGATCGTCGTGTTAGCCGCACATAGTTCCGTGCCGCATGTGAGGGTGGTCGCCGAGGCGCTGCCGGCGAAGGCCATCAGGGCGGCCGCGGCGATGGCGGCGAGCCCGAGCATCTTGACGTACTTCATGTGTAATCCTCCTTGGTCCGGCGCGGAAAGGACGCCGGGATCGCTTTCCGGTCAGTTCTACTCAGCTCACCGCGAGTGATCAAGGAACACAAAGTCCTTTCTACATGCTTGTCGCGCCATGCACTTTCTGGACCAAAAGCTCCTGCAACCTCCCTTCGACGATTTGGCGCGGGCGCAGATCCTTTCAAGGCAGCTTTCCGCACAGGCCCTCTTTCGGAGGACCCTCTCCTTAGGACGCGGATAAGAAGGCCGCGCTCAACGTGCCAGCCCCAGGACGGCGCGACGATAATCGGCGAGACACCACTCAGTCGACATCCAATGGGTTCGGATTGATGACTTCGTAACTACCTGTCCACGGGGCGGTCGAGCCGCAGAAGGCGCCGCCATTCCCCCCGACGCGGGACTGGGCCCGAGATGTCGAGTATGGCCTGCCTTTAGTGCCAGCAGAGCCCGTCACCGTGCCGAGATTAGTGCCGGTCGTCGGCGCCATTTCGAAGATGCAGTGGACGCCGGCGTGGATCACTGTGATGCGGGTCCCGAACGACTCGAAGGTCCCGTTGCTTTCGATCGAGAAACTACCGGTCGCGAGCGTCGTCACGGTGTCGCCACCGCATTCGGTCCAGTCAAGTGTCGTGATCGGACCGTCGGCGTTCCCGTCTATGCCGCCTTCTTCTACGGTTGTCGTGTGCCCCACGATGAGCGAATGACATTCGACGTTGCCGGCCAAGGTGTCGAGGGTGATCTTGCCCCGCGATGTAGCTTTGATGGTCGTCCCGGCAGAACACGGCGTCCCTGTACCGCATGTGAGAAGACCGGGCGCGGCAGACGCGCTGCCGGTGCCGGCGAATGCCATCAGGGCAGCCGCGGCGATGGCGGCGGGCCCGAGCATCTTCACGTATTTCATGAATTCCTCCTTGGGTCCGGCGCGAGAAAGGCGCTGGATTTGATTGTCAGAGGAGCCCCTAGCCAGTCGCCCATTCCTTGGTCAAGTAAAACCGGGCATGACCCAGGCACCTGGTCGCAACGCCCACTTGGGCCGACGATTCTTCCTACAACCGCCGATTGACGGTCCGATGCGGGCGCGGATTGACTCAGGGCAGGTTTCGGTCAGGGCGCTCGTTCCCCAGGTCCTTTTTTCGGAGCACCGGAAAGAGCGCGGCCGCCCCCTGGGCGGCCGCGCGGTACGCGTTCTTGCTGCTCATTTGCGGTGAGTTGGAACTCAGCAGAGCGTCGCTAGTCGATGTTCAGCGTGCTTGGGGTTGTGACTTCGTAACTGCCTGTCAATAGACCGGAGGTGCCGCAGAAAGCACCGCTGATGCCGCCGACGCGCGGGATCGTGGCGGAGATATCCAGTGTCGCCGCCCCGTTAGTGGTGTTCGCCGAGCCTGTCAACTTGCCGATCGTGGTGCCGTTGGTTTCATAGATGCAATGAATACCCAGGTGGACCACTGTGACTTTGGCGCCGGTGGACTTGAGGGTCCCGTTGTTGTTGGAGGTCGTTCCTTCTGTTTCAACTGAAAGGGAGCCGTTTTCGAGGGTGTGGACTGTGTCGTTACCGCAGTTGGTCCAAATGAGCGCCGTGATGGGCCCGTTAGGCGAGCCGGCTACGTTTGTAGTGTGGCCATTCACTGTTGATTCGCATTCGACGTTGCCATACGGCGCATTCAGGACGACCTTGCCCTCTGAAACGGCGTGAACCAGCGTTTCGGCGGGACATAGCGTCCCCGAGCCACATGTGGTGGTCGTGGCCGCCGAGGCGCTGCCGGCGCCGAGGAAGGCCATCAGGGCGGCTGCGGCGATGGCGCCGAGCCCGAGCGTCTTGACGTATTTCATGTCGCTCCTCCTTGATCCGGCGCGAGAAGGGCGCGCCGGAATTGATTTCGGAGGAGTCCTACTGGGGCGCCTTCATCTGGTCAAGTGAACCCAGGGACCACCCGAGTGCCCAAGTGCGAGATTGTGGATCTCCCTGCAACTCCCTTTGACGATCCGATGCGGGCGCGGATTAGCTCAAGGCAGTTTTCAGCTACGCCTCTTCTACGACCCACTCCCTCGAGGGTCGGCCGGAAAAAGGCGCGACCGCCCCGGAGGGCGGCCGCGCCGTGCTGATTCTCCCCGCTCGTTTTGAACCGAACTGGAACTCAGCGAGATATCACTCAGTCAACATCCAGCGGATTCGGGCTGGTGACCTTGTAGCTGCCTGTCCACGGAGCGCTGCTGCCGCAGAGGGCGCCGCTGTTGCCGCCGACCCGCGGGATCGTGGCGGAGATGTCGAGTGTCGCGTTGCTTTTGGTGGTCGACGACCCTGTCAGGGTGCCGATTTTGGTGTTGCTCGTTTCGTAGATGCAGTGGACGCCGAGGTGGATCACTGTGACCTTGGAGCCGCTGGATTTGAGTTCCCCACCGCTTTCGACGCTGAGGCTGCCGGTCGCGAGCGTGGTCACGGTGTCGCCACCGCAGTTGCTCCAGGAGAGCGTGGTGATCGGGCCTGAAGAGCCGCCGGCCGAGCCGCCTTCGGCTTCGGTCTTGGTGTGCCCTGCGACGGTCGATTCGCATTCGACGTTGCCGAACGGAGCATCGAGCACAGCTTTACCCTCCGATGAGGAGTTGATTTCCGTCCCGGCCGCACATTTCGTTCCCGAGCCGCATGTGAGGGTCCCGGCTGCGGCAGAAGCGCTGCCGACGCCGACGAACGCCATCAGGGCGGCCGCGGCGATGGCGGCGAGCCCGAGCATCTTGACGTACTTCATGTGTATTCCTCCTTGAGCCGGCGCGAGAAATGGCGCCGGAGTTGATTTCCCGGAGGAGTCCTACTCAGGGGTGCTCATTTGGTCAAGGAAAGCCGAGTACTGCTTCTTTAGGTACTCAAGAAAGCCATTTCGCTCAAGAATTGTCCTGCAAATCTCGTTGGACAACTTTTCGCGCGCGCCAAAATGTGCAAGGCATCATTTGGCGCCAACTGCTTTTCCGCGGGCCTGCGTTTCTGGGCTCGGCGTCAGAGCGCGTCGCATAGAATCGGCCAGCGCATTGGCCAGGGAAACGTCTCCCCCGAGCTCGACCTGATGCCCGTTGCCGCCTCGGATCCAGCGGAGCCAGTCGAGGAGACCGCCCGTCGCCCATGCATCCGGGTGGCCTTCGAGGCGGGAGACGCAGGACCGCAGCTGCCCGTCCTCGACCGCGACCATGACGCCGGCGAACTCGAGATCCGACCCCCGCCGCAGCTCGACCGCGAGGCGACACGTTCCGGAAGCGCCCTCGGGCAACTCGAGCAGCGGCACCGCGAGCAGGAACGTTGCCTCGATACCGGTCCTGCCCACCGCGGGAGCTCGATCGCCGAGATATCTGCGTTCCCAGCCCACCGAAGCGGTCAGAGGGGCGACCGCCGAACGGAGCCACGGCGTCACCTGGTACCGCGTGACCCTGCCGTTCGTACCGGACGACGGTTCGATCAAGCCGACCATGCGCAGGGCCGTGAGTCGGCGCTCGAGCGTCGGGTAGCTGACCTGGGGGATGAACCGGTCCAGCTCGGTCAGCGAGAGGGGGCGGGCGGCGAGAGCCCGGACGAGGTTGGCGGACCAGGCGTCGACGAATGCTTTGGTAGCACTCTTGGCGGCGGTGCTCCCCAGCTCGAGCGAACCGTCAGGAGCCGCGCCGAGCCAGCGGCGCAGAACCTCCCCCACGGCCAGCAGCTTCTCCCCCGGACGCGAGATCTTGTAGCTGACCGATCCGGGGAAATCCTCTTCGCGATGGCGCTCGATCACCCCCATCTCCATCAGGTTGCGAAGGTAGGACCGCATCGTGGTGACGGGCGGATGACCGACCTCGCGTCGCAGCTCGGGGAGCGGTGTGGGGTCCGCGCCCAAGGCCTGCAGGACTTCAACATTAAGTGGAACCGCCAGGGTTGATAGAGCTTGAGCTCCAGGACGCATGCTTATCTCTCCCTCAGCACCGCGTCGTTTACGAATTCCAGATATTCAGTTGTACCTGATCAAAACTTAAACCCTGCAGCGAGCGATGGCAAGCACCGCGCTTTTCGGCGCGCGCGAAAATTTGCCGATCGCCATTTACAGGCATTTTTAGAAGGCTAGCGCAACCCAACCGGGCCAAACTGGCCAGTCAGCCACTTTGAGTTGGAGATTAGGTCTCCTGATACAGCGGACCGTCGCCGCCCTCGGGCAGCGTCAGCCGGCCGCCCTTGGCGGTGATCGCGCCGCACTGGACGCAATTGGAGGCGGTGACGTGGACGTCGACCTCGGCGGCGCCGTTTTCCAGCTGGTCCTCGGGGATCTCATAGACCTGAGCCGGGCACATCGAGACCCAGGTCTGGGCGACCTCGCGCGGCACCTTGGTCTGGATCCGGACGTGGTTGGGCGCGTCGTCGCGGGTGGCATTGCCGGAGAGGAAGACCGAGTCGAGCTTGTTGAAGGTCAGCTCGTTGTCGGCCTGCGGGTACATGTCCCCCGCCTTGCCGAGATCGACCTCGACCTCGGAGTCGTGCTCCTGCTTCCAGTGGCCGCCGGGGAAGGCGCCTTTGGTGACCGTCATCGCAGAGGCGATCGCGCCGCCCATGAAGAAGCCCTTCGAAAACGGCTGGCGCATGTTGCGCGATTCTTTGAGGTCCTTCTCGATCGCCGAGTTGCGGACCTTCTCCTCGTAGGACTCGAAGTTGACCGAGTCGATGTCCTGCTTCAGCGACTCGACGATCGATTCCGCCGCGTACATCCCCGCGTGCATCGCGTAGTGGACGCCCTTCAGGGTCGGGATGTTGACCATGCTGGCGGCGTCGCCGGCGACGAGCATGCCGGGCACGGTCAGCCGCTTCGGCATCGCGAAGTAGCCCCCGGAGGGGATCGTCTTCGCGCCCCAGGCGACCCGCTTGCCGCCGTCGATCAGCTTCTTGATGAAGGGATGGGTCTTGATCAGCTGCAGGGCGTCGTGGCAGCTGAAGGTGGCGTCGGTGTAGTCGAGGCCGACGACCAGACCGAGGCAGATCTTGTCCTCCCCCATCGGGTAGATGAAGGTGCCGCCGAACTCGTTGAAGCGCGGCGACTTGCGCAGCGGCCAGCCCATCGTGTGGATGACGCGGTCGAGCGGCTCCTTGACCTCCCAGACCTCTTTCACCCCGAGCTCCCAGCGCATCGGGTCGGCGCCGTGCATGTCGAAGTAGTCGTAGGCGGCGTAGGTGAGGTGGCCGACGGTGCCCTCGGCGAGCACGGTCGCCTTGGCGACGACGTCGGAGCCGGGCTCGAAGTTGGCGAGCTCTTCGCCCTCCTTGCCGCGCCCGCGGTCGCCGGAGCGGACGCCCTTGACGATCCGGTCCTCGACCAGCAGCTTCGTCGCCGCGGTTTCGCTGAGGATGTAGGCGCCGGCTTCTTCGGCTTTGTCGGCGAGGAAGCGACCCAGTTTCGCGACCGAGGTGACGTAGTTGCCGTGGTTGCGGAAGCCGGGCGGCGGCGGCTTCAGCGGGAAGGCCTTGCTCTTGGTGAGGACGTAGACGGCGTCCTTGGTGACCTCCTGGTAGACCGGCCACTCCTCCTTGGGGAGGTCGGGGAACAGCTCTTCCATCGCCGAGGGCTTCATGTTCGCCCCCGAGAGCAGGTGCGCCCCGGCGACTTTGCCCTTCTCGATCACCGCGACCGGGACTTCGCCCAGCTTCTCCGTCAGCTCCGGCTCGTCCTCGAGCAGCTGCAGGAGCTTGTTGGCGCAGGCGAGCCCGGCCGGCCCGCCGCCGACGATCGCCACCCCGACCTCGATTCGATCGTCCGGCGCGTCGGTCGGCGGACCGATCACGTCGTTGGAGTCGAACGGCGGCGGGAACTCAGCGGGTGCGACGGCGGGCAACTTGGCTCCTTTCGGTGACGACTGAGCCGGAGCTCAGCCGCCCTTCTTGACTTTGATCGCCTCGGTCAGCTTCGGGACGATTTTGTGCAGGTCGCCGACGACGCCGAGATCCGAGAACTCGAAGATCGGCGCGTTCGGGTCCTTGTTGATCGCGAGGATGTTCTCCGAGTTCTGCATCCCCACCTTGTGCTGGATCGCCCCGGAGACACCGGCGGCCAGGTACAGCTTCGGCGCGACCGTCTTGCCGGTCTGGCCGATCTGGGCCGCGTAGGGGTACCAGCCGGCGTCGACGACCGCACGGGTCGCGGCCACGGCGCCGCCCATCGACTCGGCGAGCTCCTCGCAGAGCTTGAAGCCCTCGGCGGCACCGAGGCCGCGACCGCCGCCGACGAGGATGTCGGCGTCCTCGATGTTGACGTCGGCGCCGCGCTGCTCGCCGCGCTGGACCATCTTCGCCTTGGTCGACCACTCGGAGAGCTCGATGTCGACGTCTAGGACCTCGGCCGTGCCGCCGCTCTCGTTGGCGTCGAAGGCGTTGAGGCGGCCGATGATGATGCCGGGCTCGGAGACGTAGCCGACGTCGGCGATTTCCGAGTCCTGCAGGATCGGCCGCTCGGCGACGAGCTTGCCGTCCTGGACTTTGACAGCGGTGACCTCCATGGTCACGCCGGCACCGAGGCGGGCGGTGAGGCCGGCGCCGATCTCGAAGCCGAGCAGGCCGCCGCCGAAGAGGGCGTAGGAGAAGCCCTCGTCCTGAATCACCTTGGCCATCGCGTCGACGATCGGCTGGGCGAGGCCCTCCGGCACGCTCTTGGCGCGGTAGACCTTGACGGCGCCGTAGTTGCCGAGCGCGGCGCAGGCGTCGTCGCCGACCTCGCCGACGACCAGCGCCGCGGCCTCGCCGCCGACTTCGCCGGCCAGCTTGGCCGCCTCGGAGATCGCCCCGAGCGAGTTTTTGTTGAAGTTG
Source organism: Solirubrobacterales bacterium (assembly GCA_051961435.1). Classification (GTDB taxonomy): domain Bacteria; phylum Actinomycetota; class Thermoleophilia; order Solirubrobacterales; family 70-9; genus VAYN01. Next base: position 21,856 of record JBQCDH010000011.1, read on the forward strand.
CCCTCGTCGTCGTGGAGGGCGTAAACCAGGATCCCTGCCATTTAGATCAGCTTCCTCTCGTCGAGCCAGGCGACGATCTTTTCGACCGTCTCGTTGGTGTCCTCGTCCTCGATGATCTCCCCCGCTTCCTTGGCCGGCGGCGGGTTCAGCGCCAGGACCTTCGTCTTCGAGCCGCCCTCGCCGACCTGGGAGCCGTCGATGCCGACGTCGCCGGTCGCCTTCGAGTCGAGCGGTTTCTTTTTCGCGCCCATGATCGCTTTCAGGCTGGGGTAGCGCGGCTCGTTGATCGCGTCGCCGACGCTGATCACGGCCGGCAGCTCGACCTCGACCGTGTCGTAGCCGTACTCGGCCTGGCGCTCGCAGCGCAGCTTGCCGTCGGCGACGTCGATCTGGATCACCTGCGTCAGCGAGGGCATCTTCAGGTGGTCGGCGACGACGGCGCCGATCGTGTAGCACTCGCCGTCGTCCGACTGCTGGCCCAGCAGGACCAGGTCGGGGCTCTCCGACTCGAGCACCTTGGCCAGCGCGTAACCGGTCGCGCAGACGTCGGAGCCGGCCAGCGCGTCGTCGGCCAGGTGCACCGAGCGGTCGGCGCCGAGGGCGACGGCCTTGTGCAGGGCGCGCACGGCCGAGCTCGGGCCCATCGTCACGGCCACGACCTCCTCGACCGGAATCGCGCCACCCTCCTTGATCTGCATGGCCGCCTCGAGGGCGTGCGTGTCGAAGGGGTTGAGATTTTTCTCGCCGCTGCGATCCAGGCGCATCGTGTTCGGGTCGATGCGCTTCTGAACGGCGGCGTCCGGGACCTCCTTGACCAGGACGCAGATCTTCAAGTTCAAGCCTCCTTGGGGATGATTCTCAGGTCTTTCGCGGGCGGCGGATGCGGCTTCACAGGCCGTCGCGCGGCGCGATCTTAACGGTTGTCCGCGTTGACTGACGAGTCAATCAGGATCATACCCGCCGCGGCGGAACCTATGCACCGATCTGTGTCAAAGATCACTCTTCGGCGGCGTGGCGGGCGCTGGCGCGCTCGCGGATGAACTCGACGATGTCGTCGGTTCCCGCGCCGGGGGTGAAAACCTCGGCCACTCCGAGCTTCTTCAGCTCGGGGATGTCGTCGGCGGGGATCGTCCCCCCCACCGTGACCAGCACGTCGTCGACCCCCTGCGCCCGCAGCAGCTCGACGACTTTGGGGACCAGCGTCATGTGGGCGCCGGAGAGGATCGAGAGGCCGACCGCGTCGGCGTCCTCCTGGATCACCGTCTCGGCGATCTGCTCCGGCGTCTGGTGCAGGCCGGTGTAGATCACCTCCATGCCGGCGTCGCGCAGGGCGCGGGCGATGATCTTGGCGCCGCGGTCGTGCCCGTCGAGGCCGGGCTTGGCGACGACGACGCGGATCTTGCGTGCGGTTGCTGCCTCCATCCGGAGCGGAACCCTAGCGATAGACGGCCTCAACCGCGACCGGCACGCACGGGAAAGCGGCGTGGCGGAACGCGGCGGCGGGCGGCGACTCGCGAGGCGCCGAAGCCGGCGACCGTCGCCAGCAGCGTCACCGCGAGGGCGACGAGGCGGCGGCCGAGGCGCTCGAAGCGCAGCGTCTGCCAGCCCTCGGCGCGGGCGATCTCGGCCAGCGGCGGGTCGGGGTTGACGGCGACCGGGTTGCCGACCGCGCGCAGCATCGGCAGGTCGGAGAGCGAATCGGAGTAGGCGTAGGACTCGGCCAGGTCGATCCCGTGGCGGGCGGCGAATTCCTCCATCGCCTCGACCTTGCCGACTCCGTAGACGAAGGGGCCGTCGAGGCGGCCGGTGAAGTTGCCCTCGCCGTCGACCTCGTAGCGGGTGCCGATGCCGCCGTCCATCCCCAGTACCCAGGCCAGCGACTCGACGACGCCGTTGCCGGCGGCGCTGACGATGAAGGTCGGCCGCCCGGCGTCCTGATGGGCGTAGACCTCCGTCAGCATCTGCGGGAAGACGCGCGGCAGGATCGCCGCCATCACTTCGGGCCCCATCCGGTCGATCGTCCTCTCCGGCACGCCCTTGATCAGCTCCCGCGCCACCTTCAGCACCTCGGCGGTGCGGGCGTCGGTGGTGCCGCGGAGGCGGTAACGCAGGTGCTCGACCGCCCAGCTGGCGAGCTGCCGGCGGCCGACGATCCCCTGTTTGGCGGCGATGCGGGCGAACTGCATCCCGCTCGACCCCGCCATCAGGGTCTTGTCCAGGTCGAAGAAGGCGGCAGCCCGCAGCGCGCCTTCGCCTGCGGGCCGCGCGTCCTCCAAGGTCAGGCCCCGTTCACCTCGACCACGATCGCGTCGCCCTGGCCGCCGCCGGAGCAGATCGCGGCGACGCCGAGCCCGCCGCCGCGGCGGCGCAGCTCGTGGACGAGAGCGCCGACGATGCGCGAGCCGGAGGCGCCGATCGGGTGGCCGAGGGCGATCGCGCCGCCGTTGACGTTGACCTTCTCTTCGTCGACGCCGAGCATCCGCACCGAGTTGAGGGCGACGGAGGCGAAGGCCTCGTTGATCTCCCAGAGATCGACGTCCTCGGGGCTCTTGCCGATCTTCTCCAGCGCCTGTTTGGCGGCGTTGGCCGGCGTTTTCGCCAGGTAGGGGAAGTCGTCGGCGACGGTGCCGTAGGAGAGGATCCGCGCCAGCGGCGTCTTGCCTTCCTTCTCGGCCCACTCCTCGGAGGCGACGACGATCGCGCCGGCGCCGTCGTTGACGCCGGGTGCGTTGCCGGCGGTGTGGGTCGCGTCGGGACCGCCGATCGCCTTCAGGCCGGCCAGCGTCTCCAGGGTCGTGTCGGGGCGGATCGCCTCGTCGGCCTCGACCGTGCTCTCGCCCTTGCGGGACTTGACGGTGACGCCGACGATCTCCTCGGCGAGCCGGCCCGCTTCGGTCGCCTCGTGGGCGAGCCGGTGCGAGCGCTCGGCGAAGCGGTCCATGTCGACGCGGGTGATCTCGAGCTCGTTGGAGACCTCGCTCGCCTCGTTGATCATCTGCTTCCCGGTGAACGGGTTGGTGAGCCCGTCGTGGGTCATCGCGTCGAGCGCCTTGACGTCGCCCATCCGGAAGCCGAAGCGGGCGTTCGGCAGCAGGTAGGGAGCCTGGCTCATCGACTCCATGCCGCCGGTGACGGCGACGTCGGCATCGCCGGCGCGGATCGCGACGTCGGCGAGGCCGAGCGAGCGCATGCCCGAGGCGCAGACCTTGTTGATCGTCTCCGAGGGGACCTCCTTCGGGATCCCGCCCTTGATCTGGGCCTGGCGCGAGGGGATCTGGCCCTGCCCGGCCTGCAGGACCTGGCCGAAGACGACCTGCTCGACCTGCTCGGGAGCGACGCCCGAGCGCTCGAGCGCTGCCTCGATGACGGTTCCGCCGAGGTCGGTGGCATCAAGCGACGACAGCCCCCCGCCCATCTTGCCGAAGGGGGTGCGCGCGGTTCCGAGAATCACTGAGCTGGGCATCTACTGCCTTTCCTTTCAAGTTCGTGCGGCCTGACCCCTGTCCAGCCAGGTCCAGCGGATGAAGATACCGACAGGCCATAGACTCGCGGCCGATGAAGGTCGATGTGAGGCAGACCGGGCTGCGGGGAACGATGGCCGATCTGCTCGTCGTCGGGCTCTACGAGGGGGACCCGGAGCCGGCGGCGCTCGAGCTCGTGCCAGGCGCGCACAAGGTGAAGGGGGAGTTCAAGAAGCTGACGCTGCTGCACCCCGACGACCCCCAGTGGCTGCTGGTGGTCGGCCTCGGGCCCCGAGACGAGATCGACGCCGAGCGCCTTCGCGTCGCCGCCGCGCTGGCCGCGAGGAAGGCGACGCAGCTGGAGGCGGCCTCGATCGCCTGGGAGATGCCGGAGAGCGACGACAACGCTTCCGTGGCCGATGCCCTGGCAACGGGGACGATTCTCGCCTCCTACCGCTTCGACCTCTTCAAGTCCGCGACCAGGGACGAGGCGCCGCGCCTGGAGACGCTGACGCTCCTCGGGCCGGCGGAGCTCGTCGAGGCGGCCGAAGGCGCGCGAATCGCCGCCGAAGCGCAGAACCGGGCCCGCGACCTGCAGAGCACCCCCGCCAACGTCGCGACGCCCGCCTTCCTCGCCGAGCGGGCCGAAGCGATCGCCGCCGGCTCCGAGGCCCTCGACGTCGAGGTCCTCGGCCGCGCCGAGCTCGAGGAGAAGGGCATGGGCGGCCTGCTCGCGGTCAGCCAGGGCGGGCCGCAAGAGCCGAGGCTGATCATCCTCCGCTACGCCGGCGGTGGGTCCGGGCCGACGCTGGGGCTGGTCGGCAAGGGGGTCACCTTCGACACCGGCGGCATCTCGCTCAAGCCCGGTCAGGGAATGCAGGAGATGAAGATGGACATGTCGGGCGCGGCGGCGGTGCTGGAGGCGGTGGGAGCGATCGCCGAGCTGGGGCTGCCGATCGACCTGATCGCGACCGTCCCCGCGACCGAGAACATGCCCTCGGGGACGGCGATCAAGCCCGGCGACGTGATCACCCAGTACAACGGCAAGACGGTCGAGGTCAACAACACCGACGCCGAGGGCCGCCTCATCCTCGCCGACGCCCTCGCCTACGCGGTCGAGCTCGGCGCCGAGCGCCTCGTCGATCTCGCCACCCTGACCGGCGCCGTCCTGATCGCCCTCGGCTCCACCTACGCCGCGGTCGTCTCCAACGACGACGAGCTCGCGGGCGAGGTGATCCGCGCCGGCACCAGCAGCGGCGAGCTGACCTGGCGCCTTCCCCTTCATCCCGAGTACAAGGAGCTGATGCAGGGGACGGTCGCCGACCTCTCCAACCTGGCGAAGAAGCGCAAGGCGGGCACGATCACCGCCGCCGCCTTCCTCCAGGAGTTCGTCGGCGAGACCCCCTGGGCGCACGTCGACATCGCCGGCACCGCCTGGGACGTCGGCCGCGAGTACACCGGCAGCGACGCCAGCGGCTTCGGCGTGCGCCTCCTGGTCGAGCTCGCGCGCCACCTCTCGGCCGCCTAGTAGAAGTCGGCGCCCGCAGGGCATCGGGCCACCTCGGGCATCACCTGATCTCGATCCTCAGCACGACGGCCGGAGCCTGCGGCCGCCGCTGCGACGCCGGGTAGTGCAGGTCGGCGCTGATCTCCGCCTCGCTGATCTCGATCTGCGGGCTCTTCCAGCGTCGGTGGTGCCTGTGTCTTGGGATCAGCCTCATGTCGGGCCTCCGATCGGCTTGGTTGCATGAAGCAACTCTGGACGGGAGGAGCCTACCGCAAGTCAGTTGCTTGATGCAACCAAGTGTGCGAAGATCACATTGTGCTGCGTCGCGACTACCCCGCCGTCGACTCCTCGGTCGCCAAGGCGCTGGAGGTGGTCGGCGAGCGCTGGTCGCTGCTGATCGTGCGCACGGTGATGCACGGCAACCGCCGCTTCGGCGAGATGCAAGAGTCCCTCGGCATCGCCCGCAACGTCCTCTCCGCCCGCCTGCAGCGCCTGCTCGACGAAGGCATCCTCGAACGGCGCGCCTATTCGGAAAGCCCGCCCCGCCACGAGTACTTCCTCACCCAGAAGGGCCTCGACCTCTGGCCGGCGCTGATCGCCCTCCTGCACTGGGGCGAGCGCTACTCCCCCACCCCCGGCGGCCCCAAGCGCCTGATCGTCCACAAGAAGTGCGGCGGCACCGTCAGCGAGCGCGGCGTCTGCGAGCGCTGCGGCAAGGTGCTCACGGCGCGTGACGCCAAGCAGGTCCCGGGACCGGGCGCGAGGGTGGAGGCGAGTAGCGCCGGCGCGGCGGGCGACTAGCTTCTGTCGCCTTTTTCTTCACACCGCCGTATCTCGTCGGCGAGCTGGACGTAGTCGACAACCATCAGCTGTCCTTCGTCCTGTTGGCTGCGCGCTTCATCGCGATCAGGTGGTCGAGCGAGGCGACCCGCACATCCATCCCCTCTATGTCGCCAAGGACGTCGAACTGCCGAACCTGCGGGGGGCGCCACGCGATCTGCCTTTTTCAGCTTGGCGAGCAGACGCCTGCAAATCCGCTCGATTCTCGCGTCCCGCCATGGATCGTCAATCTCCCAGCGGGCCGGGCTCTCTCCGGTTGCGACGAACGAACTCCGCAAACTCGAGCCCTTTTTCGATCCTTTACTCAGGGGCCAGCTCCAGATTCCCCCGATTGAGCGTCAGGTCGATTCCGGTGTCCTGTGCCGTGACGTCAAGCACCAGATCCTCTCCGAGCAGGTGAAGTAGCTCGGTCAGCGTCTTCACGGTCGGTGACACGCGGTCTTGCTCGATGCGGGAGACCGCCGACTGCGTCGTCCCAGCTCGAATCGCCAGTCGCTCCTGGCTGACCCCATGGCGGATGCGAGCTTCGCGCAGTAGTCGGCCTGGAGTCATTGCTCGATTATCGGCCTTCTCTGGCGAGCCGCTAGCTTTGGTCCACCAGCAAGAACGAGGAGGAACGGATGGCGACGACGGCTGAGCTTCAGGTCAGGGACAAGGTCTTCATCGGCGGCGAGTGGGTGGAGCCGAGCGGCGCGGAGCCGATCGAGGTGGTGAACGCGACCACCGAGGAGGTGATGGGGACGATCCCGGGCTGCTCGGCGGAGGACGCGGACCGGGCCGTCACCGCCGCGCGCGAGGCCTTCGACGGCTGGGCGAGCACCTCGCGCGAGGAGCGCGCCGGCTACCTGGCGGCGATCGCTGCGGGGCTGAACGAGCGCGCCGACGAGATCGCGGCGACGATCACCGCGGAGCTGGGGATGCCGCTGAAGCTGAGCCGGATGATCCAGGTGGGGCTGCCGACCTCGCAGTTCGCGGCGATGCCGGGGCTGATGGAGGAAGTCCGCTGGGAGGAGGAGATCGGCAACTCGCGGGTGCTGCGCGAGCCGGTCGGCGTGCTCGGCGCGATCACGCCCTGGAACTACCCGCTGAACCAGATCGCCGCCAAGGTCGCCCCCGCCCTCGCCGCCGGCTGCACCGTGGTGCTGAAGCCGAGCGAGGTGACGCCGCTGAACGCCTTCCTGCTGGCCGAGGTGATCGAGGCCGCGGGCCTGCCGGCCGGCGTCTTCAACCTCGTCACCGGGACCGGCCCAGTTGTCGGCGAGGCGATCGCCGCCCATCCCGGCGTCGACATGGTCTCCTTCACCGGCTCGACCCGCGCCGGGCGCCGCGTCAGCGAGCTCGCCTCTGCGACGGTGAAGCCGGTGGCGATGGAGCTGGGCGGCAAGTCGCCGAACGTGATCCTCGACGACGCCGAGCTCGAGAAGGCGGTGCCCGACGGGGTCGCAAAGTGCTTCCTCAACTCGGGCCAGACCTGCAGCGCCCTGACCCGGATGCTGGTCCCGCGCCAGCGCCTCGCCGAGGCCGAGGAGCTGGCCAGGGCGGCGGCCGAGACCTTCACTCCCGGCGATCCGTTCGACTCCTCGACCCGGCTCGGGCCGCTCGTCTCCGACGTGCAGCGCGAGCGCGTCCGCGGCTACATCCGCAAGGGCGAGGAGGAGGGCGCGCGGCTGATCGCCGGCGGGGCCGAGTCGCCGGAGGGCCTCGACCGCGGCTACTTCGTCCGCCCCACCGTCTTCTCCGAGGTGACCCCGGAGATGACGATCGGCCAGGAGGAGATCTTCGGGCCGGTGCTGGCGATCCAGCCCTACGAGGGCGAGGAGGACGCGGTTCGGATCGCCAATTCGACCCAGTACGGCCTCGCCGGCGGCGTCTGGTCCGCCGATCCCGACCGCGCGGTCAGCGTCGCGAAGCGGATCCGCACCGGCCAGATCGAGATCAACGGCGGCGCCTTCAACCCCCTCGCTCCCTTCGGCGGCTACGGCCAGTCCGGCCACGGCCGCGAGAACGGTCGCTTCGGGCTCGAGGAGATGCTGCAACTGAAGAGCCTTCAGCTCTAGGCCGCATAGGGTCCCCGGCATGAACTTCGACCTCTCCGACGAGCAGCGCCTGCTGCGCGACACCGTCAGCGACTTCGCCCGCGCCGAGATCGCCCCGGTTGCGGGTGAGCTCGACCGCACCAAGTCCTTCCCCTACGAGATCGTGAAGAAGCTCGGCGGCCTTA
>JBQCDH010000012.1:0-60367 GCA_051961435.1 Solirubrobacterales bacterium
GGGGCGGGGGGCGGCTATGCCCCGGTTCCGCGCCCGCGGGTTTGTTTGGGGGGTGGGGGGGTCGGGTGGGGGGACCCTCCGTCGAAATTTTGGTGGAGACTCCTCCGGGACCCCCCACCGGACCCCATGAGCCTCACTAGAGCCCGGTAGGCTGCCGCGCGTGCAACTTCCTTTCTTCAAGCTGAAAGAGGACGCGCGGCTGCCGACCCGGGCGCACGAGGGGGATGCGGGGCTGGACCTCTATGCGTGCGAGGAGGCGCATGTGGGGCCGGGGGAGCGGTGGAGCGTGGGCACGGGGGTGGCGGTGGAGATCCCGGCGGGGCACGCCGGGCTCGTCCTGCCGCGCTCGGGGCTCGCGCGCGAGCACGGGATCGCGCTCGTCAACGCGCCCGGCCTGATCGACTCCGGCTACCGCGGCGAAGTGCGGGTGCTGCTGCTCAACACCGACCCGGCCGAGACCTTCCGGGTCGAGCCGGGCGACCGGATCGCCCAGCTCGTGTTGACGCCGATCACCGCCGCCGAGCCGGTCGAAGCGGCGGCGCTGAGCGAGTCGGCCCGCGGCGAGGGCGGCTTCGGCTCCAGCGGCCGCTAGCGGATGTCGCGCCTGCTGGAAAGTCTGGCGCGACCGATCGTCCAGGCGCCGATGGGGGGTGGCCCCTCGACCCCGGAGCTGGCCGCGGCCGTCGCGGGCGCCGGCGGGCTCGGCTTCCTCGCCGCCGGCTACAAGAGCGCCCAGGCGCTGGCGGATGACGTCGCGGCGACCCGGGAGCTGACCGACCGCTTCGGGGTCAACCTCTTCGTCCCCGGCCCGCGGGCGCAGCCGGAGGCGTACGCGCCCTACGTTGAGCGGCTGCGGGCGGACGCCGAGCGGATCGGCGCCGAGGTCGGCGAGCCTCGCTGGAGCGACGACGAGTGGGAAGCGAAGCTCGAGCTACTGGAGAGCGAGCCGGTACCGGTGGTCTCCTTCACCTTCGGCTGCCCGGAGGCGGCCGTGATCGAGGGCGTGAAGGAAGCGGGCAGCGAAGCGTGGATCACCGTCACCACCCCGGAGGAGGCGCGGAGTGCCGCCGTCGCGGGGGCGGACGCGCTGATCGTGCAAGGGCACGAGGCCGGCGCCCATCAGGGGACCTTCGACGACGCCGCCGCGGGGGAGGCCTACGGCCTGCTGGCGCTGCTTCAGCTGGTGGCGGCGGAGACCGAGCTGCCGCTGGTCGCCTCGGGCGGGATCGCCACCGGAGCGGGGCTTGCCGCCGTTCTCGCGGCGGGTGCCGCCGCCGCGCAGATCGGCACCGCCTTCCTGCTCTGCCCGGAGGCCGGGGCCTCGGAGCCGCACCGCCGCGCGATCGCCGCCGGCGGCGCGACCCAGCTGACCCGGGCCTTCACCGGCCGGCGCGCCCGCGGCATCGTCAACCGCTTCCTCCGCGAGCACCCGGGCGCGCCGTCCGCCTACCCGGAGATCCATTACGCGACGGCGCCGCTGCGGGCCGCGGCGCGCGAGCAGGGCGATGCCGAGACGCTCAACCTCTGGGCCGGGCAGGCGCACGCGCTGGCGCGGAAGGAGCCCGCCGCCGAGGTCGTCGCCAGGCTCGACCGGGAGGCGCGTCAGGCGCTCGAAGCCGCCCGCCGCGCCGACTCGTGAGCGGCGGCCTCCAGCTCGTCGGGCAGCGGCTCCAGCTCGGGGCGGGTGCCGTAGCGGCGCTCCAGGGCCAGGGCGATCAGGTGGTCGGCGAGCCAGGCGTTCTTCGGCAGCAGGGGGCCGTGTAGGTAGGTGCCGATCACGTTGTCGCGCCGCACGCCCTCGAGGCCGTCGCGGTCGTTGTTGCCGTGACCGGAGACGACGCGGCCCAGCGGCTTCGCGTCCGGCCCCAGGTAGGTGCGGCCGCCGTGGTTCTCGAAACCGGCGATCAGCCGCGGCCCGACGCCGAGGTCGGCCTCGATCGCGACGTTGCCGATCAGCCGCGGCCCGGGCTCCCGCACGGTCTCCAGATCGGCGATCCCCAGGCCGGGCAGCTTCTCCTCGCCGAGCTGATAGCTATGGCCGAGCAGCTGGTAGCCGCCGCAGACCGCCAGCAGGACGGCCCCGTCGTCGGCCGCCGCGGCGATCGCCGCGCGCTTGGTCGCGACCATGTCGGCGGCGACCGCGATCTGGTCGCGGTCCTGGCCGCCGCCGATGTAGAGGAGGTCGTGGGCGGCGGGGTCGAAGCCCTCGCCGGGCCCGGCGCCGCTGTGGAGGAAGCCGATCCCGCGCCACTCGCAGCGCCGCCGCAGGAAGATGATGTTGCCGCGGTCGGCGTAGATGTTCATCTGGTCGGGATAGAGGGAGAGGACGCGCAGCTCCATCAGGGCCTCTTTTCCAGCAGGATCACGGTCGAGCCGACGTGGTCCTCGGTCGGGGGGATCGTGCGGCGGCCGGCGGGGGCGAAACCGACGGCTTCCGCCTCGGCCTCCAGCTCGGAGGCGTTGACCACGAGCAGGAGGACCTCGTCGACTTCCTCGGTCAGGCTTCCGTCCGGGGCGACGATCTGGCGCAGCCGCCGCAGCTTCAGCCGCCTGCCGACCATTCCCACCGCCGTCGGCAGGCTCGAGTAGATCCAGCCGTCCATTTCCCGCACGTCCGGTAGCGGCGGCAGGCTTTCCCTCGGCCGCCTCGGCAGACGCGCGACGAGAGCGGCGGCGAGCAGGCCCCCCGGTCGCAGCGCGCCGGCGATGCGCTGCAGGCACCGCTGGCGCGACTCCGCGCTCCGCAGCAGCTGCAGGAACTGCATCGGGGCCAGGGCAAGATCTGCGGCGCCGGTCAGGTCGAGGTCGAGCGCGTCGACGCAGGTCGGCTCGACGGGAAGGTCGCCGGCGCGCTCGGCCAGCTCCAGGATCAGGTCGTAGTCGCGGTCGACGCCGATCACCCGGTGCCCGCGCCGCGCCAGGTGCAGCGCCACGCGCCCGGTCCCGCAGCCGAGCTCCAGCACCGGGTCGCCGTGCCGCTCCGCCAGCTCCTCCCAGAGCGGCAGGTCGGCCTCGTAGCCGCCGCACTCGACGTCGTGCCAGATCGTCGCCGTCGCGCCGCTCATCGCCAGAACTCCTTCGCCAGACCGCGATCGGCGAGCAGCTTGCGCAGCTCCAGCAGGGCGGTGTAGGTGGGGAGGGCGAAGAGCCGCCCGCCCGCGCCCTCCACCGCTCTGTCGAGGGAGGCCGCGATCCCCGGCACGACCTCGATCGCCGCCTCCGGCCAGCCCGCGTACTTCAGCCGCAGCGCCATCTCCGGCGCGCGGGTGCCGCTGCAGACGACGCGCCGGACCCCGCCGGCGAGCAGCTCGAAGTCGGCGTCCCAGATCCAGGAGACGTCGCGGCCGTCGGCGATGCGGTCGTTGAGGGCGATCCAGAGGTCGATTCCCTCGCCCTCGCGGCTCTCCAGCATCAGCGTCCGCAGCACCTCGTTGGCGCCGGCCGGGTTCTTGATCAGCAGGATCGAGACCGGGGTGGCGCCGACCTCGATCGTCTCGACCCGGCCGAAGGCGGCGCGCATCCCGCCCAGCGCCGCGGCGATCCGCTCCGGCGCGACCCCCAGGTCAAGGCCGGCGGCCACCGCCGCCAGCGCGTTGTAGACGTTGTAGAGGCCGGGCAGCGGCAGCTCGAGCCGGAGCTCTCCCGCGGGGGTGCGGACCGCCACCGCCGAGCCGTCCATCCCGCGCAGCTCGATCGCGGTCGCCGCCACCTCCGGCTCGGGCCGCTCGGCACCGCAGTTGGGGCACGAGTAATGGCCGAGGTGACCGACGAAGGCGCGCGCGTAGGCATAGGGATGGCCGCAGCGGCGGCAGTGCTTGGCGTCGAAGGCGTGCTGCAGCTCCGGCAGCGCCTGCGAGGCGTCCTCGATCCCGAAGTAGGTGACGCCCTCGCGACGGGTCTCCGAAGCGCTGTCGCGGCCGAGGTCGGCGACCAGCGGGTCGTCGGCGTTCAGCGCGAAGCGGGTGCGGCCGCCCCGCGCCGCCACCGTCTTCGCCCACTCGTCGGCCAGCGCCTCCATCTCGCCGTAGCGGTCGAGCTGGTCGCGGAAGAGGTTGCCGAGGACGATCAAGGAAGGGTCGAGCTGCTCGGCCACCCGCGGCAGCCAGGCCTCGTCGACCTCGAACAGCCCCTCGTGGCCGCGCTGCTCGAGCAGCGCCGTCGCCACCCCCCAGGTCATGTTGGAGCCGGCGCGGTTGTGGACCGGGCGGCGGCCGTCGGCGGCGAGCAGGGCCGCGATCATCCCCGCCGTCGTCGTCTTGCCGTTGGTGGCGCTGACGATCGCGGCGCCGCGGTCCAAGCCGGCTCCCAGCCGCGCGATCGCCTCCGGCTCCAGCCGCAGCAGCACCCGCCCCGGCAGCGTCGTGCCGCCGCCGCGGCCGCTGGCGCGGCTGGCGGCGCCGACCGCGCGCGAGAGCGCGACCTTGGCGGCGAAGAGGGGGGAGGCGCCGTTCGCCGCCATCAGCCCTCCTCGCCGGCGGGAACGAGGATCGAGAGCGCCCGCGGCAGCACCCGCAGCGAGACCGGCAGGTCGGTCAGGTGGTCGCCGTCGGCGTAGACGGGGAAGGGACGGCTGGCGTCGATCTGCAGGCGCGGCGCCCGGAAGACGCTGACCTCCTCCTTGTCCAGGTGGGTCCCCTTGAGCACGTCGCGCAGCCCCCAGAGGAAGCGCAGCTTGCCGACCTCCTCGATCGCGACCACGTCGAAGAGGCCGTCGTCGATCTCCGCCTCGGGGGCGATCCACATGCCGCCGCCGTAGACGCTGTTGTTGGCGACGGCGACGAAGTAGCCGGTCAGCCGTTTGCGCTCCTCGCCGGCGGCGAGCGTGAAGCGAGCCGAGCGCCACCCGATCAGGGTGCGCGGCATCGAGTAGGCGTAGACGAGGTTGCCGCGGAGGAAGCGGGTTTCGTTGGCGAGGCGGTTGCATTCGGAGTCGAAGCCGACGCTGGCGATGCCGAGGAAGCGCTTGCCGTTGGCCTCGCCGACGTCGATCCGGCGGCTGCGACCGTCGAGGACGGCGGCGACCGCGGCCTCGGGCTCGGCCGGGATGCCGAGGGCGCGGGCGAGGTCGTTGCCGCGGCCGGCCGGGACCAGGCCGAGGGGGACGTCCGAGCCCGCCATCGCGCCGCCGACGGCGCCCAGCAACCCGTCGCCGCCGACGACGACCGGCACCTCGCCCAGCTCCGCCGCCGCCAGCGCCAGCTCGGCCCCGTGGCCGAGGCTGCGGGTCCTCTCGACCCGGAAGACGGCGCGGCGGGCGTCGAGCGCGGCCTCGATCCGTGGCAGCAGCTTCAGGCTTCTGCCCCCCGCGGAGGAGGGATTGACGAGCAGGGTCAGCGGGGTCCCGGCGATCTCCATTCGCGCCCAGCCTAGAGGGAGCGCGCCGCCGGTCCGCCGCCGCGCAGGCGGGTGACGAGGAAGCTGCCGTCGCCGGCGCGCTCGCACCAGATCGGCTCGAAGCCGCGCCGCACCAGCCAGCGGCGGAAGAGGCGGCCGCCGAGGCCCGGCGGCGCCGTCGGCGCCGCCGCCGCCGCCAGGGCCAGGTAGCCGCCGGGACGCAGCACCCGCGCCGCCTCGGAGGCGGAGGGTCGGGCGTCGACGGCGGCGAGCAGGTCGAAGTGATCGTCGGGGAAGGGCAGCGTCCGCGGGCCGCCCTGCTTGAAGGCGACGCGGCCCTCCGGATCGAGCCCGACCCGGGCGGTGGCGCGGCGCACGGCCTCGGCGGATGGATCGACGCCGCGGACGCGGGCCCTGGGGAACTCGCGGGCGAGGAACAGCGCTCCCTCGCCGTCCCCGCACTTCACCTGCAGGATCCGCTCCGGCTCGCCGACGTGCAGGACCGCCGCCGCCAGAGGGGTGAGGAGGGGAGAGGGGGGCACCCGCGGATCGTAAGCGCCGGCTTTTCCGCGGCGCGGTGCATTAGGGTGCCCGGCCGTGGAGCCGCAGCAACAGCCGGATCGTCGCTGGATCGTCCTCGCCGTCTTCGCGGTTGTCGCGATCGGCGTCGTCGCGGCGATCCTGATCTCGCGCAGCGGTGGTTCGAGCAGCTCGAGCTCCGGCGGCGCGACGGCCGCGGAAAGCGCCGGCGGCTGCAAGAAGGTCGCGGCCCCGCAGCCGAAGAGCGTCAGCTTCAAGAAACCGAAGCAGGTCCTGAAGCCGGGCGAAGAAGCCACCGCCGTGGTGAAGACGAGCTGCGGCACCTTCGAGATCGCCCTCGACACCAAGCGGGCGCCGAAGACGGCGAACTCCTTCGCCTTCCTCGCCGAAGAAGGCTTCTACGACGACCTCACCTTCCACCGCGTCGTCCCGGGCTTCGTGATCCAGGGCGGCGACCCGGAAGGCACCGGCACCGGCGGTGCCGGCTACTCCGTCGACGAGAAGCCGCCGCCCAACCTCGCCTACACCAAAGGCATCGTCGCGATGGCGAAGAGCTCCGCCGATCCCCCCGGGCGCTCCAGCAGCCAGTTCTTCGTCGTCACCGCCCCCGACGCCGGCCTGCCGCCCGAATACGCCCTCGTCGGCAAGGTCAGCAAGGGCTTCGACGCCGTCACCAGGATCGAAAAGCTCGGCGGCCCGGAAGAAAAACCGAAACAGACCGTGCTGATCGAAGAAGTGACGATCGAACACGGGTAGCCGGGCTGGGTAAGCTCCGGCCGTGGCAAAGATCGACGTGGGCGATCGCGCCCCCGACTTCGAGCTGCCCGGGACGGGCGGCAAGACGTACCGCCTCTCCGACTACCGCGGCCGGAACCTGATCCTCGCCTTCTACCCAGGCGATGCCACCACCGTCTGCACCAAGCAGTTCTGCTCCTACCGAGACCAGGGCGAGCGCCTCGACGCGCTCGACGCGGCGGTGCTCGGCATCTCGCCGCAGTCGGTCGACTCGCACGAGCACTGGGTAAAGGAGCAGGAGCTGAACGTGCCGCTTCTCGCCGACGAGGACCTCGCGGTCGCGAAGCGCTACGGCGTAACCGGCTGGCTCGGCCCGCTGGCCCGCTTCACTGAGCTGAACGAGACCCCCGGCGGCCGCTACGTGATGCGGGCGATCTTCGTGGTCGACGGCGACGGCGTCGTCCGCTACCGGAACGTCTCGCGCACGGGCAGCACCTACCAGTCCGTGGAGGACCTCGAGCGAGCGCTCGCCTCGGTCGGCTGATGCCGCCCGCAGGGCGGCCGTTCACGGTCGAGCCGGCTCCGAGGCTGCGGGGGGAGGGCGAAGGGGAGGGGGCGCCGGTCCTCCTCTGCCACGGGATCACCGCCACCAGGCGCTACGTCCTGCACGGCTCGAAGGCGCTGCCGCGCGCCGGCTACGAGGTCCTCACCTACGACGCCCGCGGCCACGGCGAGTCCGACCCCGCCCCGGCGGGGGAGGGTTATGGATACCCACAGCTGGTCGAGGACCTCGGGCGGGTGGTCGACTCGCAGCTGGGCGGGGGCAGGTTCGTGCTCGGCGGCCACTCGATGGGGGCGCACACCGCCGTGTCCTACGCGCTGCGACACCCGCAGCGGCTGGCGGGGCTGGTCGTGATCGGGCCCGTCTACACGGGCGAGATCCGGGAGGGCTCGCTCCGCTACTGGGACGGCCTCGCGGCGGCGCTGGAGACGGGCGGGGTCGACGGCTTCGTCGCCCAAATCGGCGAGCGAGAGGGGATCGACCCGCGCTGGCGCGATTCCGTCCTGCGCTTCACCCGCGAGCGGATGCTGCTGCAGCGCCACCCGGAGGCGCTGGTCGAGGCGCTGCGGGCGGTGCCGCGCTCGCGCCCCTTCGGCTCGCTCGAGGAGCTGTCGGCGCTCGACGTCCCCGCTCTCGTCGTCGCCAGCCACGACGACGCCGACCCGGGTCATCCCTTCGCGGCGGCCGCGGCCTACGCGGAAGCGCTGCCGCGGCCGCGGCTGGTGAGGGAGGCCGAGGGCGAGTCCCCGCTAGCCTGGCAGGGTGGCAAGCTTTCGAGGGAGATTGCCGGATTTTGTGAGGAAATCGGTCACCCCGGGGGCTGAGGGACCAGTCAGCGTCGTTCAATCAAAGGCTCTATCTTCATGTCGATGAACTTCCCGAGCGAGGCAACCCTGAGGCGGATCATCGCCTTCATCGCGGTCCTCGGGATCGGCGTGGCCACCTACATCACGATCGCCGACTCGAGCGGTGGATCGCCCGCCTGCCTCGCCGGTGGCGGTGGCTGCGAGACCGTCGCCAGCAGCTCCTACTCGCACATCGCCGGCGTCAACATCGCGGTCTTCGGCATCGTCGGCTACGTCCTGCTGCTGGCGAGCGCCTTCTTCGCCAACGACGCGGCCCGCTTCGGCGGCTTCGCGGTCGCGCTCGGCGGCTTCGGGTTCAGCGTCTACCTGACCTATCTCGAGATCTTCAAGATCGAAGCGATCTGCCAGTGGTGCGTCTCCAGCGCGGTCTTGATGACGATCCTCTTCCTCCTCAACGCCACCCGCCTGATCGGATACGCGGGCACGAACGAAACGGCGGTCCCGGAGCGGACCGGGGGCGAGGCGGAAGCGGCATAGCCGGCGCCGGCCGCCGGAACGGCCGGGCAGCGACACGATCAACGACACAGGGAGGACCGATGAGCAACAAGCGGGAGCGGGAGAAGCGGCGCGAAGAACGGCTGCGCGCCGAAGAACGAGTCGACACCACCGATCGGCGCACGCGGCTCTTGCAGATGGGCGCCGGGGCCGTCTTCCTGGTGATCGTGGCGGTGGCCGTGCTGATCGTCGCCAACTCCTCCAGCAGCAGCAGCGGCGGCGACACCAAACTCGAGGAAGTCGGCTCCGTCAACAAGCTCCTCAGCGGCATCCCGCAGGAAAACATGGAACTCGGAGAGCAGAAAGCGCCGGTCACCCTCTACGAGTACGGGGACCTGCAGTGCCCGGTCTGCAAGGCCTACTCCGAACAGATCCTTCCCCAGATCATCGAAAGCAAGGTCAAAGCCGGCGAAGTGAAGATCGTCTTCCGCAACTTCGTGATCATCGGCCCGGACTCGACGCCGGCAGGCGCCGCCACGATCGCGGCCGGGAAACAGGGCCGCGGCTGGTCCTACCTCGAGCTCTTCTACCGCAACCAGGGCACGGAGAACTCCGGCTACGTGACGCCGGAATTCATGGAATCCATCGCCAAAGGCGCGGGCGTCAAGGACCTCGCCAAGTGGAACGAAGAACGGGAAAACAAAAACATCGTGGCCGAAATGGAAAAAACGACCCGGGAAGCCCAGAACTTCGGCTTCACGGGGACGCCGTCGTTCGCGATCGAAGGCCCGCACGCCAAGGGCATGGAACTACTCGGCACCCCCGGCTCGGCCAGCGCGATCGAAGAAGCGATCGAAGAAGCGAGCTGACCCGCTGGTCCCCGAAGGAGGTGCCGGGCCCGCTCATCGCCCGGCATCTCCTCAGCGCCCTCGGCTGAGTTGACATAACCGTCATTATCGTGCGTTGGGTGGCGCATGAGGGCGTCCTGGGTACGACCTAACCTCCCGCGCCCCATGAAGGGATTCTGGTGGAAGCTCCCTCTGCTGCGTGGCCTCTCGCCAATGAGACGAGGTGTCCTGGAGCCCGTGGTAGTCGTCGTGATCGCCAGCGGTCTCTGCCTCTGGGCCGTCAACAGCCTTTTCCCGCATCCGGTTCGCGTTTGCAGCGATTTGGCACAGCTGGGCGCCACTCTCCTGGTCGCATTTGCGGTCGAGACGAGTTGGGTCTTGCAGCACTCCCGGAGACGAGGCTCGGATGAGGAGAACTGGATCGGGCTGCTGAGCGGGATCGGCCTTTGCGCGTTAGTGGGCATCGCAATCGCCTTCCTGCTTTCCGACCATGCCGAACCCTTTGGATGGATCGAGAAAATCGGCTTTGCCTGGTCGCTCGTCTCGATCGGGGCGCTTGGACTCTTTATCGCCCTGCAGCCTTTTGCGACCTACGAATGGACTCACGCCTTGAGCACCGAGTACCCCGACGAGTAGACATAACTTCGCTCGCTCTTGCCCTCCATTGGTGAGTTGTGGCCCCTATAGGGCCTACAACTCACCAATCGTGCTCAGGCGGCGTCGTGCTCGCGCGCGACCTCTTCGTCCAGGGGCGCTTCGGCGCCGGTGCTGTGGGCCGCCCGCTCCTCGTAGGCGCGTCGGGCGCCGTGGTCGACGTCGATCATCAGCCTGTCGACGCCCATCGCGCGGCCGAGCGCCTCGCGCCAGGAACGCGGCAGCAGGCCGAGCACACGGTAGAGGACGCCGTTGGCGCGCGGCACGAAGACGTCGAAGCGCGGCACTTCCATCGCGTCGACGATCTCGTTCGCGACGTCGGAGGCCTCGACCGCCTTCACCCACTTCTGACCGACGCCGCTGGTCAGCTCGGTGTTGACCACGGTCGGCATCACGCAGAGGACCTCGATCCCGGTCTCGCGCAGCTCCGCCCGCACCGCCTCGCTGAGGCCGACGACGGCGTGCTTGGTCCCCGAGTACGTGGCGATCCCCGGGATCCCTGCTTTGCCCGCCTGCGAGGCGATGTTGACGATGTAGCCGCTGCCCCGCGGGCGCAGCCGCTGGATCGCCAGCTGGGTGCCGGTGATGACGCCGAGGAAGTTGATCTCGACCTGGCGGCGGATCGAGTCCTCGCCCTCCTCGGCGAACGGCGTCACCGGCATGATCCCGGCGTTGTTCACGACCGCGTCGAGCGGCCCGAGCTGGCGCTCGGCCTCGTCGAGGAAACGCGCGAAGGAGGTGCGGTCGGTGACGTCGAGCGCCAGCGCGACGGTGCCGCCGCCCAGCTCGGCGGCGCTTCGCTCCGCCAGCTCGAGGTCGAGGTCGCCGATGGCGACGCGGCAGCCCTTCGCGACCAGCGCCGCCGCGGTCGCCTTGCCGATCCCCCGGGCGCCGCCGGTGATCGCCACCACCTTGCCGCCGAGTGAACGCCGCTCCTTCGCCATCGTGCTCCTCCTTGCTGGCGACTCCTAGGCCGCCGGTTTGTAGACCGTGACCACGGCGGCGCCGCCGAGGCCGATGTTGTGCTGCAGCGCCACTTCGGCGCCCTCCACCTGGCGCTTGTCGGCTTCTCCGCGCAGCTGCCAGGTCAGCTCCGAGCACTGCGCCAGGCCGGTCGCCCCGAGGGGGTGCCCCTTGGAGATCAGCCCGCCGGAGGGGTTGACGACGACCTTGCCGCCGAAGGTGGTCGCTTCTTCCTCGACCAGCTTGTGCGCCTCGCCCTCGGCCGCGAAGCCGAGCGCTTCGTAGGTGATCAGCTCGTTGGCGCTGAAGCAGTCGTGCAGCTCGCAGACGTCGACTTCCCCGGCGCCGACGCCGGCTTCCTCGTAGGCGATCCGCGCCGCCGTCGCCGACATGTCGGAGCCGACGATCGTCATGCAGTCGGCGTCCTCGTCGAAGGTCGAGCTGAGGTCGGTGACCATCGCCTGGCCGGCGATCTCCACTGCCTGCTCCCAGAGCCCGTGCGCCTCGACGTAGCGCTCGGAGGCGACGATCGCGCAGGCCGAGCCGTCGGAGGTCGGCGAGCACTGCAGCTTGGTCAGCGGGTCGTGGATCATCTTCGCCGCCTTGATGTCCTCCAGCGAGTACTCGTCCTGGAACTGGGCGTAGGGGTTGTTGACCGAGTGCTTGTGGTTCTTCCAGCCGATCCAGGCGAAGTGGTCGGGTTCGGAGCCGTACTTCTGCATGTGGTCGCGGCCGGCGTTGCCGAACATCTGCGGCGCCGGCGGCGAGGTCTCCGGCTCGCGCAGCTCGAACATCCGCATCGCGTGCTTGTCGAGCGCGTTGGTGCGGTCGGTGTACTTGACCCCGAGGCTGCCCGGCTCCATCTTCTCGAAGCCGAGCGCCAGCGCGCACTCGGCGAGGCCGCCCTTGACCGCCTGCCGGGCCAGGAACAGCGCCGAGGAGCCGGTCGAGCAGTTGTTGTTGACGTTGACGACGGGGATGCCGGTGAGGCCGAGCTGGTAGAGCGCCCGCTGCCCATAGGTCGAGTCGCCGTAGCAGTAGCCGGCGTAGGCCTGCTCGACGTCCTCGTACGGGATGCCGGCGTCGGCGAGCGCCTTCTCCCCCGCCTCCTTGGCCCAGTCGGGGTAGTCGCCCTCCTTCGTGCCGGGCTTCTCGAACTTGGTCATCCCGACCCCGATCACGAACGTGCGGTTGCTCAACTCTTCGCTCCTCCCATGGTTTGGCTGACTGGCCAAATCTAGCGCGGAACGGGGCTCCGGCGTTGAAGAGACACCGCGGCGAGCCCCCGGACGACAGAGCCGTGAGGGTAACCTGAGGGGTCGTGGTACTCGCCGCCGTCAGCTCCGATCCCGCCGCCGGGGTGGGGATCCTCGCCGCGCTCGCGGCAGGCATCGTCTCCTTCCTCTCCCCCTGCGTGCTGCCGCTGGTGCCGGGCTACCTCTCGGCGGTGACCGGCGTCTCGGCGACCGAGCTCGACGAGGCCGGCTGGCGCCGCGTGCTCGGCCCGAGCCTGCTGTTCGTGGCGAGCTTCTCGGTGATCTTCATCCTGCTGGGGCTGACCGCGACCGGCCTGGGGTCCTTCCTCGACGAAAACAAGACGCTGCTGACGAAGATCTCGGCGGCGCTGATCATCGCCATGGGCGTGCTCTTCGTCGCCTCCCTGTTCATCACGCGCCTGAACAGGGAGTGGCGCGTGGAGGCGCTGCTGGAGCGCGCGGGCAAGGGCGGCCCGATCGTCGCCGGGGCGGCGTTCGCGATCGCCTGGACCCCCTGCATCGGCCCGACCCTGGGCGCGATCCTCTCGGCCGCGGCGCTGACCGAATCGGCCGCGCGCGGAGCCTTCCTCCTTGCCGTCTACTCGGCCGGCCTGGCGATCCCCTTCCTGCTGACGGCGCTCGCTTTCTCCCAGATGACCACCGCCTTCGCCGTCGTCAAGCGCCACTACCAGGCGATCGTCGCCGTCGGCGGGCTGATCCTGATCGCGATGGGCATCCTGATCTGGACCGGCGAGCTCTTCCAGCTCAACATCGAAGCCCAGAACTGGCTCTCGAACCTCGGTCTCGACTTCTGGAACTCGGTCTAGCGCCGAGACCGCAAAAACGATCCCTAAAGAACGGTTTTCGCGGTTTCGCGACTCAGCTCCGCGTCGGGGCGACGGTCTCTAGCTCTTGGCCGACGGCCTCGACGATCTCCAGGCCGTCGTCCTCCATGTCGCGCGAGCAGACGATGCGGAAGCGGCCGGTGCCGATCTCGGCATCCGGGACCACCGGCAACCCTCGGATCGTGTCCCAGCCCAGTCGCTCGACCTCGAACGGGTTCATCCGCACCTCCGCCGCCGGGAAGGGGCAGTTCGCGTTGTGCTGGTCGATCGCCTTCGAGATCGCCTCGAGGTTCTTCGCCTCCGGGGAAGCCACGACTTAAAGCCTAGATGCTCCCCGCAGCGCGCTCGATTCCTCTTAGGTGGGGTTAAGCAATCGCTTCGATACTGGAGCCCGATGCCCTCGCGGCCACGCCGACTCTCCCCCGGTCTCGCGCTGCTTCCGCTCCGGCTCTTCCTCGGCGGCACCTTCGTCTATGCCGGAATCCAGAAGCTCTCCGACCCCGGCTTTCTCCATCCCGGCGCGCCGACCTATATCGGCACCCAGCTCCAGGGCTTCGCCAACGGCACCCCGGGCGGGTTCATCCTCGAAACCTTCGCGATTCCCCACCCGACGGTGGCAGGCGTCGGCGTCGCGATCACCGAGATCGCGATCGGGCTGCTGACGCTCGCGGGCTTCTACACCCAGGCCGCCGCCGCAGGAGGTCTCGCCCTCAACTTCCTCCTCTTCCTCACCGCAAGCTGGAACACGACGCCCTACTTCCTCGGCCCCGATCTCGTCTTCAGCTTCGCCTGGCTGCCATTCGTGCTGACGGGGGCGAGCGGCCAGCCGGCCCTCGACAACGTCTCCCTGCGCCCATCGGAGGCGATGATGCGGCGCACCCACCTGCGGCCGCCCGACCCGCGCCAGAGACCGGAGGCCGCGGCGACGTCGACCCGGCGCGTCCTGCTGGCGGAGTTCGCCGCCGCGGCACTCGCGATCGCCGGCATCTCCGCCCTCGCCAAGGGCAGCTACACGGCGGCGCGCACGCTCACCGGCGGCGCCAAGGGCGAAGGCGGCGGTGGGGCGGTGGGAGGCTCCGCCGCAAGCAACGGCGGCGCGGCCAGCTCCACCGCCGGCGCGAAAGTTCCCTCGAATGCCGTCAAGCTCGCACCCGGCAGCCGCCTGCCGAAGGGCCAGGCGGCCACCTACGCCGACCCGACCGACGGCTCGCCCGACATTCTCATCCGCGGCTCCGACGGCAGCCTCAAGGCATTCAGCGCCGTCTGCACCCATGCGGGCTGCACCGTCGGCTATGAAAACGGCACGATCATCTGCCCATGTCACGGCGGCCAGTACAACCCCGAAACCGGCGAAGTGATCGCCGGCCCGCCCCCCGCCCCGCTCGAACCGAAGAAGGTGGTCGAAGCGGGCGGGGAGATCTACGCGATCCCGACCTGACCCTGCTCGATCCGACGCGAGACCGCGAAAGGCGTCGGCGATCGACCTTTCTCGCGGTCTCGCGAATCGGCGGTTGCTTCGTCCGCGGCGGCGATAGCTCCCGGCCGTGTCCGTCCTGCTTGCGGTCTGCAAGGAACGAGCGTCGAGGGTCAGGTCTTCGGCGTCGTCATCGCGCTCGCCCTCGCCGTCTTCTGGCTGTGGATGACCCGATGGCGGTCTGGCGCGAAATGGAACCGGCGCAACGCTGGGTCCTCGCAGCCCTGTGGGTGGCCTGCGCCGTCATCGGCTCGATCGTGATCACTTCCATGCACAGGGGGCTCCTCGACGGCCTGCTCGGCGCGCTCGCCTTCACCTTGGCGATCGCCTGGGCGGCACCCTCATCCTTACGGGGGGCCAGCCTTCTGCGCGGGCTCGGCGTGGCGGTCACCGGCGGCATGATCCTCCCGCCTTCGTCATCGTCGTGCTGATGCTCGGTGCCTCCCAGGGCAGCGGCTGCCTGGCGGCCGAACTCGGCTAGCACCGAAACCGTCTGGGCAACCGATATGGGGTCGTTATGACGGTTTCGATAGGGGACGATTCCCCGATGAGCGACCTTCCGCTCGCCGGCGGGTGCAACTGCGGTGCGGTCCGTTTCGAAGTAGCCGCGCCGCTGACGATGGCCAGCTGTTGCCATTGCAAGCGCTGTCAGCGGCGCAGCGGCGCAGCGGCATCTCCGAATGCGCATCCTGCCGAGGGCAGCTTCCGAATCGTTCAAGGCGCCGAGAAGCTGCGGATGTGGCAGCCGGAGGGCGGCGGTGAGAAGTGGTTCTGCGGCGAATGCGGCTCCGCGCTGTTCGCCCGCAACCCCTCTCACGCCAACCCGATCGGCATTCGCATGGGCGCCTTCGACACCGACCCCGGCGTCCAGCCCAGCGTCCGGCAGTTCGTCTCCTCCGCTGCGCCCTGGGAGCCGATCCCCGACGACGGCCTCCCGCGCTTCCCGGAGAGCCGCCACGCCAAATCTTGAGCCGATCTCCATCGGTCGCGCTGGAGCGGGTTCGTCCCGTCCCTGCCGCGTCCTACGATCGCTGTAGTGGCTTTCGAGCGCACCATCGCCCACCTCGACATGGACGCCTTCTATGCGTCCGTCGAGCTGCGCCGGCGGCCGGATTTGAGGGGCAAGCCGGTGGTCGTCTGCGGGTCCGGACCGCGGGCGGTGGTGACCACGGCCAGCTACGAGGCGCGGAAGCTGGCGGGGATCCATTCGGCGATGCCGGCGGCGGTCGCGCGGCGGCGATTGCCCGATGCGATCTACCTGCGGCCGGACTTTCCCGCCTATCGGGAGGCCTCCGGCCAGGTGATGGACGTCCTGCGGCGCAACGCCGAGGTGGTCGAGGTCGTAGGGCTGGACGAGGCCTACCTCGACCTGACCGGGCTCTTCTCGCCGAAGGCGACGATGCGGCGGATCGCGGCCGAGATCCGGACGGAGACGCGGCTCACCTGCTCGGTCGGCATCTCCGAGAGCCGGATGCTGGCCAAGATCACCAGCGAGCTCGGCAAGCCGGCCGGCCTCGTCGTCCTCTCCCGCGAGCAGGCGCTCGAGCGCTTCGCCGGCCACTCCCCCGGCCTCATCCCCGGGATCGGGCCGAAAACGGTCTCGCGGCTGGAGTCGATGGGCATCCGCACGCTCTTCGAGCTGAGCCTGCGCGACCGGGAGGAGCTGGAAGCGGCCTTCGGCGCCCGCTCCGGCGCCTGGCTGCACGCCCGCGGCCACCTCCGCGACGAGACCCCGGTCACACCCGAGCACGAAACCAAGTCGCAATCGGCCGAGATCACCTTCGACTTCGACGTCAACCGCCGCGAGGAGCTGGAGCGCCACCTCGCCGAGCTCTCGGAGGAGCTCTGCCGGCGCCTGCGCAAGCGGGAGCTGGAGGGGCGCTCGATCGGGATCAAGGTCCGCCTCGACGACTGGACCAACGTCACCCGCTCGCACACGATCGACCGCCCCACCAACGACCCCGAGGTGGTCGCCCCGATCGCCCTCGGCCTGCTGCGCGCCTACGACCCGCCGCGGCCGGTGCGGCTGCTCGGCGTCCGCGTCGCCTCCTTCGAGAAGGACGAGGCCGAGCCGGAGAGGACCACTGGCCAGCTCCAACTCGGCCTCGCGAATTAGTTCCGCGGTTCCTTTAGTACCCATTTCGTGCAAAAGGAACCACGGAACGGCATAAACCGCGTGAGGGCAACTCGTGGTTCCCTACGGACGCCCGGCGACCGAAAGGAACCACGCGATGGCTAGCGGCTCGCCAGCACCGTGCCTACGCCCGGGAAGCCCAGCTTCCGCTTCACGGCCTCGGTCAGGTCGTAGTCGCGGCCCGCCACGTAGGGCCCGCGATCGATCACCGGCACGGTCACCGAGCGGCCGTGGTAGCGCAGCTTCACCATCGTCCCGCAGGGGAGCGTCTTGTTCGCCACGCCCATCGTGCCCGGCAGCAGGGTGCCGCCGCAGGCGACACCGTTGCCGTAGAGGCCGGGCCCGTAGTAGGAGGCGCCGGCCAGGTGGTAGGTCGTCAGCTTGCGCGCCGGGCTCGTCGAGGCGCCGACGAGCCGGTCGTGGACGCCGAAGGCGCGCACCGCGTAGCTGCCGATGCGCCCGGGCACCCAGCGCAGGGCGAAGACGCCGTTCGCCTTCGTGGTCACGCCGCGCACCGCCGAATCGGGGCCGCGGAAGACCAGCTTGACCCGGTGGCGGCCGCTCGGCCGCACCTTGCCGCGCACCGCCAGGCCGTTCCCCTTCAGCACCGAATGAGTCGAGAGGTGCAGGGTGACGTGGGCGCGCGAGCGCTCGTGGCGGCCGTGGCCGGGCTCGGTCTGCGCCGCTGCCGGCGCCAGGCCGATCGACAGCGCAGTGGCAGCCGCCACCGCGGGCAGGAGATATCGCATTCGCTATCGCTCGCTTTCTCTGCTGCCTACGGGGTTAGCTGTCGGGCTCGCAAGGGCCGGCCTCGCCGGCTCTCGCTACGGGCGGCTCGCCGCCCGATTCGCCCCGGCCGCGGCGCAGGGGGCGCCGCGACGAGTGGGTCCCCCGCTCCCTCGCGCTCGGCGCGCGAGGAACTCGGCAGATCGTTTAGCTCGTTTGGGTCCCTAACACGCTAGGAGGAGCCCCGGAGCGCAATTGTGAGCAGACGCACACATTCGCGAGACTGCAATGTTCCTTGAAATTCGGCTTTAGGAAGCCTTTTCCGCTCCTTTGTCGGTCCTGGGCTCGTGTGCGAAGATGACCCAGATGACGAAGCCCGAACGCCTCAGCGGCCTCGATACCTCCTTCCTGCACCTGGAGCGCTCCGGCGCCCACATGCACGTCGCCTCGACCAGCATCTTCGAGGGCTCGGCGCCCACCCACGCGGAGTTCCGCGACCACATCGCCTCGCGCCTGCACCTGGTCCCGCGGTTCCGCCAGAAGCTGCGCTTCGTGCCACTCGGCCAAAGCCGCCCGGTCTGGGTCGACGACCCCCACCTCAACCTCGACTACCACGTGCGCCAGACCGCGCTGCCGGCGCCGGGCTCCGACGAGCAACTGCGCAACCTCGCGGCGCGGATCTTCTCCCAGCAGCTCGACCGCAGCAAGCCGCTCTGGGAGCTGTGGCTGGTCGAGGGCCTCGCCGGCGACCGCTTCGCGATCATCGGCAAGAGCCACCACGCGCTCGTGGACGGCGTCTCCGGCGTCGACATCACCACCGTCCTCTTCGACCTCGACCCGGAGCCGGCCGGGACGCCCGACAAAGCGCCGCCCTGGCTGGCCCGCCCCGAACCGACCGACTTCCAGCTCCTGAGCGAAGCGCTGAAGGAGCGGGCGACGAGCCCGAAGGAGATCTACCGCGGCTTCCGCGCGGCTCTGCGCGGCCCGCGCCAGGTGCTGCGCGGGGTCGGCGCCACCTCGAAGATGATCGGCGCCGGGATGGCCGCCCCCCACTCGGTCTTCAACGTCGAGATCGGCCCCCACCGCCGCTTCCAGATGACCCAGACCGACCTCGCCGAGCTGAAGCGGGTCAAGGACGCCCACGGCGGCACCGTCAACGACGTCATCCTCTCGATCGTCGCCGGCGGCATCGGCCGCTACCTGCGGGCCCGCGGCCACGACACCGACGGCCTCGAGCTGCGGGCGATGGTCCCGGTCAGCGTCCGCGCCCCCGAGGAGCACGGCGCCCTCGGCAACCGGGTCTCGGCAATGATGGCGCCGCTGCCGGTCTGGTGCGAGGACCCGGTCGAGCGGCTGCGCCTGATGACCGGGGAGATGGGCGACCTCAAGTCCTCCGGCCAGGCGGTCGGGGCTGAGATCCTCACCAAACTGACCGACTTCGCGCCGGGGACGATCGTCTCCCAGGCCGCCCGCCTGCAGCCGGCGCAGCGCTTCTTCAACCTCGTCGTCACCAACGTGCCGGGGCCGCAGTTCCCGCTCTACGTGCTCGGCCGCAAGATGGAGTCGATCTTCCCGATGGTGCCGCTTGCCCGTCGCCAGGCGCTCTGCGTCGGGATCATGTCCTACAACGGCCAGGTCAACTTCGGCCTGATCGGCGACTACGACGCGATGGCCGACCTCGACAGCTTCGCCCTCGACCTCGAGGCGGCGACGCAGGAGGTCATCGCCACCGTCCCCGCCAGGAAGAAGGCGGCCAAGAAGCGCAAGGCCGCCGCCTCGACCAACGGCGCCGGTCCCGTCGCCGCCGAGTCCCGCTCCTAGGCAGGGACCGCTAGCGGATCAGCCGGCCGCTGATTTCGAACGGGAAGCGATCGGTCAGGTAGCGCCAGTCGAGCCGGCGGGCGCTGAATCCGTGCGCCCGCCCGTCGGCGTTGACGACCACGGCGGTGATCCGCTGGAACCGCCCGGGCCGGGGCAGGCGCACGGTCATCGTCCCGCCCCCGCGCCGGTAGGCGATGCGGTTGACGGTGCGGCCGCCGCGCTCGGAGCCGATCCTCCCGACCAGCGCCAGCCCCGCCTCCGTCCCGCGCGGCGCGGTCAGGTGGACCGCCACCGCCCGGCCCCCCGGCGCCCGTACCCGCAGCAGCTGGAAGGTGGTGTGGTCGAGCACGCGGGTCAGGCGTTCCCCGTCCAGTGGCAGGCTTCCCTGGCGCGGCATGTCGGGATAGAGGCGGCTCTCGCGGAAGCCGCGCCCGGTGCGCCACTCGGCGACGGCGGCGGCGAAGTGGGTGAAGTCGCGGCTGAAATCCGAGGGACCGGCCGCCCGGATCGCCCGTTCGTAGGCGGCGACCGAGAAGCCGCCGGGCTTGGCGTCGATCGCCCCCGCCCAGGCCTTGCGGATCAGCGTCGCCCCGTAGCGGCGCGCCAGCCACTGGTTCCAGACGGCGCTCCCGTACATCTTGATCGAGCTCGTCGTCAGTGGCGTTTCGTAGAGGCGGGTCCAGGGCTTGACGTAGCGCAGGTAGTCGTCGATGCGGTTGTAGACCTGGTCCTCCATCCAGGTCGCCGTCGACTCGGCGAACCAGGGGTCCTGGTAGGCGTCGTAGGCGAACTGGAGGATGTGGTTGTACTCGTGGGCGAAGGTGACCTCGAGGTCGTTGATCGGCTTCGTGTGCGGGAACTCGAAGGCGCTGTAGTCGTTGTCGAGGACGAGGTAGCCGTACAGGTGGCGCGGAATCAGGTGCTGCCTGGTGGCCTGGCCGCGGTCCGGCGCCGCGTAGCCGAACAGTTCGCCGCCGATCTCGGACAGGTAGACGTCGGTCTTGCCGTTGCCGCCGCCGCGGTGGCCGTCGCTCTTCGGCTCGCGCCAGCCGAGCTTCCCGTTCTCTACCTGGTGGACGTGTTCGGCCACCTGCAGCACCCGCTCGACGAAGTCGGGAATGCCGTTGCCGTTGCGGTCTCGCAGATTCGGCGCGTCGAGGCCCTGGTCGACCCAGTGGACGCAGAAGTGCTGCGAGCAGGCGGGCGAGTTCGGCGCCTCGGGGACCGAGTAGGCGTTGCGGTTCGGGTCTTCGCCGCCGGTCGGGCGCAGGCGTTCGGTCGGCCTGGGCTGCGGCATGATGAACGGCTTCTGCGCCTTCGAGGCGAGGCTGGCCGGAGCGACATCCGAGGCCGCGAGAGCGGGAGCGGTGACGACCAGGGCCAGCAGCAGCGCCGCCGAGGCACCGACCAGATTCCCACGGCGGTTCCGCATGACCAGAGAACCCTACTGAGACCCGAAACTACCTCTCGGGATCGCGACGGAGATACTTCGGGTATAGCTCCACGCAGCCGATGCGCCTAGCCCTCGCCCAGATCAACCCCACCGTCGGCGCCGTCGAGGCCAACGCCGCCAAGGTCGCCGAGTGGATCGGCCGCGCCCGCGAGGCGGGCGCCGAGCTGGTGATCTTCCCCGAGCTCTGCATCCCCGGCTATCCGGCCGAGGACCTCTACCTGAAGCGCCATTTCCTCGTCGCCAACCAGCGGGCGGTCGAGGAGCTGGCCGCGCAGGCGCAGGGGATCACCGTCTTGGTCGGCTATGCCGAGCCGGTCGCCGACCCGGCCGACCCGCGCCACGCCCACAACTCGATCGCCGTCCTCGCCGACGGCGCGGTGCAATCCGTCTACCGCAAGAACCGGCTCCCCAATTACGCGGTCTTCGACGAGCAGCGCTACTTCGTCCCCGGCGCAGATCCGGCGACGACCGAGGTCGACGGCCTCGGCGTCGGCCTGACGATCTGCGAGGACGTCTGGCTGCCGGGCGGGCCGGCGCGGGCCGAGGCCGAGGCGGGCGCGAGGCTGATCGCCAACCCCTCCGGCTCGCCCTACCACCGCGGCAAGGGCCATGAGCGGGAGGCGATGTTCGCCGAGCGCTCGCGCGAAGACGACGCCTACTTCGCCTTCTGCAACCTGGTCGGCGGCCAGGACGAGCTCGTCTTCGACGGCCAGAGCCTCGTCACCGCCCCCGACGGGACGGTGACCGCCCGCGCCGCCCAGTTCGAGGAGGAGCTGCTGGTCTGCGAGGTGCCGCATGGGAAGCCCGGGCCGCTGGCCGAGCCGCTCGGCGACCTCGACGAGGTCTACGGCGCGCTCGCCCTCGGCCTGCGCGACTACGTCGGCAAGAACGGCTTCAAGCACGTCGGCGTCGCCCTCTCGGGCGGGATCGACTCAGCGCTGGTGGCGATGCTCGCCGCCGACGCGGTCGGGCCGGAGCGGCTCAGCTGCGTCGTCATGCCCTCCCCCCACTCCAGCTCCGAGACCCAGGACGATGCGCGCGCGATCGCCCGCAACCTCGGCTGCGAGCTGATCGAGATCGCGATCGAGCCGATGATGGTGGGCTACGAGCGGGCGCTGGACGGGCTGCTGCAACCCGGCGCGAAACCGGCGCCCGGCGAGGACGAGGCGCCACGCGACCCGGCGCGGCCCTCGGAGCCCGACCTCGCCGCCGAGAACATCCAGGCGCGGATCCGCGGCAACCTGATGATGGCGCTCTCCAACCGCCACGGCTGGCTGGTGCTGACGACCGGCAACAAGAGCGAGATGTCGGTCGGCTACGCGACCCTCTACGGCGACATGGCCGGCGGCTTCGCCGTGATCAAGGACGTGCCGAAGGGGCTCGTCTACGAGCTGGTCGAACGCCGCAACGAGCGCGCGGGCCGCGAGCTGGTGCCGGCGAGCGTGATCGAGCGCCCGCCCTCGGCCGAGCTGCGCCCCGACCAGCTCGACAGCGACTCGCTGCCCCCCTACGAGCTGCTCGACCGCATCCTCGAGGCCTACGTCGAGCGCGACGCGGGGCGCGAGGAGATGATCGCCGCCGGGATGCCGGGCGAGGTCGTCGACGAAGTGATCCGGCTCGTCGACCGCGCCGAGTACAAGCGCCGCCAGGCGGCGCCGGGGATCCGGATCACGCCGAAAGGCTTCGGCAAGGACCGGCGGCTCCCGATCACTAATCGATTTGGCGGCTAAGCGCCGGGGCGTGGCCGGACGGCGATCGTCATCTGCGCCAGCGCGCAGACCTTGCCCTCGTCGTTCAGCACCTCGGCCTGCCAGAGCCAGGTGGTGCGGCCGCGGTGGCGGGCCTTGGCGCGGACTTCGACCCCGCCCTCGGTGACCGGGCGCATGAAGCTGACGTTGATCGACTGGCCCATCGCCGCCATCCCGTCGTCGTAGACGGCGCCTGCGGTCGCCCGCGAGCAGACGCTCTCGATCAGCGTCGACATCACGCCGCCGTGCATCAGGCCGAAGGGCTGGCGCAGCTCGTCGCGGATCGGCAGGCGCACCCGCGCGTCGTCGGGATCGTCGCTGAGCCACTCGGTCCCGATCAGCCCGTCGAAATGCTTAACCTGAGCGTCGCCGTTCACGCCCCGCACCCTAATAGGCTTCCCAGTCTGTGGCGCTGAGCGACGACCAGAAGGCGATCCTGCGGCTGCTCTCGCAGCGGGGCGAGCAGGGGTACGAGGATCTCTCCGCCCTGATGGGTATCCCCGTCGGGGAGGTTCACGAGCGGGCGAAGAAAGCGGCCGAAGAGCTGGAAGCTGAAGGTATCCCAGCTCCGGCGATACCCGCGCCGGGAGGGGACGATGGGGACTCCCCCTCCGTCGCAAAAGGTGGCGAGGCTCCTCCGGGGGAGTCCCCATCGCCCTCCGAGCCTAGGCCGGAAGAGGCGCCGGCGCCAGCCCAGGAGAAGCCGCAAACGGCGCCGCTCGAGCTGCCCAACGGAGAGCCGAAACCGCCATTGCGGAAAGAGCTGAAGCTGCTGGAGAACCGGGGGTTGTGGGCGATCCTGGCGGGGGTGGCGATCGTCGTCGTCTTTTTGGTCGTGCTGCTGGTCGGCAACGGCGGCGGCGGGTCGGGCTCGGCTCCGAGCGCTACGACGCCCGTCGGCGCTCAGACCAGGAAAGCCGTCGCCGCGCTGGAAAAGAACGCGGCGAAAACCGGGAAAGAAGTCACGAAGGCGGTGCTGAACCCGGTCGACGGCAGCGAAGCCTCCGGTGTCGCCGTCTTCGGGCGGGTGAAGAACAAGCTGGCGCTGCAGGTCTTCGCCGAAGGGCTGAACGAAACCAGCGGCGGCGAGCGCTACACGATCTGGCTGGCGGCCTCGCAGACGAAAATGCTGCCGCTCGCCTCCACCCCCGTCGGCAAGGACGGCAAGATCAGCGCCCAGGTCGAAGTGCCGGTCGAAATCCTCGCCTATCTCGCCAACGAAACCTTCGGCCAGATCGCGATCACCCGCACCGACGAATCGCGGCTGGAAGCCTCGCTGGCGCAGGCGACGAAGAAAAAGCAGGCTCCGGCCTACACCGGCACCGAAGTGCTGCGCGGCAGCGTCACCGGCCCGATCGTCGGCGCCGCGAAGCGGATCGAAGAAGAAGGCAAGAAGTAAGCCGGCTCAGCCGGGCAGCAGCTTGCCCGGGTTCATGATCCCAGTCGGATCCAGCCGCTCCTTGACCGCGCGGAGGACGTCGAGGCCGGTCTCCCCCACCTCGGCCTCCATGTAGGGGGCGTGGTCGCGGCCGATCGCGTGGTGGTGGGTGATCGTGCCGCCGCAGGAGACGATCGCCTCGCTGGCGGCGCGCTTGACCGCCGCCCACTGCTCCAACTCGGCGCCGCGGCGGGCGCGGGAGATGAAGGTGAAGTAGAGCGAGGCGCCGTCGGCGTAGGCGTGGGAGAGGTGGCAGAAGACGAGGCCGGGCGTCCCCTGGCCGTCGAGCGCGCCGCGGATCGCCCCGCCGACCGCCTCGTGCAGCTCGCCGAGGCGGCTCCAGGTGTGCGAGGTCTCGAGCGTCTCGACCATCGCCCCCATCGCCATCAGCGTGTCGCGCAGGTACGGGCCCCGGTAGCGGCCGTGCTCCCAGGAGCGGCCGGCAGCCTGGCCGAGGTAGGCGGCGCCGCCGGCGCGCAGGACGCGGACCGAGAGGGCGCGCCGCCGCGCCGCCGACTCCTCGTCGCCCTCGTACCCGACGATCACCAGCGCGCCGCCGCGGCGGCCACGCAGGCCGAGGTAGCGGTCGAAGGCGTTGCCGGCGAGGCCGCGCGGGCCGGAGAGGGCGAGCGTGCCCTCGGTCTCCTCCTCGTCGGAGACCCGGACGATCTCCGGCAGGCCCGGCCCCTGCGCCAGCGCCCGCACGACCTCCGCCGCCGCCGCGAAGCTCTCCGCCATCCAGGCCTCGTAGCGGCGGGCGCCCGGCGCCGGGCGCACCCGCAACGTCACCTCGGGGATGACGCCGAGCGCGCCCTCGGAGCCGATCACGAGCTCGCGCAGCGCCGGACCGGCGGCGGTGTGGGGCGTCTCCAGCGTGTTCAGCCCCCCCGCCGGCGCCAGCAGCCGCACCGAGCTGACCAGCGCGTCGAAGCGCCCATAGCCGCTCGAGGCCTGGCCGGCCGAGCGAGTGGCGGCGAAGCCGCCGACGGTCGCATACTCGAAGGACTGCGGGAAGTGGCCGAGCGTGAGTCCTTCCCGCCCCAGCGCCGCCTCCGCCTCCGGGCCGCGCAGGCCGGCGCCGAGGCGGGCGGTGAGCGAGCGGCGGTCGACCTCGACGCCGCGCAGCGCGCCGAGGTCGAGGCTGACGAGGCGGCCGTGCTCGCCGCGCAGCGGCTCGACCCCGCCGACGACGCTGGTGCCGCCGCCGAAGGGGACGATCGCGACGCCCTCGGCGGCACAGGCGTCGATCGCCCGCCGCAGCGCCTCCGCGTCGGGCGGCATCGCCACGGCGTCGGGCGCCGCCTCCAGCGCGCCGTTGCGCAGCCGCGCCAGGTCGGCGTAACCGCGTCCGGTCGAGTGCCGCAGCCGGTCCTCGTCGGAGGTGAA
The DNA here is from genome assembly GCA_051961435.1 of Solirubrobacterales bacterium. Classification (GTDB taxonomy): domain Bacteria; phylum Actinomycetota; class Thermoleophilia; order Solirubrobacterales; family 70-9; genus VAYN01. The sequence continues at coordinate 25,219 of JBQCDH010000012.1, forward strand.
GACGTTCTCCTCCCCCACCGCCTCGACCAGCGCCCGCGGCAGCGCCTCCGCCGCCGGCAGCTCGAAGCGGTCGAGCTCGCGCGCCAGCGGCCAAGGCTCCAGCTCGCCGAGCCGCTCCCGCAGCGCCCCCAGCGCCTCCCCGTCGAGCGCCGGCTCCACGGCGGGGTCCCCCCACCCCCACCACTTCGCATCCCGCCGCGGCGCGGTCATGGCGCCTTTGTACGGCATGGCCGAACAAAAGCGACACTCACGTCAGCGCCTCCTCGATCCCGTCGAGCGCCTCGTCCAGCGCTTCGCCGCGGGCGCGACGCATCAGCGGCGATCCCAGCTTCGACATCCCCTTCAGCGACTGCTCCTCGGTGAGGCTCACCTCGGTGCCCTCGTCGCGCGGTCGCAATCCGATCTCGACCCGCAGCGACTTGAGGTGCCTTTGGAACGGCGTCCCCTCCAGCTCCTGCTCCCAGACGTAGCGCTCGTTCTCGGCCGCGCTGAGGCAGCGGAAGTCGGCCCGCACGCCGCGCCCCTCGGCGGTCTCCAGCACCTTCGTCCACTGGCTGCGCCGGCCGCCGGCCTTGCGGTCGACGTTCTCCACCCGCGCCGTCCGCGGCCACCAGCGCGGCAGCGCATAAGGATCGGAGACGAGCCTCCAGACCTCCCCCACCGACGCCGCGATCATCCTCTTCCTGGTGACTCGAGCCATTCAGACACTCTGACAAGGACGCAGGGAGCGTGGCGTGCTCTGCACGCGAGCGACCGAGGACGCCGTCAGTCGCCAGCGAGGCGGCGCAGGTCCCGCACCAAGAGCAGGTGCTTGAGGTGGCTCACCGTCGCCGCCAGGCTTTCCAGGCTCTCCAGCGCTTCCTTGCGGCGTTCGGGATTGCGCGAGCGCAGCGACGGTCCCAGCAGCGCTTCCAGCAGGTTCGCCTCGCGGTCGGCGGAGGAACGGAAGACGCGCAGGTTGCGAGCGCCGACGCCGACCCGCGAGAGCTCGTTGGCGGCGCGGACGATCTCGCGGTCGGTCTCGTCGTAGACCGTTCTCCCCTCGCGTTTCTCCGGCTGCACGATCCCGTAGTTCTCGAGCTCGCGGATCAGCTCCTCGCGGGCACCGGTCTCCTCGACGATCTCCTCCAGCGTCAGGTAGGCGCGCGAGGTGTCGACCAGGATCGCCCGCCGCACCGCCCCCGTCGCCGGCTTGCGTTCGCCGTCGCCGCCGAGCACGAGGTCGCCGCCGGAGGCGAGCTCCTGGCGGATCACCCGCAGCGGCAGGAACTCGTCGCGCTGCAGGCGCAGGATCGTCCGCAGCCGTTCGACGTCGGACTGGCTGTAGAGGCGGTAGCCGCCCGCGGTGCGGCGCGGGCTCAGCAGCTTCTGGTCCTCGAGGTAGCGGATCTTCGAGATCGAGACGTCGTCGAACTCGCTCTGCAGGATCTTGCAGACGGCGCCGATCGTCAGCGCCTTGCGGGGGCGGCTGGACGATGCCGACGCGCGGCCGGTTTGCTCGGACACCGACACCTACCGCTCCAGGTAGGAGAGCTTGTACTTGCCGACCTGGATCTCGTCGCCGTCGGCGAGCCGGTGCGACTCGATCCGCCGCCGGTTGACGTAGGTCCCGTTGAGCGAGCCGAGGTCGTCGATGTAGAGGCCGTCGCGGCGGCGCACCAACAGCGCGTGGTTGCGGGAGACGGTCACGTCGTCGAGGAAGACGCCGGCGTCGGGGCTGCGGCCGATGCTGACCCGCTCCTCGTCGATGCTGAAGCTCTCGCCGGCGCGGCCGCCGCCGGAGCGGATCACCAGCGCCGCGCCGCTCTCCTCGACCACCTCGTCGATGTCGACCGGCAGCATCTCGCCGGTCTCGTCGACCCGGTAGGTCATCGTCGTCGGTTCGTCGCCCTCCTTCGGCCCGCCCAGGTAGGCACCGCACTTCTGGCAGTAGTTCGCGCCCTCGGGGTTGGCGAAACCGCACTCGGGACAGTGGACGGCCATGACGGTCCCCGCTCAGGCGGCGGGCTCGCCCTCCGAGGGGGGCGTGGCTTTGCCGGCGAGGATCTGGGTCAGCTGCTCGACGTCGTCGCCAGAGATCAGCGAGTCGCCGGCCTCCCGTTTCTGGCGCAGCCGGTTGACCAGCTCCGCGCGCAGGATGTCGATCTTGCCGTGCAGGACGCGGCGCTTGTAGGAGATCTCGTTCTCCTCGGCGGTGAGGTTGTCGATCATGTCCTTCAGCTCCTTGTCGCTGAGGGAACCGAGATCGGGAAAGGTGTCCTCCATCGTGCTCCTAACTGGCTCGGGAGGCGGCGCCTCCGTTTGGCGGCGCCTCCGTTTTCTTGCGGGCCTCGTTTTGCGCGGGAGCCGATTATAGGTCCCCGGGCGAAAGACTCAACCCTAGGTTGAAGGTTGGGGTGCTTCTGGGGCTCAGCTTGCAGCTTGGGCACGGCGGGCGCGCACACCCGCCTGGGCGTAGAGGACGGTGGCGAGGATCGCCATCGCCAGGCCCCAGAGCAGCAGCGCCGTCGCCACCCAGCCGGGCGCGAGCAGGGCGAGGAAGATCCCGCCCATGATCGGGAAGACCGAGATCCGGCCCGGCCAGTTGACTTCGACGTCGACGCCGTGGCGGAGGCCGTACCAGGCGAGGAAGAGCATCGCCAGCTCGCGCAGCGCCAGCAGCGCCAGCGCCCAGCGCGGCAGCAGCTCGAAGCTCCAGCAGACGACGGCGCCGGCGAGGATCGTGAGCCGGTCGATCAGGGGGTCCATCAGCGCCCCCAGGCGGCTGTACTGGCGGGTGAGGCGGGCGAGCAGGCCGTCGAGGTAGTCGCCGGCGGCGATCGCCCAGAAGACCATCGCCGAGGCGAGCGAGGTGCCGTCGGCGGTGTTGTAGGCGAGGGCGAGGAAGACCGGCAGGCCCGCCAGCCGCAGGTAGCCGACCAGGTTGGGGATCGTCCACGGGTGCAGCGGCTCCCCCCTGCGCGTCTGGCGCGGTTTCGGCCCGCTGCGGTCGAGCCCGAAGAGGCGGCGCAGGCGGCCGCGGCCGAAGGGGTCGTGCTCAGTCATCGAGGAGCGCCAGCGCCTGCGCGGCGGCCTCCTCCACGGGGAGCTTGTAGACGGTCCCGTCCTTGCGCTCGATCGCTTCCACGACCCCCTCGGCGAGCCCGCGCCGGCCGACCACCAGCCGCAGTGGACAGCCGAGAAGGTCGGCGTCGTTGAGCTTCGCTCCGGGGCCCGCGTCTCGGTCGTCATAAAGGACCTCTCCGCTGCTTCGAAGCTCCTCGTAGAGGCGATCCGCGACCGTCCGCTCCTCCTCGCCGCTTTTCGCCAGCGAGACGAGATGGATCTTCCAGGGCGCGATCGAGGCGGGCCATTTGATCCCATGCTCGTCGTTGCTCTGCTCGATCGCGGCGGCGAGGATCCGCGCCGGGCCGATCCCGTAGCAGCCCATCACGATCGGCTTCTCGACGCCGTTCTCGTCGAGGTAGGTGGCGCCGAGCGGCTCCGAGTACCTCGTCCCCAGCTTGAAGATGTTGCCGACCTCGATCGCCGGCTCGATCTCGATCCTGCCGCCGCCGGGGGCGGTGTCGCCGGCCTCGACCTTGCGCACGTCCATCTCGTAGGACTCGAAGTCGCGGGCGGGGTCGACGCCGCGCAGGTGGAGGTCGCGCTTGTTGGCGCCGGTGACATAGGAGTCGCCGGTCAGCGCCGCGTCCCTGATGATCGGCAGGCCGGAGCCGACCGGGCCGATGAAGCCGACCGGGCCGAGCTCCTCCTCGATCTCCTCCGCTCGCGCCTGGCGGAAGTCGGTGCCCATCCCGTTGCGCAGCTTCACCTCGTTGAGGCGGTGGTCGCCGCGCAGCAGGACCAGGACCATCCCGCGGCCCTCGACCATGATCGGCAGCGCCTTGATGAAGGCGCCGGTCGGCAGCCCGAGGTGCGCGGCCACCTCCTCGACCCTGCCGAGGCCAGGGGTCTCGACCGGCTCCGGCGCCTCCAGCCGCGGCGGCAGCTCGACCGGCTGCGGCTGCGCCGAGGCGATCTCGACGTTGGCGGCGTAGCCGGGCGCCAGCGCGACCTCGTCCTCGCCGGCCGGGCAGGGGGCCATGAACTCGTCGGCGCCGGAGCCGCCCATCATCCCGACGTCGGACTCGACCCGGTACCAGCGCAGGCCGCAGCGGTCGAGGATCCTGCCGTAGGCCTTGGCCTGCGCCTCATAGGAGCGCGCCAAGCCCTCCTCGTCGCGGTCGAAGGAGTAGGCGTCCTTCATCGTGAACTCGCGCGTGCGCAGGACCCCGGCCCGCGGCCGCGGCTCGTCGCGCTCCTTGGTCTGGATGTGGAAGAGCATCAGCGGCAGGTCGCGGTAGGAGCGGACGTCGTGCGCCACGTGCGTGGTCACCGCCTCCTCGTGGGTCATCGCCAGCACCAGCGGCGAGCCCTTGCGGTCCTCGAGCTTGAACAGCTCCTCGATCGCGTAGCGGCCGGTCTTCCTCCACGGCTCCGCCGGCATCAGCAGCGGCATCAACATCTCCTGGCAGCCGATCGCCTCCATCTCCTCGCGGATCACCTGCTCGACCTTCCGCTCGGTCCGCCACCCCGCCGGCAGATAGGTCCACAGCCCCGCCCCCAGCTGCCGGATCAACCCCGCCCGCACCATCAGCTTGTGCGAGATCGCCTCCGCATCTGCGGGCGGGTCCTTCAGGGTCGGGAGGAAGGTCTGGCTGAGGCGGGACATCGAGCGCGAGTCTATTGCCGCCGTCCTACGGCTGACTTAGGCTGCCCCGGTCGAGCCACGTTCAAAGGGAGAGTGATGAGCAGTCGAGCCAGCGCCCGTGTCCAGATCCTTCTCGCGACCTGTGCCGCGATCTCCGTCTTCCTGGTCGCCCCGGCGAGCGCCGGAGCCGCAACCGTCCTCAACGGCGATTTCGAGACCGGGAACCTGAGCGGCTGGCAGGTGCTCGACAACCCGTCCGGGGCGGGACAGACGGGCAGCTGGTTCGCCTACAGCGGCACCAGCTCGCCGCTCTCGCTCAGCACGGTTCCGGCCCCACCGGCGGGGAATTACGCCGCGATCACCGACCAGGAATTCGTCGGGACGCACATCCTCTACCAGGACGTCGCGCTCGAGCCCAACTGGACCCACGAGCTCTCGATGACCGTCTATTACGTCTCCAAAGCCCCCCTCGTCACGCCGATGCCGGACACGCTCTCGAGCGGCGGAGGCGAAGGCGGGCCGCCGCCCAACCAGCAGTACAGGATCGACGTGATGAAACCGACCGCCTCGCCGGAATCGGTCAACCCGGAAGACATCCTGGCGACCGTCTTCGCGACCGGCACCGGTTCGCCGCAGCAGCTCGGCCCCGCCCAGTACACGGCCAACCTGACCCCGTTCGCCGGGCAGACGGTGCGGTTGCGGCTGGCGGAGGTGGACAACGAAGGGCCCCTCCACGCCGGGGTCGACTCGGTCGCCATCCAGAGCACGCCGCCGTCGAACGCCTTCAGCATCGGCAAGCCGGTCCTGAACGAGAAGAAGGGCACCGCGAAACTGCCGGTGACCGTCCCCGGCCCCGGCACGCTGACGATCGCCGACGTGAAGAAGGCGAAGGTGAGGATCAAGGCGAAGACGCTGCAGACCCTCGGCACCGCCCACCTTCCCGTCACGCCGACCAAATCCGCCCGCAAAACCCTGAAGGCGAAGGGCAGGCTGAAATTGAAGGTGGCGGTGACGTTCGCCCCCACCGGCGGCCTCGCGGCCACCCAGACGCGGAAACTCGTCCTCAGGCTGGCGCCGAAGAAATAGCGGCGTCAGATTGATCGCCGACGCCTGTCGCACTCGATGCTACAGCCGTGCACATGGCCAAAGAGGTGTCGATTCGAGAGCTTCGCAATTCAACGTCCGCCGTCGTCTCGCAGCTGGAAGCCGGCGAACGGCTGACGCTCACCGTCAACCCTCGTCCCGTCGCGGACATCCTCCCCCACGCGGAGAAGCGCGATCCCTGGGTCGCGTCCAGCGAGCTCCGGCGCATCCGGCGTGAGGCACCTGCCGATCCCGGCCTACTCGACGACCTCGCCGATGTCCGTGGCGCAGAGCTGGACGATTGAGGAAAGCAGTCGCAGACACCTCGGTCTTCATCGCGCAGGAGACCGGTCGCGAGCTCGGCGAACTCCCCGAGAAGATCGCCGTCTCGGTGATCACCGTGGCCGAGCTGGAGCTGGGGATCCTACGAGCCACCGGTCCGAAGGATCGAGCAAAGCGGCTCTCGACCCTCTCCCGGGTGCAATCGACCTATCCCCCGCTCCCCGTCGGACCCGAGGTCGCGAGCTGTTTCGCCCGCATCGCTGCGGCTGAGCGGGAGCGTGGCCGGCGCCTCCGCCGCCACGACACTTGGATCGCCGCTACCGCCATGCACCATGGAGCCGCGGTCCTGACGCAAGACGCCGCTTTCGCCTCATTCGAAGAAGTCGACGTGATTCGCGTCTAGGCGCGGGTGAAGCGGCGGCCGGCCGTCGGCGAAGCCTCCTCGTCGAGGAGGACGCGGTCGGACTCGCCGCGCTCGACGGCTTCGGCCTCCATCGCGGCGATCTTCTCGGGGGTGAGGTCGCCGGCGTTTTCGCGCTCGATGTTGGCGACCCACTCGGCGCCCTCGCGCGACTCGGCCTCGTCGAACTCGACCTCCCCGCCGCGGTCGAGCGACTTGTCGATCTCCTCGAAGAGGGTGTCGACGAGGGTCTCCTGCGGGACCTTGCGCAGCGGCTTGCCGCCGGCGAAGATCAGGCCCTCGTTCTTGGCGCCGGCGATGCCGAAGTCGGCGTGGCTGGCCTCGCCGATGCCGTTGACGGCGCAGCCGAGGACGGCCACCTCGATCGGCTCCTCGTAGGCCTCGAGCCGCTGCTCGATTTCAGCCACGACCGAGTCCATGTCGAACTGGAGCCGGCCGCAGGTCGGGCAAGCGATCAGCACCGGGCCGCGCTCGCGCAGCTGCAGCGCTTTTAGAATCTCCCAGGCGACCTTGACCTCCTCCTCGGCGTGGAAGGTCGAGAGGCTGATCCGGATCGTGTCGCCGATCCCGTCGGCGAGCAGCGTCCCCAGGCCGACCGCCGATTTCAGCGAGCCGCCCCACTTCGTCCCCGCCTCGGTGACGCCGAGGTGCAGCGGGTAGGGGATCCTCTCCGAGAGCAGCCGGTTGGCAGCGATCGTGTTCGGCACGTTGGTCGACTTGATCGAGACCTTGAAGTTCTCGAAGTCGAGCCCCTCCATCAGTTCGACGAACTCGACCGCGGCGGCGACCAGCGCCTCGACCGGGTTCTCGCGCTCGAGCGCGTGCAGGTGCTTGGGCAGCGAGCCCGAGTTGACGCCGATCCGCATCGGCACCCCCGCCGCGGTCGCCTTCGCCGCCACCTCGGCGACTTTGTCGCGGCCGCCGATGTTGCCCGGGTTGAGGCGGATGCAGTGGGCGCCGGCGTCGATCGCTTTCAGCGCCAGCGTGTGGTTGAAGTGGATGTCGGCGATCACCGGGATCGGCGATTCGCGCACGATCGTCCTCAGCGCCTCGGCGTCCTGCTCGCGCGGCACCGCGCAGCGGACCAGATCCGCCCCCGCGTCGGCGACCTTGCGGATCTGCTCCATCGTCGCCGGCACGTTGGCGGTCTCGGTCTTGGTCATCGTCTGCACGGCGACCGGCGCCCCGCCGCCGATCGGCACGTTGCCGACGAAGATCTGTCGCTTCGAAGCCATGCATGAAGCGTATCCAGACAGGGCGGCCGGCACGTGGGCGTATCAGTGGGGAGAGGCTTCTACCGGCGCCGCCTTGCATTCCCTGGGCTGGATGACGATCGGCCCTCTCTGCCCCCCTTCCCCCAGTTCCGCGAGAGCTTTCACCCCTGGCCCGAAGATCGCAATCACAGCCGAGACGTAGAAGGCCGTTTTCACCAAGCCGACGGTGGGGGCGCCGCGGCCGGGCCGCGACCTGCATCCCTTGAGGCCGATCACGAAGAAGATGACCGCCAGGAGAAGACAGAGCCCGACGTCGACCCAGACGAAGATCGAACCCGCGTTTCCCGTGAGGATCGCCAGCGTCCCGAGGACCAATGCGATCACGCCCATCCCCCAGGCAAACCTTGTGATGCTCAATCGCGCTCGTGACGAAGGACACGGCTCATGCCCTCCCTTGCCGTTGCTCATCGATCTCTCTCCCGCCAGCCGCCGGCCCGACGACCATGGCCTCGAAGTTCGTTCCTGAAGACTTCCTCTCCCTGTCAACCGCCTCTATGGCGTTCCCTCGGCCCCTCCCTTCGATTTTGCGGTTTCAGGCATGCGGCAGCGCACCTTTCAGGCAGTGCTTCCGCGTCGCCGGCCTCCACACAAAGCCGGGTTCCCTGTCGCCGCCGGGCTCGCTGCTGACTGTCGCTCAACCTAGAGAAAGGGCCGAGCTTTGTCAAGGAATTACAAAGTGCTCAGTGCCCCTGAGTAATAGAACGAATTAGCGGACCTGGAAGCCTTCGCCGGTGATCCTGCCGATGTCGTTGGAGAGGCCGATGAACATCAGCATCGCGACGAGGGCGAAGCCGATCACCGTCGCCCGCTCGATCACCCGCAGCGAGACCGGTTCGCCGCGCAGTTTCTCGATCAGGGCCCAGAGGATGTGACCGCCGTCGAGCGGCAGGATCGGCAGCAGGTTGATCAGGCCCAGCGAGAGGCTGACCAGGGCGAGGAGCAGCAATGATTTTTCCACGCCCGTTTCGACGACTTCATGCCCGAGGTCGCTGATGCCGACGACGCCGTGGAGCTGCTTGCGCTGCTGCGATTCGAAGATGTGGGTGACGATGTGAAAGGTGCGGGAGGCGACCATCGACACCCCGTTCCCGGCCGCCGAAGCAGCGGCGCCGATGCTGACCGGCACCCTCTCTTCTTCGTACCTGAAGCCGATCAGCATCCGCTTTTCGGCCTTGTCGTAGTGAGGACGAAGGGCGACCGTGCGCGTTTGCCCATCGCGCCGGTAGGTGATCGTGACTGGAGTCGCGGCGATACAACCAGGGCGCAGTTCGCCCGCGCATTTGTGGCTCTTGACCACATTCGCGAACCTCTTCAGCCGTTCTTCCGTGCCGAGCCCGGAGAAGCGCTTGCCGTCGACGGCGACGATTTCATCGCCCTTGTGCAGGATCTTCGCCGCGGGCCCCTTCTCGACTTCGGCCACCTTCTGGGTGATCTCCGGCTTCCCGTATCCGACGAAGACTCCGAAGAGGAGCACGAACGCCAGCACGATGTTCACCGCTGGCCCGGCCGCGACGACGACGATCCGCTTCCAGACCGGCTTGCGGAAGTAGGCGTTCTCTTCGTGCTCCGGAGGAACGTCCTCCTCCGGGTTCATGCCGGTGATCTTCACGTAGCCGCCGATCGGGATCGACTTGATCCCGTACTCGGTTTCGCCGCGCTTGAACGACCAGATCGTCGGGCCGAAGAAGAGGAAGAAGCGCTCGACCCGCATCCCCACCGCCTTGGCGGCGAGGAAGTGGCCCGCCTCGTGGATGACGATCAGGAAGCAGAAGCCGACGAAGACCCAGAACCAGCTCATGCGGGCGCCAGCCCCCTGACCTGCTCCTCGCTGCGCTCGCGCGCCTCCGCGTCGGCGGCGAAGAGGTCCTCGAAATGGGTGACCGGATGGGCGGGCATCTCTTCCATGACCCGCTCGATCACCGCGGGGATCGCCGTGAACGGAATCCGCTCCTCGAGGAAGGCCGCGACCGCGACCTCGTCGGCGGCGTTGAGGACGGTGGGCATCGTGCCGCCCGCCGCGCCGGCTTCCAGCGCCAGGCGCAGGCAGGCGAAGGTCTCCAGGTCGGGCTCCTCGAAGGTCAGCGAGCCGGCGGCGGCGAGGTCTAGCCGGGGCACGTCGACGTCGGCGCGCTCGGGGTAGTGCAGCGCGTAGGAGATCGGCACCCGCATGTCGGGGTAGCCGAGGTGCGCCAGCGAGGAGCCGTCGTTGAGGTGGATCAGCGAGTGGACCAGCGACTGCGGGTGGACGACCACCTCGATCCGCTCGTAGGGGACGCCGAAGAGATGGTGCGCCTCGATCGCCTCGAAGCCCTTGTTCATCAGCGTCGCCGAGTCGATCGTGATCCTCCCCCCCATCCGCCAGGTCGGGTGGGCGAGCGCGTCGGCGACGCTGACGCCGGCGAGGTCGCCGCGGCCGCGAAAGGGGCCCCCGGAGGCCGTCAGGACCAGCCGCTCGACCGTACCCGGCGCCTCGCCGCCGATCAGCTGGAAGAGCGCGGAGTGCTCGGAGTCGACCGGCAGCAGCCGCGCCCCGGTCGCCTCGGCCAGCGCCATCACCAGCTCGCCGCCGAGGACGAGGCTCTCCTTGTTGGCGAGGGCGACGTCGATCCCCTCGCTGAGGGCGACGATGGTCGAGCCCAGCCCGGCGGCGCCGACGATCGCGTTGAGGACCAGGTCGGCGCCGCAGCCGGCGATCAGCCGCCGCACCCCTTCCTTGCCTTCCAGCACCTGCCCGCCCCAGGCCCGTCGCGCCCGCTCCGCAGCCTCGGCCTCGGCCAGCGCCACCACCGGCACGTCGTGCTCGCGCGCCTGCTCGACCGCCGTCTCCCAGGCGGAGCCGGCGGCCAGCCCGACGACCTCCAGCTCCTCGGAGCGACCGATCACGTCCAGCGCCTGCGTCCCGATCGACCCCGTCGACCCGAGTATGAGGACCTTCTTCATGCCTGGTCAGAGGATAGGGAGAGAGATCCCCCGACCGCGAAACCGTCCCAGCTACCGCACGGCGGTTGCCAGGACGGTTTCGCCGGGATCGCGGACCGCTGAGGTGGGCCCGGCGTCAGTAGACCAGCGCGAGCGAGAGGTAGTAGCCGACCACGACGGTGAAGAAGACGGCGTCGAGGCGGTCGAGGAGGCCGCCGTGGGGGCCGAAGAGGGTGCCGGTGTCCTTGGTGCCGAGGTCGCGCTTCAGCATCGACTCGAAGAGGTCGCCGATCGGGGCGACGGCGGCGACGGCGGCGCCGATCAGGAGTGCGTCGACGCCGGAGAGCCAGTCCTGGTAGAGGCCGGCGAACCAGAAGCCCATGGTGCCGATCACGAAGCCGCCGATCAGCCCCTCGAGGGTCTTGTTGGGCGAGAGGTTGGGAGTGATCTTGTGGCTGCCGAACATGCGGCCGGTGGCGTAGGCGGCGGTGTCGGTGACGAAGGTGCCGACGAGGACGTCGATCAGCAGCGCCGCGCCGTGGTTCGGCAGGTCGCGGAGGAGGACGGCGTGGGCGAGCGGGATGCCGATCCAGACCACCCCCAGCAGCGTCACGCCGATCGAGACGGTGACCCCGTCGCGGTGCTCGGCGCGGGCGCCGAAGGCGAACAGCAGCGGGAGCGAGGCCGCGAGGACGTAGAGGACGTTGAAGGCGCTGCCGAAGTGGGCGGCGACGACCAGCGCCGCGACGGCGACGTAGGCGGGCAGGACCAGCGGCCGGTAGCGGTGGGCCATCGCCGCGAACTCGCGCAGCGCCACCACCCCGATCGCGATCATCGCCAGGGCGAAGACGAGCCCGCCGGCGACGACGATCGCGATCGCGAAGACGATCCAGGGCAGCGCCACCAGCACCCGCTTCGCGGTCTCGCCCCGCAGCCCGCGCCGCCGCCGTCGCGGCTCCCGCGGCGGCCGCTGCGGCGGGGCCGGCTCCTCCTCGAACATCTCGTCGTCGAAGAGGTCGATCGTCATCTCCGCCTCCCGAAGCGCCGCTGGCGCGACTCGTACTCGCGCAGGCACGCTTCCAGCGCGTCGCGGCCGAAGTCGGGCCAGAGCTCGTCGCGGAAGACCAGCTCCGAATAGGCGCACTGCCAGAGCAGGTAGTTGGAGAGGCGCTGCTCGCCGCTGGTCCTGATCAGGAGGTCTGGGTCGTGCATCTCGGGCGCGTAGAGGTGACTGCGGAATTCGTCCTCGGTCTCCCCCTGGAAGCTTCGCGCCGCGTCGACGATCTCCGCCCTGCCGCCGTAGTTGAAGGCGACGTAGAGCGTGATCCGCTCGTTGCCCGCGGTCTCCGCTTCGGCCCACTCCATCTGCTCGACCAGCCCCTGGTCGACTGTCTCGGGGCGGCCGATGAACCGCATCCGCACCCCTTCCTCCTTCAGCTCCGGGGTTTCGGAGGCGATCCGCTCGCCGAACATCCGCATCAGCGCCTTCACCTCCTCGGCCGGCCGGCTCCAGTTCTCGGTCGAGAACGAGTAGACGGTCAGCTCCTCGATCCCCAGCTCGGCCGCGTCGCGCAGCCGCGCCTTCACCGTGTCGGCGCCGGCCCGGTGCCCCTCGGCCACCGGCAGCCCGCGCTGCTGCGCCCAGCGGCCGTTGCCGTCGGTGATGATCGCTACGTGCTTGGCGGTCACGCCGGCGGGCCCGCCCTCCTCAGACTTCGAGGATCTCTTCTTCCTTGCCCTTGAGGAGGCTGTCGATTTCGGCGATCGCCTCGTCGGTCTGCTTCTGCAGCGCCGCCTCGGCCCGGCGCTCGTCGTCCTCGCCGGCTTCGCCTTCTTTTTTCAGCTCGCGCAGGTCGCTCATGATGTCGCGGCGGATGTTGCGGATCGCCACCCGGCCTTCCTCGGCGACGCCGTGGACGACTTTGACCATCTCGCGTCGCCGCTCCTCGGTCATCTCCGGGATCTGCAGGCGGATCACGTTGCCGTCGTTGTTCGGCGTCAGGCCGACGTCGGACTCCTGGATCGATTTCTCGATCGCTCCCAGCGAGCCCTTGTCGTAAGGGGTGATCGTCAGCAGGCGCGCGTCGCTGGCGGCGACGTTGGCGAGCTGGTTGAGCGGCGTCGGGTTGCCGTAGTAGTCGACGGTGACGCGATCGAGCAGGTGCGGCGAGGCGCGGCCGGTGCGCACGGTGGTCAGCTCGCCCCGGCTCGACTCGACCGATTTGGCCATCCGCTCCTTGGCGTCTCCCAGCAGTTCGTCGATCAGCTCCACCGTGTCCCGTCCCTTCTAAGCAGCGGGTTGGCCGGAGACCAGCGTCCCCACTTTCTCGCCGGAGACGATCCTATCTATGTTGCGCTCGTCGCCCATGTTGAAGACGTAGATCGGCAGGTCGTTGTCCATGCAGAGCGAGAGCGCGGTCGAGTCCATCACCCGCAGGCCGCGCTCGATCGCCTCCCGGTGGCTGATCGCGGGGATGAACTTCGCCTCCGGGTTGGTCGCCGGGTCGGAGTCGTAGACCCCCTCCACCCCGTTCTTCGCCATCAGGATCGCCTCGGCGTGGATCTCCAGAGCCCGCAGCGCCGCCGCCGTGTCGGTGGTGAAGAACGGGTTGCCGGTGCCGGCGGCGAAGATGACGACGCGGTCCTTCTCGAGGTGGCGCATGGCGCGGCGGCGGATGTAGGGCTCGGCGACCTCCTGAACTTCGATCGCCGACATCACCCGCGTGTGCTGGTCGAGCCGCTCCAGCGCGTCCTGCAGGGTGAGCGCGTTCAGCACCGTCGCCAGCATCCCCATGTAATCGCCGGTGGCGCGGTCCATCCCGCTCGCCGCCCCGTCGAGGCCGCGGTAGATGTTGCCGGCCCCGACCACGATCGCGATCTCGACGCCGCGCTCGCGAACCGCCGCGACCTGCCGGGCGATCCGGTCGACCTCGGCGCCGTCGGTGCCGAAGCTCTGGCTGCCCATCAAGGCCTCGCCGGAGAGCTTCAGCAGGATGCGCCCGAAGCGCGGCTCGGGGGAATCGGTCACTGCGCGGCAGCTTATTCGCCGACGCGGAAGTAGGCGAAGCGGGCGATCTGGACGTTCTCGCCCGTTTTCGCCGCCATCTCCTGGCGCAGCTCCTCGATCGTCTTCGAGCCGTGTTTGTCGACGTTGACGTGGGACTGGTCGAGCAGCGCCACTTCGGCCGCCCACTTGTCCAGCTGGCCCTGGACGATTTTCTCGACCACGTTGTCGGGCTTGCCTTCTTCGCGCGCCTTCTCCTCGAAGACCTTCTTTTCGGCCTCGCGTTCGTCCTCGGGGATTTCGTCCCGGGAGACGTATCTCGGCGCCGTCGCGGCCGCGTGCAGGGCAACCTGGTAAGCGAAGGCTTTGAACTCGTCGTTGCGGGCGACGAAGTCGGTCTCGCACTGGACTTCGACCATCACCCCGACCTTGTCGTTGGCGTGGATGTAGGAGGCGACGACTCCCTCGTTGGTGCCGCGGCCTTCGCGCTTGGCGGCCGATGCCTGCCCCTTCACCCGCAGCAGCTCGACCGCCCGCTCGACGTCGCCGTCGGCCTCCACCAGCGCCGATTTCGCGTCCATCATCGCCGCCCCGGTCCGATCCCGCAGCGCTTTCACATCAGCAGCCGTAACGCTCATTTCGACTCCTCCCCACTCTCAGCTTTCTCATCCGCTGGCGCTGCGGCCTCCTCGGCAGCCGGCGCCTCCGCCTCCGCTGGCGCTGGTTCCTCAGCCGCCGGAGCCTCAAGCTGTTGCTCAGCCGACTCGGCCTCTGCCGTGGGTGACGTCGCAGGGGGGACCCCCTCCTGCTGAGCAGGAGGGGGTGGGTCCCCTGCGGCGGCAGGACCCGCGGCCCCAGCGCCCTGTCCTTTATCGGAGACAGGACCCGCGCCCCCAGCGGCAGCAGCCTGCTGCTGTTTCTGAGCCTGCGCCGCTTTCTCCTGAGCCGCTTTCTGCTCCCGCGCTTTCCTGGCGGCCTCTTCCTCGGCCTGCTTGGCCTCCTCCGCCTCGCGCCGCGCCTTCTCTTCCTCCTCGCGTTTCCGCCGCTCTTCCTCCTCGCGTTTGCGCCGCTCCATCTCTTCGGCGATCCGTTTCTCCTCTTGAACGCGCCAGGACGAGGAGCCCTCCTCGACGGCTTTGCCGATCGTGCCGATGACCAGCTGGCAGGAGCGGATCGCGTCGTCGTTGCCGGGGATCACGTAATCGACCGGGGTCGGGTCGCAGTTGGTGTCGACCAGGCCGATGATCGGGATCCGTAGGCGCGCCGCCTCGTTGACCGCGATCTCCTCGGTCTTCAGGTCGGCGACGAAGACGGCGTCGGGAAGGCGGTCCATGTCGCGGACGCCGCCGAGGTTGAACTCGAGCTTGGCGAGTTCGGCCTCCATCCCCATCCGCTCCTTGGTCGGCAGCAGGTCGAGTTTGCCCTCCTCTTTCCAGCCGTTGAGCTCGTGGAGGCGGGCGATCCGGCCCGACATCGTGTTGAAGTTGGTCAGCAGGCCGCCGAGCCAGCGTTTGTTGACGTAGGGCATGCGGCAGCGTTCGGCCCATTCCTGGATCGTGTCGCGGGCCTGCTTCTTGGTGCCGACGAAAAGCACCTGGCCGCCGCCGGTGGCGAGCTCGCCGGCGAATTTGCGCGCGTTCTCCAGCAGCGCCTCGGTCTGCAGCAGGTCGATGATGTGGATCCCGTCCAGCTCGCCGAAGATGAAGCGGCGCATGTTCGGGTTCCAGCGGCGCGTCTGGTGGCCGAAGTGGACTCCGGCCTCGAGCAGATCTTTCAGTTCTGCCTCTGGCATTTCTTCTCCTTGTGCGGTTTGTAAAGCCCCGCTCCGCTCGCCGGGACCTGGCGATTGCCAGGCAGGACCGGGTTCGCGCTCCGAGCGGGGGTCGGAATTTGCAGCGCCGATTGTAGAGGGGCGCGAGCGATGGGTGGGCCTAAGCCGAGCGCGCCTCCTCCAGCGCCGCCGCCAGGTCGCTCGGCAGCGATGAGGCGAGCTCCAGCCGCTCGCCCGTGCGCGGGTGGCGGAAGGCGAGGCGATGGGCATGGAGGAACTGGCGCCGCAGGCCGTAGCGCTCGGTGCCACCGTAGGTGGCGTCGCCCGTCAGCGGGTGGCCGATCGCCGCGAAGTGGGCGCGGATCTGGTGGGTGCGGCCGGTCTCCAGGCGCGCCTCCAGGTAGGTCTCCCGCGGCAGCAGCTCCAGCACCGTGAAGTGGGTGCGGGCCTCGCGCGAAGCCGCCCCCGAGACCGCCATCCGGTGGCGCTGGCGGGCGGCGCGGCCGATCGGGGCGTCGATCGTG
This sequence comes from Solirubrobacterales bacterium, assembly GCA_051961435.1. GTDB lineage: Bacteria > Actinomycetota > Thermoleophilia > Solirubrobacterales > 70-9 > VAYN01. The sequence goes on from JBQCDH010000012.1 coordinate 41,190, forward strand.
CCGGTGCGGGAGGCGAGCCGCCCCCCGGCGAGCGCCAGGTAGACCCGCTCGACCTCGCGCGCCCGCACCGCCTCCTGCAGCGCCGCGTGGGTCTCGTCGTCGCGGGCGACGACGAGCAGGCCGCTGGTGTCCTTGTCGAGGCGGTGGACGATCCCCGGCCGCTCCGGGTCCCCTCCCCCGCCGAGGATCCCGGCCAGCTCGTCGACCCGGGTCGGGCCGCGGTGGGACGGCGCCGGGTGGACGACGAGCCCGGCCGGCTTGTCGACCACCGCCAGCTGCTCGTCGAGGTGGACGATCCGCAGCTCGGGGTCAGCCATCCTCTCCCCCGGCCTCGCCGCTCCCTGGCCCCGCCTCCGCGTCGCGGAGGTAGAGGAGGACCATCAGGATCACTCCGGCGCTGATCGCGATGTCGGCGAGGTTGAAGTCCGGCCAGGAGCCGACGTGGACGAAATCGGTGACGACGCCGGCGCGGATGCGGTCGACGAGGTTGCCGAGGGCGCCGCCGGCGAGCAGGCCGACCGCGACCCACATCCCCCGCCGGGTCGGGTTGCGGGCGAAGAGGTAGCCGATCACGACCAGGGCGACGGCGGTGACCAGGAGCAGTCCGCCCCCGGCGCCGCCGGCGAGGCCGAAGGCGACGCCGCTGTTGTGGGCCAGGGTCAGCTCCAGCGGGCCGAGCACCTCGACCCGTTCGCCGATCACCAGGTGGGCCTCGATCGCCGCCTTGGCCGCCTGGTCGGCGGCGAGGACGAGGGCGCAGAGGGCGCCCGCCAGGGCCCAAGCGCGGGCCGCGGCGCTCACCCGCGGATCAGGCCGACGATCACGGCCTGCAGCACGAAGAGGACGATGATCCCGATCATCGGGCTGAGGTCGAGGGCGAAGCCACCGCCGCCGATCGGCGGCAGGAAGCGGCGGAAGAAATTGAGGTAGGGATCGGTCGTCTCGGTGACGAAGTCGAGCACCGAGCGCAGCCAGGGCCGGTAGGGCATGCGGGGGACGAAGGAGATGACGATCCGGGCGAAGATCAGGATCACGTAGACGATGAAGAGGGCGCTGACGTAGTCGGCGACGTCGCCGCGGTCGAGGGCGAGCGGGATCACCCGCGCATCCTCTGCAGCGAGGCCTCGACGGCGGCCTCGAAGGCGGCGCGGGCGCCTTCGCGGTCGAGCGCATCGAGCCCGGCCTCGGTGCTGCCGCCCGGCGAGGCGACCGCCTTCTGGACCTCGGCCGGAGGATGAGACCGCAGCAGCCGTGCCGTCCCCGCCGCCGTCTCGACGACCAGGCGGCGCGCCAGGTCCGCGTCCAAGCCGGCCGCCGCCCCGGCATCCGCCAACGCTTCGACCGCGAGGGCGAAGTAGGCGGGGGCGCACCCCATCACGGCGGTGGCAGCATCGAAGTGCTCGTCGGTCAGCTCGACCACGTGCCCGAGCACCCCCAGCTTCCCCCGCACGGCAGGCGAAGGAGGCCCGCTCACGCAGAGAACTCCCTGCCGCACCTCGACGCCGACGTTAGGCATGACGCGGTGAGCCTCCGCGCGGGAGAAGGCGGCGGCAACCGTCTCCAGCGGGGTCGCGCCGAGGAGCGAGACCACCACCTTCGCACCCTGCAGCTCGGAAGCCGCTTCCTCCAGCTTCGCCGGCTTCACCGCCAGCACGACCAGATCCGCTCTCTCGCCGATCTCGGCATTGGAGACCGCCTCCCCACCCAGCTCCTCGGCCAGAGCCTGCGCCCGCCCCGAGCCGCTGTCGGAGAACAGCATCTGCTCGAACTCGCCCTTCCAGCCGCGCGCCATGGCGGCAGCCATGCTCCCCGAGCCAACGAATCCGACGATCATGAACCGGAGCCTATCCAGCGGTCATGGGAGCAGGCATATATGCCGAGCATGCAGCGCAGGCACATATGCCTGCTCCCCCTCAACCAACGCTAGGACTGGTTGAAGAAGCCCTTGTCGATCAGCCTAGCCTTTTCCTCGGCGGAGACCTCGACGTTGCGCGGCGTCAGCAGGAACATCTTCTCGGCGATCCGCTGCATGCCGCCGTCGAGGGCGTAGGTGAGGCCGGAGCAGAAGTCGATCATCCGCTTCGAGAGCTCGTGGTCGGCGGTCTGCAGGTTGAGGATCACCGGCACCGAGCGTTTGAACTGGTCGGCGACCTGCTGGGCGTCGTTGAAGTTGCGGGGGATGACCAGGTGGACCTGGATGTCGCTGCCGTTGTCGACCGGGCGCAGCGTGCGGGTGCGGCTGGCGGCGATCGGCTCGTCGTCGGCGAAGATGTCGTCGATCTCGTCGCGGCGGGGGCGGCGCGAGGTCGGCAGGCGGCGCACGGAAGAGCCTTCCCCGCGTTCGCGGCGCGCCTCGAACACTTCCTCGGTCCCGGTCTCGGGCTCGAAGTCTTCCTCGTATTCGGGACCGTAGTCGTGGTCCTCGGCCAGCCCGAAATAGACCAGCGCTCTATGCCAAGTGTCCCTCAGGGCCATCTGTTTCGCGTGTTTCGGCCTCGAACGGCCGACTCCTTTACGAATTATTCCCTCTTTTGCGGCGATTCACACGAAGAGGGCGTGGCCGAGGCGGACGATCGTCGCTCCCTCCTCGACCGCGACCCGCCAGTCCTGCGAGGTGCCCATCGAGAGGCGGGCGAGGCCGTTGGCCGCGGCGAGCTCGGCGAGACGGGCGAAATAGGGGCGCGAGCCCTCGGGGTCGAGGCTGGACGGCGGCATCGTCATCAGGCCGCCGACGCGGACCGGGGAGCGCTCTATGAAGGCGCTCAGCTCGTCCGGCTCCACCCCTCCCTTGCCCTCCTCGCCGGAGACGTTGACCTCGACCAGGACTTCGGTCTCCGGGCCGGCGTGCTTGCCGAGCTGGGAGAGGGCGGAGTCGGTGGCGACCGAGTGGATCAGCCGGCAGAGCGGCAGCACCTGTTTGACCTTGCGGCTCTGCAGGTTGCCGATGAAGTCCCACTCGAAGGCCTCGCCCCAACACGCGTGCTTGGCGGCGAGGTCCTGCTGGCGGTTCTCCCCCACCAGCCGCACCCCCGCCTCGGCCAGCTTCCCCATCTCCTCCAGCGGCACGTACTTGGTCGCGACGAGCAGCTCGACCCCCTCGCCGGCGACCGACCGCACCTCGCCCAGGTTCGCCGCCACCCTGGCGGCGTCGATGTCGTGAATCAGCTCGGCCATCGTCGCCTCACTCCGTCTCGATCCAGGCGATCCCCGCCTGGCGGCCGGTGCGGCCGCGGTCGCGGCGGTGGGAGAAGAACAGCTCCTCCTCGCAGCTGGTGCAGAGCCCGGCCGACTCGACCCGCTCGACCCCGGCCGCGGCGAGGAATCGGCGTGCCGTCTCGGGCAGGTCGAGCATCCGCCCCTCGGCGACGCCCTCGCCGAGACCCGAGAAAGCGTCCAAGACCTCCTCGCCAACCTCGTAGCAGCAGGGCCCGATGCCTGGCCCGATCGCCGCGGCGGTGGCTTCGACCGCATCAGCAGCCGCGCCGACGATGCCCCCGGCCAGCCCGCGCCAGCCGGCATGGACCATCGCCAGCCCTCCCGGCCCGTGCAGCGCCACCGGCAGGCAGTCGGCGACGAAGACCAGCGGCGCCAGCCCCGCCTCCCTCACCACGTGCCCATCCGCCTCGGCAATCCCCCCGTTCCGTGGTTCCTTTTGCACGGTAGGAGTGCGAAAGGAACCACGGAACTCGCCGGAGGCGGGGGGCGCCGGGGCGTCATGGTCGATCAGGCGGGTGCCGTGGACTTGGAGGGCGAAGACGACCTGCTCCGGCTCGCGGCCGAGGGCGGCGGCGAGGCGGCGGCGGTTCTCCTCCACCGCTGCGCGGTCGTCGTCGGTGAGGATGCCGAGGTTGAGCGAGTCGAAGGGCGGCTCGCTGACCCCGCCCAGGCGGGTCGAGAAGGCCGCGCGGACGCCGTCGAGGTCGGCTTCGAGCCACCTCACGCCGTCTTTCTCGCGCCACTCCATCGCCGGTAACAAAGCAGACCGCGACGGTCAGGGCGTGTTCTAGCCCCTTAGCGCCGCCGCCAGAGCGATCGCCAGCTCCTCCTCGCGGCTGCCGATCTCGCCTTCGAGCTTCGCCGTCCGCGCCGCGCGCAGGCCGCGCCCGATCGCCGGCCCCTGCTCGATCCCGGCGGCGATCAGGTCGCCGCCGTCGATGTCCAGCTCCACCCGGCGCCAGACGGCCAGGTAGCGGTCGAGCCAGGTGGCGCCCATCGCCCGGGCCAGGATCAGCTCGACCGGATCGCGCCGCTCGGCCGCCTCCGTCCCCTCGCCCGGCTGCGGCACCCGCATCGAGGCGAGCGCCTGCTCGCCTCCCGGCGGTCCAAGCGCCGCGGCGATCAGCGCCTGCTCCCGCGGTACCAGCTCGGCCCACTGCGGCGAGCGCAGCAGCTCCTCCACCGCCTCCAGCAGCTTCAGCCCCTCCGGGCGTAGGTCGATCAGGCCCCACTCGGCGAGCAGCTCGAAGCCGCGGCGGGCGGTCGGTTCGGCGGCGAGCCGCTCCAGCTCGGCGCGGCGGCGGTCGTCGGAGACGGTGTCCAGGTCAGTCCGGCGCAGCAGCGACTCCGTCTCCGGCTCGAGCCGGAAGCCGAACCGCGCGGCGTAGCGGGCGGCGCGCAGAGCGCGGGTCGGATCGTCCACGAAGGAACGCGCGTGGAGGACCCGCAGCAGGCCTCGGTCGAGGTCTGCCTGGCCGCCGTAGGGGTCAACCAGGCGCGCCTCCTCCAGGGGCACCGCGATCGCGTTGATCGTGAAGTCGCGCCGCCCCAGGTCCTCCTCGATGCTGCCGGCGGGCGCGACCACCGGCAGCGCTCCCGGCGCGGGATAGGTCTCGCTGCGGGCGGTGGCGACGTCGACCTCGTGCCCCTCCACCTCGACCTTGACCGTGCCGAAGCGCTCGTGCTCGAGCCCGGCCCCGCCGAGATGCTCGGCGAGCGCGCCGGCATCGCCGACTACGACGAGGTCGAGGTCGGACCGGGGATGGTCCATCAGCAGGTCGCGGATGGCGCCGCCGACGACGTAGACGGGCTCCCGCGCCACCCGCCGCACCGCCTCCAGCTCGGGATGGGTGCGCTGGAGCGCGACGACGAGGTCATCCATAGGGGCCCTTACCATGATCGCTCCCGCGGATGGCTCAACGAGACCGAGATCCGTTCCGGCAGGAGGACCTGTCGAGCCCGCGAACCGAGCGGCGCGAGCAGCAGCGCGCGCGCCTGCGGCGCCAGCGCTTTCTCGCCGTGGGCGCCCTGGTCGTCGTCGCCGCCGGAATCCTCGCGGTCGTGATCGGCAGCGGTGGCGGCAACGGCGGCGCGCAGACGAAGAACGTCGCCGCGTCTGAGTCCGCGCCCGCGCAGAAGCAGTCGCACGGCAGCAGCTCCGGCGGCAAGGTCCGCAACGCCACCCCCCAGCCCGGCTGGAAGCCCTATACCGGGCCGGTTCCGATCCTCGAGTACCACGTCCTCGGCCGTCCCAAGACCGAAGTGCCCTACCCGGAACTGTACGTGCCGCGCGCCGATTTCCGGAAGCAGATGGACTGGCTCGACCGGCAGGGCTACGAAGCGGTGACGCTGGAACAGGTAGAGGACGCCTGGTACCGCGGCGCCACCCTGCCGCCGAAACCGATGGTGATCTCCTTCGACGACGGCTACCGCCCCCAGTACACCTTCGCGCTGCCGCAGCTGCGCAAGCACGGCTGGCCGGGCCTGCTCAACCTCAAGGCAAGGGGCTCGGAACTCTACGAAAGCAACGTCAAGGCGATGTTGAAGGCGGGCTGGGAGCTTGCCGCCCACACGATCAACCACTTGGACCTGACGACGCTGGAAGGCGAAGCGCTGGAAGAAGAAGTGGCCGGCTCGCGCAGGATCCTGCAGCGCGAATACCACGTGCCGGTGAAGAACTTCTGCTATCCGGCCGGGCGCTTCGACGAAACCGTGATCGCCGCCGTCGAAGCGGCCGGGTTCGAAGGGGCGACGACTGAGATCCCCGGCTTCGCGACCAAGGGAAGCCCCTACGAACTGGCGCGGATCGAGGTGCTCGGCTCCTGGGGCGTGCAGGGCTTGGCCGAAGCGATGCGCTCGGACGCCGAAGCGGCCGGCGTCTAGCGGGCGATGCTCAGAGGCGGACCGGGATGCCGTCGGCGGCGAGGCGCTCCTTCGCCTCGCGCACCCGGTACTCGCCGTAGTGGAAGATCGAGGCGCAGAGGACGGCGTCGGCGTTGCCGCGGACGATCGCCTCGCTGAGGTGGGAGAGCTCGCCGGCGCCGCCGGAGGCGATCACCGGCACCCCGACCGCGTCGGCCACCGCCCTGGTCAGCTCGAGGTCGTAGCCGTCGTTGGTCCCGTCGCGGTCCATGCTGGTCAGCAGCACCTCCCCCGCCCCGCGCTCGGCCGCCTCTTTGGCCCAGCCGACGGCGTCGCGCCCCTCGACCCGCTTGCGGCCGCCGTTGACGTAGACGCCCCAGCCGCCGCCGAACCAGCCTTCCGGGGCTTCGCAGGTCGGCGAGGCGGTCGCCGGCTCGGCTTCGCGCTTGGCGTCGATCGCGATCACCACGCACTGGGCGCCGAACTGGTCGGCCAGCTCGCCCAGCAGCTCCGGCCGCGCCAGGGCGGCCGAGTTGACCGAGACCTTGTCGGCGCCGGCGTCCAGCACCGCCTGCGCGTCGGAGACGGAGCGGATGCCGCCGCCGATCGTGAAGGGGATGAAGACGTTGTCCGCCGTCCGCCGCGCCAGCTCGACGATCGTCTCCCGCTGTTCGTGCGAGGCGGTGATGTCCAGGAAGACCAGCTCGTCGGCCCCCTCGGCGTCATACCGCTCCGCCAGCTCCACGGGATCCCCTGCATCTCGCAAGCCCACGAAGTTCGTCCCCTTCACCACCCGCCCGGCATTCACGTCCAAGCAGGGAATGACTCGTTTCAACAGCGCCATGGATGAAGCGTAGAGCGGTAAGGGGTCCGGTCATCCCCTGAGCGAATTTGTCGCGGCCCTTCGGGCCTGGCTCCCGGAGATGCTGCCCTCCTATGGAGGGCAGGACATCAGATTTGCATGTCGCGCGCTTCGCGGACATTCGCTCAGGGGACGACCGGACCCCTCTCCAACACGTTCCGTGGTTCCTTAGACACTGCATACGTGCCTTTGGAACCACGGAACTGCTGGGCGTCAATCGGAGCTCTGTGGTGGAGGGGACCGGCACTCCTCCGCAGGAATGTTCGGCGATATGCAATCTGGTCTTTGCGGGCGAAGCCCGCAGCAGGTTCTCCCCGACCGAAGGGAGGGGAGGTCAATTCCGGAGGAGGAGTGCCGGTCCCCTGTACCGGAGACGCTCAGTACAGCGCTGCCACGGCCTCGGCGACAGTGAACTTGCGCTCGTAGAGGGCGCGGCCGACTATGGCGCCCTCGACGTTGGGGGCGCTCTCGTGGGCCAGCTGTTCGAGGTGAGAGAGCTCGCCGACGCCTCCGGAGGCGATCACCCAGGAGGAGGTGGCGGCGGCGATGCGGTTCAGCTCACCCAGCGCCGGGCCCTCCATGGTGCCGTCGACCTCGATCGCCGTGCAGAGGAAGCGCTTGACGCCGCGCTCGCTGAGGTCGGCCACCGCGTCGGCGGCGTCGACGTCGCTGGTCTTCGTCCAGCCGGCGAGCGAGACCTTGCCGTGGCGCGCGTCCACCGAGACGACGACGCGGTCGCGGTGGTCGCGCAGCGTCTCCTCGAGGAAGGCCGGGTCCTGCAGGGCCGCGGTGCCGATCACGATCCGCTCGGCCCCGGCCCGCAGCACGCCGTGGACGCAGTCGCGGTCGCGCAGTCCGCCGCCGACCTGGATCGGGAACGGCACCGCGTCGGCGATCCGGTGGATCGTCTTCAGGTTCTGCGGCTCCCCCGCCTTGGCGCCGTCGAGGTCGACGACGTGCAGGAACCGCGCCCCTTCGTCGGCCCAGCGCAGCGCCGCGTCGACCGGGTCGGCGTCGTAGGCGGTCTCGCGGTCGTAGTCGCCCTGCAGCAGCCGCACGGCGCGGCCGCCGCGGATGTCGATGGCCGGGTAGAGGATCACGCCCGGGTCAGCCGGCCACGGGAGCCTTGGCGCAGACCCCGGCGAAGTTGGAGAGCAGGCGCAGGCCGGCCGCGCTCGACTTCTCCGGGTGGAACTGGACGCCGAAGACGTTGTCGCGCTCGGCGGCGCAGCAGAAGCGCTCGCCGTACTCGGCGCTGCCCAGTAGCTCACCGCCGCCCGGGTGCGGCGCGAAGGAGTGGACGAAGTAGAAGGGCGTCTCCGACGGGATCCCCTCGGCAAGCCGGGACTCGCGCTCCCAGCGCACCGGCGACCAGCCGATGTGCGGGACCTTGAGGCCGTCAGCCTCCAACCCAGCGACCGAGCCGGTGAGCAGGCCCAGGCCGGCCGCGCCGCCGAGCTCGCTGCTCGACTCGAACAGCAGCTGCAGGCCGAGGCAGATGCCGAGGATCGGCACGCCCGCCTCGCGGCGCGCGGCGATCAGCTCGCCCAGCCCCAGCTCGCGGATCCGCTCCATCGCCCGCGGAAAGGCGCCGACCCCGGGCAGGATCACCCCGTCGGCGTCGCGCACCTCGCCGGCATCGGCCGTGATCTTCGCCGTCACCCCGACGTGCTCGAGCGCCTTCTCGACCGAGCGCAGGTTGCCCATCCCGTAGTCGAGGATCGCGATCCGCGCGCTCACTGGCTCAGCGTCCCCTTGGTCGAGGGCACGCCGCTCTCCTCGGGGTCGATCGAGACCGCCACCCGCAGGGCGCGGGCGAAGGCCTTGAACGAGGCCTCGATCATGTGGTGGGCGTTGGTCCCCGAGCGGACCCAGAGGTGCAGGGTCAGCTTGGCGCTGTTGGCGACGGCGCGGAAGAACTCCTCGGCCAGCTCGCTGTCGAAGCCGGCGATCGAGACGACCGGCAGCTCGGCGGCGAAGTCGCAGTAGGGGCGGCCGGAGATGTCGATCGCGCACTCGGCCAGCGCCTCGTCCATCGGGATCAGCGCCGAGCCGTAGCGGCGGATCCCGGTGCGGTCGCCGAGCGCCTCGTCGAGCGCCTGGCCGAAGACGATGCCGACGTCCTCGACGGTGTGGTGCGCACCGGTCTCGAGGTCGCCCGTCGCCTCGACCCGCAGCCCCAGCCGCCCGTGGCGGGCGAGCAGGTCGAGCATGTGGTCGAGGAAGCCGACGCCCGTCGCCGCGCTCGCCTCGCCCCCGTCGAGGTCGAGGGAGAGCTTGATCTGGGTCTCGGCGGTCTCCCGTTGTCTTTCGGACGTGCGGCTCATGATCTGCTCCTAATCATCGCTGACTCGCCGTGGACGGGCAGCCCCTCGGCCCGGGCGAGGGCGTCGACTTGCGGCGCCAGCTCGGCCGCGGCGCCAGCGCCGATCTCGACCTTGGAAATACGGCGGCGAAAGGTGCCCGGTCCGAGCGGGCCCGAGAAACGCCCGGACCAAGACGTCGGCAAGACGTGGTTGGAGCCGGCTACGTAGTCGCCGAAGGCGGTGGCGCCGTAACGCCCGACGAAGACGCAGCCGGCGGTCTTGATCCTGTCCGCCTGCAGCACCGCGTCCTCCTCCAGCAGCTCCAGGTGCTCGGGCGCGAAGGCGTTGGCGAGATCGATCGCGTCGCTCAGGTCCGGCGCCCGGACGAGGGCCAGCGGCGCGTCGGTGACGCTGGGGCGCTCGCCGGCCGCGGCCTCGGTCGCCGCCGCGATCCGGCCCAGGACCTCCTCCTCCACGGCCACGACGACGAGCGGGCTTTCCGGGCCGTGCTCCGCCTGGGCGCAGAGGTCGAGACCGGCCCACTCGGCGTCGGTGTCGTGCCCGGCCACCAGCATCAGCTCCGAGGGTCCGGCGAAGGAGTCGATCCCCACCACGCCCATGGCATCGCGCTTCGCCTCCTGGACCCAGACGTTGCCGGGGCCGACGATCACATCGACGCCGAGGACCGTTTCGGTTCCGTAGACCAGCGCGTAGATCGCGTGCGCGCCTCCCATCGCGTAGATCTCCTCGATGCCGCACAGGGCCGCCGCCGCCAGAACGGGAGCGGCCAGCTTCCCGTCCCGCCCCGGTGGCGAGGCGAGGGCGATGCGCTCCACTCCCGCCTCCCGGGCAGGGATCGCGCACATCAGGACGCTGGAGGGATAGACCGCCCGCCCGCCCGGCGCGTAGACGCCGACGCTCTCGACCGGGACCTCGCGAACGGTGACGGTGTGGCCCTGCGGCAACTCGATCGACTCGCCCTCGTCCTTCACCTGCATCCTGGCGACGGCGCGGATGTTCTCCGCCGCTCTCTCCATCGCTTCGCGCAGCCGAGGGTCGAGTGCCTGCAGGGCGGCCCCCGCAGCCGTCGGGTCCACCCGGAGCGAGGGCGGCATCTGCTCGACCCCGTCGAGCTCCCGCACCAGCCGCCGCAGGGCGACGTCGCGTTCCTCGTCGATCATCTCGCGGATGCGTTCGACTTCGTGCCGGACCTTGGGCTGCGCCGCCGCGAACCAGTCACGCATCGCCTTCGCGGTCGACAACGCGTCCTCCCACTCGAAGCGGCGGGCCCTCATCCCCGGCTCGCCTCCCGCAGCTTCGCGGTCAGCGCGTCGATCTCGGCGGCGCGGAGTTTGTGGGCGACCCGGTTGGCGACGAAGCGGGCGGTGCACTCGACGATCTCCTCGCGCACCTCGAGTTCGTTCTCTTCCAGGGTGCGGCCGGTGGCGACGAGGTCGACGATCCCGTCGCCGAGGCCGACCAGGGGCGCCAGCTCGACCGACCCCTTGACCTCGATCAGTTCGATCTGGCGGCCGGTCGACTCGAAGTAGCGCTCGGCGATCCGCGGGTACTTGGTCGCAACCCGGATCATCCCCAGCGAGCGCTGCGACTCGCCCAGCCGGTCCGATCCCTTCCTGCCGGCGAGGACCATGCGGCAGCGCCCGTAGCCGAGGTCGAGCAGCTCGAAGACGCCGCGGTCGCCCTGCTCGAGCAGCACGTCCTTGCCGGTGATCCCGACGTCGGCGGCGCCCGCCTCGACGTAGGTGGGCACGTCGGAGGGCCGCATCGTCACCAGCGTCATCCCGGCGGTCTCGAAGATCAGCGAGCGCGAGTCGCCGCGCAGCTCGGAGGTGTCGACCCCGGCCGCGTCGAGGAGGTCGAGCGTTTCGCCGAAGAGGGCGCCGCGGGGAACCGCCAGCTTCAGGGGGCCCTCGGCGGCGCTCATCGTCCCTCCTCCTCGCGCCGCCGCTCCTCGATCTGGGCGACGTGGACCCGCTCCAGGTACAGCGCGAACCCGGCCGCCGAGAGGTCGAGGCCGAAGCGCTTCATCAGCCCGTCGTAGCGGCCGCCGCCGCCGAGGACCTGGCCCAGGGCCGGGTCGTAGACCTCGAGGATCGCGCCGCTGTAGTAACCGAGATCGCGGAGCAGCCCGAGGTCGATCTGGACCCGCTCGGCGACGCCGCGCTCTTCCAGCCCCTGGTAGGTCTCGCTGAGGCGGGCGATCGCCCGCTCGACCGCGGCGCCGCCGAGTCCCCGCGCCTGCTCCAGGACCTCGCGGCCGCCGCGCAGCTGCGTCAGGGCGACGCAGGTCTCGACCTGCTCGGCGCCGATGCCGGCCGCGGAGAGCTTCTCCTCCAGGCCGACGAGGTCGTGGGCGGCGAGGCTGGCGAGGATCGAGTCCCGCGCCTCCTCCCCCACGCCCAGCTCCTCCAGCAGCTGCCGGTAGAGGTCGGCGTCGCCGAGACCGATCACGGCGCGGCCGAGGCCGGCGGCGTCGAGCGCCGACTCGAGGACCTCGACCACCTCGACGGTCCCCTCCGGCGCCGGAGCGCCGATCAGCTCGACCCCCGCCTGGACGTATTCCCGCATCTCGCCGCGCTGCGGGCTGACCGCCCGGTAGGCGCCGGCGAGGTAACAGAACCGGTGCGGCGGCTGTGCCCCCGCGTAGCGGGTCGCGGTCAGCCGCGCGATCGGGACCGTCATTTCCGAGCGCAGCGCCAGCAGCTCGCCGCCCTCGTCGAAGAACCGGTAGGCGGCATCGCCCCGGCGGCCGCCACCGCGCGCCAGCACCTCGTCGTATTCGAGCGTGGGGGTGGCGACCTCGCCGTACCCCCGGCGTTCGAAGACGTCGATCAGCTCTCCCTCGAGCCTGCGCAGCTCGCGCATCTCGTCGGGCAGCACGTCGCGCGTTCCGGGCGGAATCGGGTGGATCATCGGCCTGACCTTACGAGAGCGGGCGAAAAACCCCTGCTGACGCCGCCCGAAGAACCAGCGCCTGCGGCGCTAGGCGGGAACCTCCGCGGAGACGCGTTCGATCTCCGCGCCGAGCCCGCGCAACCGCTCGTCGATCTGCTCGTAGCCGCGGTCGATCTGGCGGATGTTGCCGATCTCCGAGGTTCCCTCGGCCGCCAGCGCGGCGATGAGCATCGCCATCCCGGCGCGGATGTCGGGGCTCTCGACGCGCTCGCCATGAAGCCGGCTCGGACCGCTGACGATCGCCCTGTGGGGATCGCAAAGCGTGATCCGAGCGCCCATCGCAACCAGCTTGTCGACGAAGAAGAGGCGGTTCTCGAACATCTTCTCGAAGATCAGGATCTCACCCTTCGCCTGAGTGGCGAGGGCGAGGGCGATCGAGGTGAGGTCGGCGGGGAAGGCCGGCCAGGGCCCGTCCTCGATCTTCGGGATCGCGTCGCCGAGGTCGGATTCGACCTCGAGGCGCTGCCCCGACGGCACCAGCACGTCTTCCCCTTGGATCTCCGAGCGCAGGCCGAGGCGCTTGAACTGGCGCCGCACCATCGTCAGGTCCCTGGGGTTGACGTCGCGGATGCGCAGCTCGCCGCCGGTGGCGGCGGCCAATGCCATGAAGCTGCCGACCTCGATGTGATCGCAGGAGATCGTGTACTCGGCACCGCCGAGGCTCTCGGCCCCGTTGACGGTCATCACGTTGGAGCCGATGCCTTCGACGCGGGCGCCCATCGCGCTCAGCAGGTGGGCCAGGTCTTGGACGTGGGGCTCGGAGGCGGCGTTGGCGATCTTGGTCTGCCCCGGGGTCAGCGCGGCGGCCATCAGCGCGTTCTCGGTCCCCATCACCGAGGGCTCGTCCATGAAGATCTCGCAGGGGCAGAGCCCGTTCGGCGCGCTCAGCTCGATCCAGCGGCTGCCGTCGACCCTGGCGCCGAGGTCCTTGAAAGCGTCGAGGTGGGCGTCGAGGCGGCGGCGACCGATGAAGTCGCCCCCCGGCGGCGGCATCTTCGCCTCGCCGAAGCGCGCCAGCAGCGGCCCCGCGAGCAGGAACGAGGCGCGGATCTTCCCCGAGAGCTCCTCGTCGACGTCGCCGCCGGCGTCTCGGGCGCAGAGTCGCACGCTGTTGTCAGCCACCCACTCGACCTCGACCCCAAGCTGCTCGAGCAGGGCGATCTGGGCTTCGGTGTCGCGGATCCGCGGCACCCGGTGCAGCAGCACCTCCTCGTCCGTCAGCAGGCAGGCAGCCAGGATCGGCAGCGCCGCGTTCTTGTTGCCGGCGACGGTCAGCTCCCCGGAGAGGGGAACCCCGCCCTGGATCACGAACTTCTCCATCAGCTTGCCTGGTCCGAGCTCACCGGGCTAGGGTAACGACCCGCGTGAGACGCCACTCTCCAACGCCGAGGAGCGCGAGACCGCGAAGCTGCTGTCCTGCGCCGAAAAATCGGTAGGATCTTCTGTGCGGGACGTCACGCAACCCGGCCGGCGGCCGGCGAGAAAGCTAGGGAACACGTCCCGCGATCGCGCTTCTGGGGTTCGCGGCGCTACTGGAAACCAGTAGCGCCGCCGCATGTTCAAGCCGTTTCCGGCCCCTTCTGCAAATCCCCTTGCAGAATCCCCATGCCGTCCGGGGGGCCGCGTACCGTACGAACCCATGTTCGATTCGAAGACCCAAATCACCGCACGGCTGACCGACGCCGTAGACCTGCTGATCGACTTCGCAACCCTCGGCGAGTACGGCCTAGAGCCCGTTGGGAGAACTCGCCAGGGTTGCGCAGACCCTGCGCCCGCCCCCGCCAGGAGGCCCAGCACCCGCGCCCAAGCCCGCAGCGCCAATTGCACCCTCCTCCAGGAATCCGGGCTGCTCCGGCGGCGACGCACCCGCGCCGGCCAGCCCGTCTGAAGCAAATCCAGTAGCTATCAGCGGTCCGCGCCTCGTGTAGGCGCGGCCGCGAGTCACTCGGGGAGCGAGCGATGGGCCGCGAGCGCGGGGTCCCGCGTAGCAGCGCTACGCAAGCCACGCGATCGTGGCTCAGCGCGACGCTCATCCGAGGGACGCAGCCCGCGCCTACACGAGGCGCGGACCGCAATAAAAACCGGCGGCGACCTACTCTCCCAGGAGGTTGCCCTCCAAGTACCATCGGCGCTGAGAGGCTTAACTGCTCTGTTCGGAATGGGAAGAGGTGTTTCCCTCTCGCTATGCGCCACCGGAAATTTTGCGAGACCGCCCCGGTGGAGCTTGAAAACCGCACAAGACCGCAGGGTAAATAAAAATATCCGTCAAGCCCTCGAGCCATTAGTACCGGTCGGCTACGTGCATTACTGCACTTCCACCGCCGGCCTATCAACCTGGTGGTCTACCAGGGCTCTTACTCCCTCAAGGGGATGGGAGAGCTTATCTTGAGGACGGCTTCCCGCTTAGATGCTTTCAGCGGTTATCCGTTCCATGCGTAGCTAACCTGCGATGCCCTTGGCAGGACAACAGATACACCAGAGGCATGTTCATCCCGGTCCTCTCGTACTAGGGATGACTCCTCTCAACTCTCCAACGCCCACAGCAGATAGGGACCGAACTGTCTCACGACGTTCTGAACCCAGCTCGCGTACCGCTTTAATGGGCGAACAGCCCAACCCTTGGGACCTACTCCAGCCCCAGGATGCGACGAGCCGACATCGAGGTGCCAAACCGGTTCGTCGATGTGGACTCTTGGAACCGATAAGCCTGTTATCCCCGGAGTACCTTTTATCCGTTGAGCGACGGCGCTTCCACTTGCTACCGCCGGATCACTAAGCCCAACTTTCGTTCCTGCTCGACCCGTCGGTCTCGCAGTCAAGCTCCCTTGTTGCCTTTACACTCTACGCACGATTTCCAACCGTACTGAGGGAACCTTTGGGCGCCTCCGTTACTCTTTAGGAGGCGACCGCCCCAGTCAAACTGCCCGCCTGACACTGTTCACCGCCCGGATCACGGCGCGGTGTTAGAAGCCCAGAGCACCAAGGGTGGTATCTCAAGGGTGACTCCCCAGCGGCCAAAGCCACTGGTTCACAGTCTCCCACCTATCCTGAGCGAGATACCCCAAACTCCAATATCAAGTTGCAGTAAAGGTTCACGGGGTCTTTCCGTCTAGCTGCGGGTACTCGGCATCTTCACCGAGACTTTAATTTCACCGAGCCTCTCGTTGAGACAGCGTCCAACTCGTTACGCCATTCGTGCAGGTCGGAACTTACCCGACAAGGAATTTCGCTACCTTAGGACCGTTATAGTTACGGCCGCCGTTTACCGGGGCTTAGCTTCATTGCTTCGCGCCGAAGCGCTAACAAGTCCGCGTAACCTTCCGGCACCGGGCAGGCGTCAGACCCTATACGTCGTCTTACGACTTAGCAGAGCCCTGTGTTTTTGGTAAACAGTCGGTTGGACCAATTCACTGCGGCCCCCTCGGGCTCCCTCCGTATGGAGTTCACCCTACCGGGGCGTCCCTTCTCCCGAAGTTACGGGACGATTTTGCCGAGTTCCTTAACGAGAGTTAGCTCGCTCACCTCAGTATGTTCTACTTGTCCACCTGTGTCGGTTATCGGTACGGGCACGCGAATCCTGCCTAGAGGCTTTTCTCGGAGGCATGGGATCGGGGACTCGCCGGCGGTCAAGCCAGCTGGCATCGCACCTCGCGTCAAAACGCCGCTGCGGATTTTCCTACAGCGACTAGCTACGTGCTTGCCCCAGGACGACCATCGCCTGGGTTCCCTTACCCTTCCCCGTCCCCCCATCGGTCATAACGGAAACGACGTGGTACAGGAATATCAACCTGTTGGCCATCGGCTACGCCTTTCGGCCTCGCCTTAGGTCCCGACTAACCCTGAGCAGACGAACTTTACTCAGGAAACCTTGGACAATCGGTGGTGGGGAGTCTCACCCCACTTTCGTTACTCATGCCGGCATTCTCACTTCCAGCCACTCCACGGGGCCTTACGACACCGCTTCACGCAACTGGAACGCTCTCCTACCGCGTGCAGAACCCGCAGGCCTGCACACCCATAGCTTCGGAGGTTAGCTTGAGCCCCGTTGAATTATCCGCGCCCGAACACTTGACCAGTGAGCTGTTACGCACTCTTTTAAGGATGGCTGCTTCTAAGCCAACCTCTTGGTTGTCTCTGCATTCGGACATCGTTTGCCACTTAGCTAACACTTGGGGTCCTTAGCTGATGGTCTGGGTTGTTTCCCTCTCGCGTACGAAGTTTATCCCCCGCACACTGACTCCCGAGTTAAATGTAACGGTCTTCGGAGTTTGCCTGAAGTCGGTAACCTGGTAGGGCCCCTAATCCAAACAGTGCTCTACGGCCGCAACACAATTACTCGAGGCTATACCTAAATATATTTCGGAGAGAACCAGATATCTCTGAGCTTGATTAGCCTTTCACTCCGATCCACAGGTCATCCGCCCAGTTTTCAACCTAGGTCGGTTCGGCCCTCCACGAGGTCTTACCCCCGCTTCAGCCTGCCCATGGATAGCTCGCTCAGTTTCGGGTCTACCGCCAGTGACTGTGTCGCCCTATTCAGACTCGCTTTCGCTACGGCTCCGCTCATCGCTTAACCTTGCCACTGACGAGTAACTCGCCGGCTCGTGATGCAAAAAGCACGCCGTCACACCCGAAGGTGCTCCGACCACTTGTAAGTCTACGGTTTCAGGTACTATTTCACTCCCCTTCAGGGGTACTTTTCACCTTTCCCTCACGGTACTAGTTCACTATCGGTCACCAGGTAGTACTTAGCCTTGGAGGGTGGTCCCCCCAGGTTCAGACCGCGTTTCACGGGTGCGGTCTTACTCAGGAACGTCAATCGACAGATCAGCGCGCTTTCACCTACGGGACGATTGCCCTCTGTGGTGCGAGGTTCCACTCGCTTCGGCTAACGCCTGATTTTGTAACTGTCGCCGAGCCAGGCACAGCTCGGACATGACGCCCTACAACCCCCAACAGACAACGCGTGCCCGCTTGCATCTGTCGGGTTTGGGCTGATCCCTTTTCGCTCGCCACTACTCAGGGAGTCTCGGTTGATTTCTATTCCTCGGGCTACTTAGATGTTTCAGTTCGCCCGGTTTCCCTCTGCCGGCTATGTATTCACCGACAGATGACGCCGCATTACCGACGCCGGGTTTTCCCATTCGGAGATCCGCGGGTCAAAGGCTGTTCAGCGCCTTACCGCGGCTTATCGCAGCCGTCCACGTCCTTCATCGACTCCTGGTGCCAAGGCATCCACCGTAAACTCTTACTATCTTGACGGTGAGCGACTCACTCACTCGAAAGTGTGTGAATCGAAATTAAATACCCTCAGGACCCGCGTCGCGCGAGTCCTGATTTTTGGCCTTGTGCAGTTTTCAAGGTCCACCGAGGCGCACCCACGGGGTCTCCATGGGTGGTCTCTCAAAACTGAGCAGCGTACTCACCAGCTGGAAGCTGATGAGGAGCCCGGTCGACGTTCTAGAGAAATCTCCCTAGAAAGGAGGTGATCCAGCCGCAGCTTCCGCTACGGCTACCTTGTTACGACTTCACCCCAATCACGGGCCCCACCTTCGACGGCTCCCTCCTTGCGGTTAGGCCACCGGCTTCGGGTGTTGCTCGCTTTCGTGGTGTGACGGGCGGTGTGTACAAGGCCCGGGAACGTATTCACCGCGGCATTGCTGATCCGCGATTACTAGCAACTCCACCTTCATGGAGGCGAGTTTCAGCCTCCAATCCGAACCGAGGCGCACTTTATGGGATTTGCTCCACCTCGCGGTATTGCTGCCCTTTGTATGCGCCAATGTAGCACGTGTGTAGCCCTGGACATAAGGGGCATGATGACTTGACGTCATCCCCACCTTCCTCCGGTTTGTCACCGGCAGTCTCGCATGAGTCCCCAACTAAATGCTGGCAACATGCGACGGGGGTTGCGCTCGTTGCGGGACTTAACCCAACATCTCACGACACGAGCTGACGACAGCCATGCACCACCTGTGATCCTGCCCCGAAGGGAAGCCCTGTTTCCAGGACGGTCAGGAACATGTCAAGCCCAGGTAAGGTTCTTCGCGTTGCGTCGAATTAAACCACATGCTCCGCTGCTTGTGCGGGCCCCCGTCAATTCCTTTGAGTTTTAGCCTTGCGGCCGTACTCCCCAGGCGGGGTACTTAGTGCGTTAGCGACGGCACGGGAGGAGTCGACACCTCCCACACCTAGTACCCATCGTTTACGGCGTGGACTACCAGGGTATCTAATCCTGTTCGCTCCCCACGCTTTCGCGCCTCAGTGTCAGTAACGTCCCAGCGAGCTGCCTTCGCTATTGGTGTTCCTCCTGATATCTGCGCATTCCACCGCTACACCAGGAATTCCACTCGCCTCTTCCGTACTCTAGCCCCACAGTATCCACCGGCTTTCAAAGGTTGAGCCTTTGACTTTCACAGCGGACTTATGAGGCCACCTACGCGCGCTTTACGCCCAATGATTCCGGACAACGCTTGCTCCCTACGTATTACCGCGGCTGCTGGCACGTAGTTAGCCGGAGCTTCTTGTGGAGGTACCGTCAATCCGCACGGCTATTAACCGGCGAACCTTCGTCCCTCCTGAAAGGGGTTTACAACCCGAAGGCCGTCTTCCCCCACGCGGCGTTGCTGCGTCACGCTTTCGCGCATTGCGCAAGATTCCCCACTGCTGCCTCCCGTAGGAGTCTGGGCCGTGTCTCAGTCCCAGTGTGGCTGATCGTCCTCTCAGACCAGCTACCCATCGAAGCCTTGGTAAGCCATTACCTCACCAACAAGCTAATGGGCCGCGGGCCCATCCCAATGCGGAAGCCGAAGCTACCTTTACATCCGCGCCTTGAGGTGCGGAGGCACATACGGTATTAGCCCGAGTTTCCTCGGGTTGTCCCGTTCATCGGGGCACGTTACCCACGTGTTACTCACCCGTTCGCGGCTCTGCCCCAGGGGCAAGCCCCTGGTTCG
>JBQCDH010000013.1:0-10473 GCA_051961435.1 Solirubrobacterales bacterium
CGAGGAGCTCGATCAGGGTGAACCCCGCCTCGCCGTCGCCGTTGAGCCGGGCACCGACCTTGGCCCGGAGATTCTGGATGAACATTCTTTTTCTCCTAGATTCCTAATTGTTGGAGCCAGACCCTCCGGGGCGCTGGCGGAGTTGATACCCCGCACTAGATCGGCCCGACCCGCCGGCTCAACATCCTCGAAATTGGGGTTACTTGGAGAACCTCGATGAGCATCTGGACGCACGTCCAGAAGGAGAGACGAAAAACGATGAGGATCAGCGGATCTTTTCGTAGATGCTGAACATCGGCAGGTACATCGAGATCACGATGAACCCGACCATGCCGCCGACGAAGACGATCATCAGCGGCTCCAGCAGCGCCGTCAGCGCTTTCACCTTGGCGTCGACCTCGGCCTCGTAGAAGTCGGCGATTTTGCCGAGCATCGTCTCCAGCTGCCCGGTCTCCTCGCCGACCGCGACCATGTGGCCGACCATCGGCGGGAAGACGTCGTTGCCCTCGATCGGGCCGGCGAGCGAGCCACCGCGCTTGACCGAGTCGTAGACGTCCTCCATCGACTGCTCGATGACGATGTTGCCGGCGGTCTGGCCGGTCAGTTTGATCGCCTGCAGCATCGGCACCCCGGCCGAGACCGAGCCGGCGAAGGTGCGCGACCAGCGGGCCAGCGCCACCTTCTGGATCACGTCGCCGATTTTGAACGGGAGCCGGAGGATGAACCGCTCCCAGACGTCGCGGCCGCGTTCGGTTTTCTTCCAGCGGAAGAAGACGAAGCCGCTGATCACGATCGCCGGGATGATCACGAACCAGTAACCGGTCAGCGCTTCGGAGACGGCGACGCAGAGCTGGGTCGGGGGCGGCAGCGCCGCGCTTTCGCCGGGGTGTTCTTCGGCGATCTCCTTGAAGATGCCGACGAAGACCGGGATCACGAAGACGACGATCGCGACGAGGACGACGACCGCGAAGGTGAAGACGACCGCCGGGTACATCAGCGCCGATTTCACCTGCCGGCGCAGCGCGTCCTGTTTCTCGACCTGGTATGCGATCCGGTCGAGCGCCTCGTCGAGCCGACCCGACTGCTCGCCCGAGCGCACCATCGCCCGGAAGAGCCGGTCGAAGACTTTCGGGTGCCGCTCCATCGCCTGCTCGAGCGAGGAGCCCGCCTCGACGTCGGCGCGCAGGCCCGCGGTCGCCTCCTGGATCATTTCGTCCTTCGTCTGTTCCTCCAGGGTCCTCAGCGTCCGCAGCATCGGCATCCCGGAGGCGACGAGGGTGGCGAACTGGCGCGAGAAGACCGCCAGCTCCCGCATGTCGACCTTCTGCCAGCGCTTGAAGAAGTCCTCGACGTTGACCGGGGAGGCCTTTTCGGTGACGTCGAGGACGATCAGGCCGCGCTGGCGCAGCGCCTCGGCGACCTGCGACTTCGACTCCGCCTCGATCTCGCCGCTGGTCGCGGCGCCGGCGGGGTCCATCGCCCGGAAGGAGAAGGTGGTCGCGGAGGCGGCCATCGCCTAGCCTCCGGTCGTGTAGCTCGGCGGCGCCGCTTGCGGCTGGGCGTAGCCGCCGTTGCCGTCCATGCCCATCGCCGCCGGCGCCTGCACCGGCTCGGCTCCGAGCAGCCGTTTGAGCTCCTCGGGCACCGAGGAGCGCTGCTGGGCGAGCTGGCGGGTGATCTTGCCGCCGCGCACGAGCCGCGCCAGGTCGGCGTCCATCGTCTGCATCCCCACCGCGCCCGAGGTCTGCACCGCAGAGTAGATCTGGTGCGTTTTCCCCTCGCGGATCAGGTTGCGGATCGCCGGCGTCGGCACCAGGACCTCGGTGGCGACCACGCGGCCGGCGCCGTCGGCGGTCGGCAGCAGCTGCTGGGTGACGATGCCCTGCAGCGCGATCGAGAGCTGGGTCCGCACCTGCCCCTGCTGTTGGGGCGGGAAGACGTCGATGATCCGGTCGACCGTCTGCGCGGTCGACTGGGTGTGGAGGGTGGCGAAGACGAGGTGGCCGGTCTCCGCCGCGGTCAGCGCCGTGGCGATCGTCTCCAGGTCCCTCATCTCGCCGACCAGGATCACGTCGGGATCCTCTCGCAACGCGGCCTTGAGGCCGAGCGCGAAGTCATCGGCATCCGACCCGATCTCACGCTGGTTGACGATCGACTTCTTGTGCCGGTGCAGGAACTCGATCGGGTCCTCGATCGTGAGGATGTGGTCCTGGCGCTCGCAGTTGATCAGGTCGATCATCGCCGCCAGCGTCGTGCTCTTGCCCGAACCGGTCGGGCCGGTGACGAGGACGAAGCCGCGCGGTTTCTGCGTCATCTCGTGCAGGACCTGGGGGACGCCGAGAGAGTCGAGCGCTGGGATCTCCTGCGGGACGAAGCGGAAGGCGGCGCTGACGGCGCCGCGCTGGAAGAAGCAGTTGACGCGGAAGCGGGCGACGCCGGGAATCGCGTAGGCGAAGTCGAGCTGTTTCTGCACCTCGAACCGTTTCCGCTGGTCATCGTTGAGGATGCCGTAGACGACCTCGCGGGTGTCCTGGGGCCCGAGGACCGGAAAGCCCTCCATCGGCGTGATCTGCCCCTTGTCGCGGATCGCGGGCGGGAAGCCGGCGGTGAGGTGAACGTCCGAGGCGCGTGCCTCGACCATGCGCCGCAGGACCTCCGAGAAATCGAAGCTCATGGGCTCTACATCGGCCGCCGCGCCGGTTTTCTCGATACCCGAAAGAAATTAGCCGCGGGATCAGGTGGTGACACGGAGCACCTCCTCGAGGCTGGTCAACCCGGCCCGCACCTTCGCCAGCCCGTCCTCGCGCAGGGTCAGCATCCCCTCCTCGGTGGCGGCGGCGCCGATGTCGGCCTCCGAAGCCCCCGAGACGGCCATCTCCTTGATCCGCTCGCTCATCGTCATCACCGAGTAGAGCCCGACCCGGCCGCGGTAGCCGCTGTTGCTGCAGCGCGCGCACCCGACCGGCTCGTAGGCCTCGACCTCGGCGCCCACCCGCAACCCCGCGTCGGCCAGCGCTTTGACGGGGATGACCGCGCGCCGCTTGCAGTGGCTGCAGAGCTTGCGCGCCAGCCGCTGGGCGACGACGCAGTCGACGGCGGAGGCGATCAGGAAGGGCTCGATTTCCATCTTCGTCAAGCGCGTGATCGCGCCGGGAGCGTCGTTGGTGTGGAGGGTGGTCAGCATCATGTGGCCGGTCAGCGCGGCCTCGATCGCGATCCGCGCCGTCTCGCCGTCGCGGATCTCGCCCACCATCACGATGTCGGGGTCGGCGCGGAGGATCGAGCGCAGCCCGGTGGCGAAGTCGAGGCCGGCCGGGCGGTTGACGTTGATCTGGTTGATGCCGCCGATCTGGTACTCGACCGGGTCCTCGATCGTGATGATGTTCTTCTCGACCTGGTTCAGCGACTGCAGCGCGGCGTAGAGGGTCGTGCTCTTGCCCGAACCGGTCGGGCCGGTGACGAGGACCGCGCCGTAGGCGCTGCGGAAGGCCTGCTCGAAGCGTTCCCGCGCGGTGCCGTCCATGCCGAGCTCGTCGAGGCTGCGCTGGGCGTTGTCCTTGTCGAGGATGCGGATCGTCGCCCCCTCCCCCTTCTGGGTCGGCAGCGTGGTGACGCGGAGGTCGACGCGGCGATCCTCGACGGTGATGCTGACGCGCCCGTCCTGCGGAACCCGTTTCTCGGCGATGTTCAGCTCGCTCATGATCTTCACCCGCGAGATCACCGCGCTGACCATCCGCTTGGGCACGTTGGCGGCCTCGCGCAGGACGCCGTCGATGCGGAAGCGCACCCTCATGTCCTGCTCGTCGGGCTCGAAGTGGATGTCGGAGGCGCCCTCGCCGACCGCCTGGCCGAGGATGCTGTAGACGAGTTTGATCACGGGAGCGTCCTCCGCCCCGACCTCCATCTGCGAGACCTCGGCGAGGTCGCCTTCCTCCTCTTCGCCTTCGATCACCGCCTCGGTGACCGAGCTCTGCAGCGTGTTGAGCCGGGTGATCAGCGCTTCGATGTCGTCCTCGGCGGCGACCGCGACCCGGCAGTCGAGCCCGGTCGCGAGCCCGATGTCGTCGACCGCCAGGACGTTGGTCGGGTCCCCCATCGCGACCAGCAGAGTCTGCTTGTCGACGAAGCCGACCGGCAGCGCTCGGTAGCGGCGGGCGGTGGTGACCGCGATCAGGTTGGCGGCGGCCATGTCGACCGGGTAGTTGGAGAGGTCGATGTGGTCGAGCCCGTAGCGCTCGGCGACCGCGCGCGAGAGCTGGTCGCCGTTGATCGCGCCCTGCTGGAGCAGCAGCGCCTCCGGGGGCAGCCCGGCGGTGCGGGCCTCTTCGATCGCCTGGCGCGCCCGCTCGGCGGGCACGTAGCCGAGATCGACGATGACGTCGGTGATGAAGCCGCTGGAGCGCCCCCGCTGCATGGGCGGCGTCAGCCCCGGCGTCCCCTGCTCTTCCGGCGTCAGCGCCGGCGCGGTCGAGTCGCCGGAGTCGGGAACCGGACGCAGGTGCCCCGGATATTCCCCGTAATCCATGGCTTACGGGTGGTAAGTGAGCGTGCGGCCCTTGTAGCGGGCGTCGACCACCGCCTGGACGGCGCTTTCGGCGCCCTGGTAGCCGTAGCTGACCGAGGCGGTGGGAACTCCGTGGCTGAGGGCCTTGGGTCGGAGCACGACGAGCGCCGGAACGCGGTTGACGCCGGCGCCCTCGGTGATCGCCGCGTAGCGGGCGATGTGCTTCGCCGGGACGACGAAGAGGGCGACGCCCGGGATCGCTTCGAGCGCTCCCGAATCCTCGCGGACCAGGCGGTCGTCGATCCCGCCTTCGCGGACGATCAGCAGCACCACGGTTTCGCCCCCGTTGAACGCGGCGGTGACGGCCTTGGGCGGTGGGGGCGCCGCGGGAGGCGTGGAAGGACCTCCGGTAACAGGCGTTTCACCGGCGGGGGTGATCGCCGGCGCGCTGGTGGTCGTGGTCGACGATTCGGCTGCGGGTTCCGATTCCGATTCGCCGCCGCCGCCCATCGACGTCAGCATCACGATGCCGAGCACGAGCAGGACGCCGATCAGGGCGACCTGGGCCAGCGGGTTTTCGTTCAGCTTCTCTCGCATGGAACGTCCGCTTACTAGCTCGACATCTGAGGCGGCGACCTTGAGTCCCGGTCGCGATCGCGCGGGCGATCAGCAGCTGGCGCTGGGCGGCGAAGCGGTCGCGCCGGTGCACTCGACGTAGGACTGGCGCGCGAAGATGGTCGAGCCGCCCAGCTTCGGAGGTTCGAAGCCTTCGTCCTGTTCGACCTTGGCGTGGTTGGTGAAGTAGACCGTCTTGCCGGCGATCGCGCCTTTGTAAGTGGCGTTGTTTTCGAAGTAGAGGTTGGAGTTCGGCGCGTAGAGGACGAACTGGTTGGAGCCGCTGTTGTTGGAGAAGACGATCTTGCTCGGGATCGAGGTCGATCCGGTCACGTAGAGGCCGGGGACCGAGAATTTCCCTGCCGTGGGCTGGTAGCCGCTGGAGGTGATGTCGGCGTTGTTCTGAACCACGATCGGTTCCCACGTCGACCCGGCTTTCGCGCCGCAGTTTTCGGGGGTGTCGAAGAAGATCCGCACCGTCGCGGTGGCCCCCATGATCAGGTGGGCGTTGTTGCCCAGGACCAGGCGACAGATGAAGTAGTCCCCGCCGGTCAGGGTCAGGCTGGAGTTCTGGGCCGGTTCGATCGTCCTCGTCGTCGCGTTCCAGGGGACGTTCGTTTCCCAGCTTTTCGTGTAGGAGTCGAACTGGCATTCCGTGGGATTGTTGGTCGAGACGCACTTGACGAGCCGTTTGTCGCTGTTGTTCGTCGCGATGTCTTCGGGCATGAAGCTGCTCACCGGGGGCAACGTTTCATTGCCTTCGGTTTTCCCATAGCCGCTGCATTGCGACGAATTGTTGGTGAAGGTGAGTTCCTTGCCGACCCCGTGGCGAATGTCGCCACAGATGCTCGCTCCGTTGCCCAATTTCACGTTGCCGTTGGTGCCGACGCCGACCCGGATGTCTGCGTTGTTTTCGAGCGTGATGTCTTCGTTGCCGAGAACCCCGGCGTGCGAGAAAGCGCTGCCGACGGTGCTGGTTCCCAGCGTCACCTCGATCCGGCGGCTGACTCCGTTCGAGGTCCCCACCGCGACCACGCAGGAGGTCGAGACGCTGCAGGCAGTCGTATTCGGTCCGACCCGGTAGGAGTAGGTCGCGTTGCCGACCGTCCCGGTCAGCTGCGGGCACCAGCCGTCGGCTTCGGCCCTGGCGACGACCAGGGTGCTGCCGCTGAGACCGACGCAGGGATTGGCCGTGCTGACCGCCTTCGAGAACTGGTTCATCCGCATCAGCGCCACGTTGGCGCCGGCGTCGGCGGCGGCGATCGCTTCCTTGGCGTCGTGGTCGCGGATGGTGCCGTGCTGGGTGTTGACCGAGAAGACGACGGCGGCGCTGGCGAAGGAGAAGGCGACGGTCATCGCGATCAGCGCGGTCGCCACCGCCATCCCGCGCTCATTGCGGCGCATATCGCGAACAAGCAGGATGAAGCGATCGATCGCAATCATCACGCGACTGGATCGGCTGCGCAAACCGAAAGCTTGAATCGCGCAGCGCCCGAGCCGGAGCCCGTGGACGCCCGTACTACTCGGCAGACTGACCCGCCATCTGCTCGATCCCGCTCGCCCGCTGGCCGCCGGCGGCGAGCATCAGCTTGAAGTCGTGCGGGCTAGAGGCGTACTCCAGAGCCACGTGCTCGGTGACCTTGCCCTCCATCACGTAGTGGAGCAGGGACTGGTCGAAGGTGCGCATCCCGTAGTACTCGCCCTCGGCGATCACTTCGGTGATCTTGCCGGTCTCCTCCGGGTTCATGATCAGGTCCTGGACGCGGCCGGTGACGACGAGGATCTCGGAAGCGGGGACGCGGCCGTCGCCGGTGACGTCGGGGACGAGGCGCTGGGCGATCGCCCCCTTGAGGGTCGCCGCCAGCATCACGCGGGCCTGGTGCTGCAGGTGGGGCGGGAAGAAGTCGACGATGCGGTTGACCGTCTCGGTCGCGTCGAGGGTGTGGACGGTGGAGAGGACGAGGTGGCCGGTCTCGGCCGCCGAGAGCGCGGTCCGCACCGTCTCCTCGTCGCGCATCTCGCCGATCAGGATCACGTCGGGGTCCTGGCGCAGGACGCGGCGCATCGCGCGGGCGAAGCTTTCGGTGTCGGAGCCGACTTCGCGCTGGTTGACGATCGAGTTTTTGTCTTCGTGCAGGTACTCGATCGGGTCCTCGAGGGTGATGATGTGGTCGGTCCGGGTGCGGTTGATGTGGTCGATCATCGCCGCCAGCGTCGTGCTCTTGCCCGAGCCGGTGGTGCCGGTGACGAGGATGATCCCGCGCTGCTCTTCGGCCAGCTTGGTCACCACCGGCGGCAGGCCGAGGTCGTCGACCGAGCGGATTTCGAAGGGGATCGCGCGGCAGACGATCGAGATCGAGTCGCGCTGCTTGAAGGTGTTGACGCGGAAGCGCGAGAGGCCGGGAATCGAATACGAGAAGTCGGCCTCGCCGCATTCCTCGAATTCGGTCAGCGACCGCACCTCGGCCATGTCCTGGAAGGCCTTTTCGGTGTCGTCCGGCCGCAGCGGCTGGTAGCCCTCCAGCGGCGCCAGCTCGCCGTGCAGGCGCGCCGTCGGCGGCACTCCCACCTTGACGTGCAAGTCGGACCCACCCCGCTCGATCAGGGTGCGCAAGGCTGAATCGATGTCGAACATCGCAGTCTCTATCGGCCAGCCAGCCAAATCACTTAATGCTGAAGCCGTAGCGGTAGAGGGAGACTCCCTCACCGACCAGTCTCATCGGGACGCCCGGTGCCCATTTCGTCAGCTGGCGTCTGCCGGCGCACGCCTGTTGGAGGGTGCCGATACCCCTGAGGCGGGAATGTTCGGCGATATGCAATCTGATGTTTGCGCGGGCGCAGCCCGCGCTCTTCGATTGCGGCTAAGCCGCGAAGCGGCGTGCCGCGCAATTCCCGGGGAAGGGGTATCGGCACCCTCCCCCGGGGAAGCGCCTTAAGCGACCTCGCGGAGTTTCTGCGCCTCGCCGAGGGACTGGAGCTTTTTCAGGCTCTGGTTCTCGATCTGGCGGATCCGCTCACGGGTGACGTTGAAGGTGCGGCCGACCTCGTCCAGGGTCCGCGGGTGCTCGCCGCCGAGCCCGTAGCGGAGCTCGAGCACGCGGCGCTCGCGGTAGGAGAGGTTCTCGAGGGCCTCTTTCAGCGCCTCTTTGGTCAGCAGGTCGGCGGCCCGGTCGAACGGGGACTCGGCCTTCTCGTCGGCGATGAACTGGCCGAACTCCGACTCCTCCTCGTCGCCAACCGGCTTCTCCAGCGAGACCGGGGCCTGGGCGGAGCGCTTGATCGAGTCGACCTCCTCGGGATCGATCCCGGTCACCTCGGCGATCTCCTCCGGGGTGGGCTCGCGACCCAGCTCGGTGACCAGCTTGCGCTCGGCGCGCCCGATCTTGTTCAGCTTCTCGACGACGTGGACCGGGATCCGGATCGTCCGCGCCTTGTCGGCGAGCGCGCGGGCGATCGCCTGGCGGATCCACCAGGTCGCGTAGGTGGAGAACTTGAAGCCCTTGCGGTAGTCGAACTTCTCCGCCGCGCGGACCAGGCCCAGCGTCCCCTCCTGGATCAAATCGAGGAAGGGCAGGCCCTGGTTCCGGTAGTTTTTCGCGATCGAGACGACGAGTCGCAGGTTCGACTCGACCATTTTCTGCTTCGCGTCGAGGTCGCCGCGCTCGATCCGTTTCGCCAGTTCGACCTCCTCCTGGGCGGTCAGCAGGCGAACTTTGCCGATGTCCTTGAGGAACAGCTGCAAGGAATCGGTGGTCATGTCCGGTTTCAGGTCGAGCGCCTGTTTCTGGCGCCGGCGACCTTTTTTCCCGGTGTCCGCGGGGAGCGCTTCGGCGGCGGCTTTCTGCGCCGGGTCCATGTCCTCGACGAGCTCGATCCCCGACTTCTCGAGGTGGCCGTAGAGGTCCTCGACGTCAGACTCGTCGAGATCGACCTCGGAGACCGCCGAGGCGACGTCGCCGAAGGTCAGAACCCCGAGCTGCTGCCCGCGGTTGATGAGGTTTTTGACCTCGTCCAGTTCCTGAAGCTCTGCTACCAGCATCCGTTCTTACTCGTTCCCTTGCGCTCGATGTTTAGTCCTGGGGATGAAATGCCGCCGCGACCCGAAAGTCGCGCCGTACCGACAAAAAGCGGACCGAAGACGTGGCCCGCGAAAGTAGCGTCTACATCCGTCATTGTGCCCTACAGGGCGGGCGTCTCAAAACTGCCAAACGCCTGTTCGGATAGTAGTCGCTTCATTTTGTGAAGTCAAGTGCCCAGCCCCCTTCGCCATCCACGCCCCTGGCTCCGCGCCTTCTGGCAGCGCGCCTACCGCGAGAACGTCACCGGACTCTCGGCGATGGTCGCCTACAACCTGATGTTGGCGGTCTTCCCCTTCGCCCTGCTCGTCCTCTTCGTCTTCGGCCAGGTGCTGAAGATCGAAGGGGTCGAAACCAGCGTCCTCATCGACCTCCAGCGCCTCTTCCCCAATACCGAGCAGCACACGCTCACCGACGTGCTGACGCGGATCCAGGACAACTCGACGACGATCGGGATCGCCGCCTTCGCCGGCTCGCTCTGGATCGGCGCCTCCTTCTGGGGGGCGATGGACACCGCCTTCTGTCGCATCTACCACGTCGAGTGCCGCGGCTGGGTCGAGCAGAAGCGCTTCTCCTTCGCGATGCTGGCCGTGGTCGTCCTCTTCATCGCCGCCAGCATCTTCGTCCCCACCTTCGAGAGCGCCGTCGTCTCCAGCACCGACCGCCTCCCCTTCGGCCTCTCGCACATCAAGGCGATCGACACGATTCTGCTCCTGGCCGCGGCTCTGCTGATCACCTTCGCGATCTGCTGCGTGATCTTCTGGGCGGTGCCGAAAGGCCACATGCCATGGCGAGACGTCTGGCCGGGCGCGCTGTTCGTCACGCTGACCGCCGGCATCGCCAACTGGGCGTTCCCTTTCTACCTCTCGAACATCTCGAGCCTCTCGCAGTTCGGCTCGACTCTCGGCTTCGTCCTCATCACCCTGCTCTGGTTCTACGCGCTCAGCCTGGCGCTCCTCGCCGGAGCCGTGATCAACAGCCTCCGCCACGAGCTCCACGACACCGGCGAAATGCCGTACTCGAGACCAGAGGCGGTGAAAACCGAGCAGGCCGGGGGATGCAGCGAGAGCGACTGAGCGAGCGCTGCCTCAGCCGTAGCGCTCGCCGATGATCCTGCGCAGCTTCGACAGGACGTGGGTTGACTGGATCAGCCGCACCGTCCCCGAGCGTGAGCGCATCACCAGCGATTCGCTCGTCGCCCCAGGCCCCCGGTAGCGGACCCCCTGGAGGACATCGCCGTCGGTGACGCCGGAGGCGGAGAAGAAGACGTCCTCGCCC
>JBQCDH010000014.1:0-22752 GCA_051961435.1 Solirubrobacterales bacterium
CCCCCCCGCCCCCCCCCCGGTGTTGCCCGCCCTGTAACCCCCCCGGCTCCCCCACTAAGCCGACGCCTGCTCGTGCCGAGCCCGTAAATCCTTCTTCAAGACCTTCCCGGTGGCGTTCCGCGGCAGCTCGTCGAGGAACTCGACCTCGCGCGGCGCCTTGTAAGAGGCGAGGTGGGCCTTGACGTGCGCGGTCAGCTCCCCGGCGTCGATCTCGGTTCCCGGACGGACGACGACGAAGGCCTTCAGCCGCTGGCCGAACTGCTCGTCCTCGACCCCGATCACCGCCACCTCCTCGACCGCCTCGTGGTCGGCGAGCAGGTCCTCGACCTCGCGCGGGAAGACGTTCTCGCCGCCGGAGACGATCATCTCGTCGTCGCGGCCGTCGATGAAGAGGCGCCCGTCGGCGTCGATGTGACCGACGTCGCCGCTCGAGTAGAGCCCGTCGATGATCTCCTTGCCGCCACCGCCGGTGTAGCCCTCGAAGGCCATTTCGTTGCCGACGAAGATGCGGCCGACCTCCCCCTGCGGCACCTCCCTGCCCTGCTCGTCGTAGAGGCGGATCTGGGTCCCGCGCGGCGGCTTGCCGGCGGTGCCGGGGGCGGCGCGCAGGTCCTCGGGCGTGGCGACGGTCGCGTAGGCGACCTCGGTCGAGCCGTAGAGGTTGTAGACGTTGTCGCCGAAGCGGTCCATCCACTCGATCGCCAGCTCGCCCGGGAGCGCCGAGCCCGACAGCGAGGTGATCTTCAGCGAGGGCAGGCTGTGGCGGTCGAGCACCTCGTCGGGCAGGGTGAGGATGCGCTGGATCATCACCGGAACCGCCGCCAGCACGTCGGCGCGGCTCTGTTCGACTGCCTGCAGCGTCCCCTCCGGGTCGAAGCGGCGGCGCAGCACCATCGTCGAGGCGGTCGGCAGGCTCATCACGAAGTGGAAGAAGCCCCAGGAGTGGAAGAGCGGCGCCGCGATCATCATCGTCATCCGGCTGCGGAAAGGGATCTTGTCGATCAGCGAGGCGAGCGCCAGCAGGCCGTCGGGGCTGGAGCGCTGGGCGCCCTTCGGGGTGCCGGTGGTGCCGGAGGTGAGGATCACGAAGCGCGGTTTGTCGGGCGGCGGCTTGTGGTCGGACTCGTCGCCCGCCTCGATAAGGCCGTCGAGCGTGGTCCCCGCGGCCTCGCCGTCGCACCAGGCGACGACCCGCTCGACCGACTCGTCGACGCCGGCGAGCAGATCGCCGAACTCCTCGTCGTAGACGAGCACCTTCGGGCCCTCGCGCCTGGTCACCTCGGCCAGCTGCGGTCCGGCGAACATCGTGTTCAGGTAGAGCGCGCTGGCGCCGAGCTTGGCGGCGGCGAGGGTGGTCTCGATGAAGCCGCGGTGGTTGCGGCACATGATCCCGACCCCGTCGCCGTGGCCGATCCCCATCGCCGCCAGCGAGTGGGCGAGCGCGTTGGAGCGGCGGTGCAGCCGCTCCCAGCTGAGGGCGCCGCGCTCGTCGACGATCGCCAGCTCGTGCGGGTGGTGGATCGCCGCGGTGGTGACGCCGGTCGCCGGCGAGGCGCCCCAGCGCAGGAAGGTGCCGCCGATCCGCAGCGCCTTGTCAGGGCGCGTCGGCGCCAGGATCCCGGCCTCGCGCAGCACCTTCGCCTCGAACAGCGAGTCCGAGATCGAGCCGCGCAGGCCGGCCAGGTTCACGCGCGAGTTCGCCATGCCCGCCGGAAGACTATTCGCTCTCGACGCTCGCCACCGCGATGCAGGCGATTCCCTCGCCGCGGCCGATCCAGCCCATGCCCTCGTTGCTGGTCGCCTTGACGCTGACGCGGGCCGAGGTGGCCTCGGCGATCGCCCGCTCCATCTCGGCCTTGTAGGGGCCGAGGCGGGGCTGCTCGCAGATCAGGGTGGCGTCGATGTTGACGATCGGGCCGGCGATCGTGCCGACGACCGTGCGCAGGAGGTCGATCGAGTCGGCGTCCTTCCAGGCCGGGTCGTCGTCGGGGAACATCGAGCCGATGTCGCCGCGGCCGGCGGCGCCGAGCAGGGCGTCGATCACCGCGTGGGTGAGGACGTCGGCGTCGGAGTGTCCCTCGAGCCCCCGGTCGTGGTCGATCTCAACGCCGCCGAGGACGAGGCGCCGGCCGGCGGCGAAGCGGTGGCTGTCGTATCCGATCCCGACCATGCTCAGCGGACGCGGCTGCCAAGGGGGGCGAGGCTGCGCTGGCGTTGCTCGAAGACGCATATCTCCTCTATGCCCAGTTCCTCCAGGAACCCGACCGCGCGCTCGTATTCGAAGCCGACCTGCTCGGGCAGGTGCGCGTCGGAGGAGAGGGCGAAGGAGGCGCCGGCCTCGACGCACAGCTCGGCGAACTGGCGCGAGGGATAGAGCTCGCCGACCGGCTTGCGCAGCCCGGCGGTGGAGATCTCGACCGCGATCCCGCTCTCGGCGATCGCCTCGACCGCGGGCTCGTAGAAGGCGCGCAGGTCGCGATCCGGCAGCGGCCGCGCGCGCCCCCAGACCTTGACCAGGTCGGGATGGGCGAGGACGTCGTAGAGGCCGGAGCGGGCGCAGGCGGCGAGCGCCTCGAAATAGCGGCGCCAGATCTCGTCGGCGTCGCCACCGTCCTCCCAGACGTCGAAGCCCTCGTGGTCGACGGCGGCGTCCCCCTCGCCGACGAAATGGACCGAGCCGACCACGTAGTCGAAGTCGCGCGCGCCCAGCAGCGCCTCGGTCCGCTCCTCGGCCCCGGGGACGTGATCGCACTCGATCCCCAGGCGCAGCGGCGTGCCGCGGACGAACTCGCAGTAGGCGTCGAGGTCGTCGACGGCGTTTTCGACCCAGAGCGGGTGGCGCCAGAGGTCGAGCGCCTGGCGGAAGCGGTAGACGTGCTCGGAGACGCCGAGCTCCTCGATCCCGGCCGCCTCGGCGGCGGCGAGGTAGCGCTCGACGTTCTCGACCGTGAAATAGCGGTCGAAACCGGTCCCGTCCTCGTCGGGCCGGAGGTGCAGGTGGTAGTCGGTCAGCATGGGGCGAGCATAGACTTCGCGCCGAATGGGCCGTCAGCTCCTGCTCCTCTTGCTCGCCTTCGCCGGCGGGGCCGCGGTGGCCCTGCTGCTCGGCGCCAAAAACCTCGGCACCGCCCTGGGGGTGGGCCAGCTCTGCTTCGCGGCGATGCTCGTCTACGTGCTGATGCGCCGCTAGGAGCCCTCCGAGCGCGCCGCGGCGCGCTCGGCCAGCAGCAACTCGGCGACGCGCAGGTCGAGCGGGGTCGTCACCTTCAGGTTCTGCTCGGCGACGGGATGGATCAGGACCTTGCCGCCGGCCGCCTCGACCAGCATCGCCTCGTCGGTCGCCTCCTCCGGCCGCTCCGCCGCCGCCAGCGCCTCGCGCAAGGCGTCGGTGCGGAACACCTGCGGCGTCTGCGCCCGCCACAATCGCGCCCGATCCTCGGTGGTTTCAATGGCGAGCCTGCGATCCGACACCTCTGAGGTGCTCGATCGCAGGTTCGTTTCCGCCGCCCGCTTGATCGTGTCGTTGACCGGGGCGGCGGCGATCGCGCCGGCCGCCTCGGGGTCACCGCCGAGGTCGGCGAGGAGCGCTTCGACCAGCTCCGGCGTCAGCAGCGGCCGCGCCGCGTCGTGGACGGCGACGTAGTCGGTGCCCACCGCCTCGAGCGCATTGGCGACCGACTGGGCGCGGGTGGCGCCGCCGGGGACGACGCCGAGGTCGTGCCCCCCCAGGTCGCCCACGTGTCCCGGCGGCGCGGCGACGACGATCGAGCGCACCGAGTCGCAGGCCCGGAAGGCGTCGAGCGACCACTCGATCATCGGCCGCCCCGCCACCGGCACGAAAGCCTTCGGACCGCCGGCTCCGAGTCGCTCCCCGGAGCCGGCGGCCGCGATGACTGCGGTTACGGCCGGCTGGTCAAGCCGCGGTGGCTGCGAAGCGCTCCTCCAGGAGGCCGTCGAGGTATTCCTCCGCGCCCTCCTCGTCCTTGTCGAGCGCGTACATGAACTCCGAGGCGAGGATCTTCTTCGCCCGGGTGTACATCTGCTTCTCGCCCGTGGAGAGGCCCTTTTCCATCTCGCGGATCGCGAGGTTGCGGACGACCTCGGCGAGCTCGAAGACGTCTCCCGTCTTGATCTTCTCGCGGTTGTACTTGAAACGCCGGTTCCAGTTCTTCGGCATCTCGGAGACGTCATCGGTGAGAACTCCTGTGACCTTCTTGATTTCCTCCTCGTCGATGACTCGGCGCAGACCAGCTTTGCCGGCGTTCTCGCAAGGAACCATCACCGTGAGCTCGTTGTGGAGGATCTTGATCGTGAGGTACTCACGTTCCTCCCCCATCAGCTCGCGCTTCTCTTTGGTCATCACCAGTCCCGCGCCGTGATGCGGGTAGACGACCTTATCGCCCTCCTCGAAGTCGCAGACGTACTCGACGTCCTCCTCGAAGACAGCCTCCACGGTGGCCTCGTCTAGCTCGGAAATCGGTGACTCCTTTCTCTTTTCGACGGCCCAGTGCCGTCAGCTCTGCAAGTACCGGTCGACCAGATCGACCTCCTGGAGCCGCCGCAGGCCCTCGCGGATGTCTTTGGCCCTGGCGGGGCCGACTCCGTCGACGGCGGCGAGCTCGGTGTCGGAGGCCATCAGGACCTCCTCCAGCCCGCCCAGCTCCTGGGTGATCTTTTGGACGACAAGCTTGGGGATGCGCGGGACCCGGCCCAACACCCGGTATCCGCGCGGCGCGACCGGGAAGTCCAGGGTGTTGACCTTGCGGTCGTAGCCGAGCAGCTCGGCGAGGCGACCGAAGTCGAGCACGTCCTGGTGTGGCATCCGGCCCAGCGCCTGCAGAACCGCAGTCAGGTTCTGCTCCGAATCCTCGACCGAGTAGTCGCGGATCAAGGCGGTCTTGTCGGCGGCGACGCCGACCATCGTCTCCTCCAGCTGCATCTCGATCAGCCGGCCCTCGGTGCCGAGCTCGACGATGTATCGCTCGACCTCGACCGCCATCCGCGTCACCAGCTCGGCCCGCTGCAGCACCGAGAGCGCGTCGTGGAGGACGCCGCCGCCCTCGAACTCGAACTGGGTCAGCCGGGCGGAGACCTGGTCGAGCCGCTCGCGGTACTTCTCGAGCGTGGCCAGGCCCTGGTTCGCTTTCGCGAGCACCGCCGGGATGTCCTGGAGGATGTACTTGGTGCCCTCGACGTAGAGCGAGACGACGTCGCGGCGCTGCGAGATCGCGATCACCAGCGCGGTCGTCTGCTTGGAGACGCGCTCGGCGGTACGGTGGCGGGTGCCGGTCTCGGAGCTGAGGATCGTCGGGTCCGGCATCAGCTGGACGTTGGCCCAGGCGATCTTGGTCGCCTCGCCGTTGAGGACGATCGCCCCGTCCATCTTCGCCACCTGGTAGAGCATCGCCGGCGTGTAGTCGACGTCGAGCTTGATCCCGCCCGAGAGCAGGTGGGAGATGTCGTCGAGGTCGCCGACGACCAGCAGCCCGCCCGTCCGCGAGTGGACGATGTTGTCGATTCCCTCGCGCAGCGCGCCGCCCGGGGCGACAACGTCGAGTGCTCTGAGTAGCCGAGGATCTTGACGTTCCGAAAGCTCTTGGAGCTCATCCCCGGACAAAGAAGGCATCCCCAAGAGGATGGCAGAAACGGCTCTGGAATGCGGTCTGCTCGATTCCGAGTGGACAGGTCGGAATGGCGTTTGTCAAGCAGACAGCGTTGAGTGAAGGGTTGGGTACCCCTCCGCCGGAGACCGTATGTCCCAGGAGGGACCATTGTGCCCTATCGGCTTGACCCAAAGCCTCTATCGGAGGGGCACCCGGCCCTTCTCCAACCGAGCTCTTTAGAGATGGAAGCGCTTGTGGTGCACGTGGTGGTGCGGCTCTCCTTCTGGAGGTTTGTCGGGGTCGCGGACGTAGGCCCAGGTCAGGGCGGCGCCGACGGCGCAGAGGACGACTACGACCCAGGTCGAGTCGGCGACGGCGGCGGCGAGGGAGTGGCCGTCCAGACGAGCGCCAGCGAGAGCGAGAGCATCGGCGCCGCCCCGGCGCCCTGCAGGACCCGGCCGACAATCAGCTCGACCTGGTCGCCGGCGGCGCCGGGCGCCATCCCGGCGAGGAAGACCCGCTTGCGCCCGAACATGTCCCCCAGCCGCCCCGCCGTCACGACCAGCACCGCGATCGTCAGCAGGTAGCCGTTCATCACCCACTGCAATCCCTCCGCGCTCGCGTCCACATCGTGCCGGATCGCCGGCAGCGCCAGCGCCACCACGGTCGAGTCCAGCATCAGCAGGAACAACCCCGCGCAAGCCCCCGCCAGCGTCCACCACTTCCGGTTCCCCTCAGTGATCCCCATAGGCGCGAAGCTATAGACGGCGAAGGACGAAGCAGCTCCGGTACAGGGGTCCGGTCACCCTCCGCGTGAATTTGTCGCGGCCCTATCGGGCCTGGCTCCCGGAGATGCTGCCCTCCTATGGAGGGCAGGAATCAGATTGCATATCGCGCGCTTCGCGGACATTCCCGCGGAGGGCGACCGGACCCCTCTCCAACAGCTTTTCGTGGGACGGCGTCTGCCGGAGCTCTGTGGTGGAGGGGACGGGTATTCCCCGGACTGACCGGCGTCCTGTTACTCGCACCTAGGCGTTCGCGGTCAGCTGGCGGCGATCCAAGCGAGTAACCCAGGGAAGGAGGGGAATACCCGTCCCCTGTACCGGGTGAGGTTGGTCCTGCAGATCAGTGGGTCGCGACGAGGTCGCGGGCTGGATCGATCCCCCAGCGGGTGCCTACCTCGGCCAGCTCGGGGCTGAGCGGCCAGCGGTCGGGGCGCTCCTCGCCTTCGTGCTCGGGGTTGGCGCCCTTGAGGGCCATGCAGCCGGTGTTGTCGCCGATCTCGCGGATCGCGGCGACGTCTTCGGGGCCGAGGCGCTGATCGGCGGGGAGGGCGGTGAGCTCGGCCCGCTTGTCCTCGATCGGGCGCGCCGCCGCGCCGATCTCCTGGATCAGGGTCGGCGCCACCGACTCGACCGCGGGGTGGGCGAGATTCCACTGACAGGCGAGCTGCATCGGCGTCAGCTCCGCCCGCTCGGCGAAGGGACGCAACCGCTCCAGCTTCCCCAGCCCCGCCTCGATCCAGCCCTGCGGCCGGAACTTGCGGTGGTCGTGCTCGGCCAGCTCGCCGTCCAGGCGCACGTCGCCCCAGAAGAGGCCGCCGTAGTCGACCACCCGGGTCAGCACCTTGACCCCCTGGCGCGCCGCCGCGTCGAGGCAGAGCTCCCCCGGCCAGGGCTCGAGCGGGTTGAGGATGATCATCGCCCAGTCGATGCGGTCGCCGAAGCGCTCGAGGCAGGCGATCAGGTCGAGGGTGAAGCCGTTGGCCGGCCCCGGCGCGACCCCGATCCGCGCCGCCAGCCCGTCCTCGCGCAGCGCCACCATCCCGTCCCAGACCGCCTCGCTGGAGTAGCCGGTGCGGTCGGGGTTGTGGAGGAGCAGCAGGTCGAAGGAGCTGGCGCCGATCCGCTCGAGGCTCGCCTCGGCCGCCATCCGCAGGTAGTCGCCGTACTCCTCCGGGCCCCGCAGGCGCGGGTCGGTGAAGCGCGGGAACCCTTTCGGCCCGTCGCGCTCGCCCTCGTAGAAGTCGTGGCCGACGGCGCCGATCAGGCAGTAGTCCTCGCGCGGAACGCCGGCCAGCGCCCGCCCCAGCACCCGGTCGGCCTCGCCCTGGCCGTAGGCGTCGGCGGTCAGCACCGTCTCGATCCCGCCCCCGGGCCGCAGCAGCGAAACCAGCCGCTCTTCGGCGATCGCCTCCCCGAAGCGGAGGAAGCGGCCTCCGCTCCAGGTGCCGATCGCGGCGCGCCCGGGTTCCTTCACCGGTTGACCCCCGTCAGGACTGGGCGTCGCCGGGGCCGTCGGGGCCCTCGACGTCGGGGTGAGCATCCTCGTCGCCATCGCCCTGCTTGGCGCCGACGCCGACCTTCTCGCGCTCCGGCTTCTCGGCCGGCTTCGCCTTCGGCTTCTTCGGGGCGATGATCTCGAGGCTGAGCGGCTTGTCCTCCTCGTCCCCGGCGGGGTCGCGGCTGACCATCACCGTCGAGCCGGGGGTCATCTCGCCCTGGCGCAGGACTTCGTCGGCCAGCGGGTCCTCGATGTAGCGCTGGATCGCCCGGCGCAGCGGGCGGGCGCCCATCGAGGGGTCCCAGCCTTTGTCGACCAGCAGGTCCTTGGCCTCGTCGGTCAGCTCCAGCTGCAGTTCGTGCTCGGCGACCTGGACGCGGACGCGGTTGATCATCAGGTCGATGATCTCCTTGACCTCCTCCTTCGCCAGCTTGTGGAAGACGATCACCTCGTCGATCCGGTTGAGGAACTCCGGCCGGAAGACTTTTTTCAGGTCGGACATGATCCGGTTCTTCATGTCGTCGTAGGACATGCCGGTCTCGTCGGAGACGGTGAACCCGATCGAGGTGTTCTTGGCGATCTCGCCGGCGCCGATGTTCGAGGTCATGATCACGATCGCGTTACGGAAGTCCACGGTGCGACCCTGGGCGTCGGTCAGGCGCCCGTCCTCGAGGATCTGCAGGAGGATGTTGAAGACGTCGGGGTGCGCCTTCTCGATCTCGTCGAGCAGCAGCACGCTGTAGGGCTTGCGCCGCACGGCCTCGGTCAGCTGGCCGCCCTCGTCGTAGCCGATGTAGCCGGGCGGCGAGCCGACCAAGCGGCTGACCGCGTGCTTCTCCATGTACTCGGACATGTCGATCCGGACCATCGCCTCCTCGTCGCCGAAGAGGAACTCGGCGAGGGTGCGGGCGAGCTCGGTCTTGCCGACCCCGGAGGGGCCGAGGAAGATGAAGGAGCCGGCCGGCCGCTTCGGGTCCTTGATCCCGGCGCGGGAGCGGCGGATCGCTTTCGAGACGGCGGTGATCGCGACCTCCTGGCCGATCACCCGCTTGTGCAGCTCTTCCTCCATCCGGATCAGCTTCTTGGTCTCGGCCTCGGTCAGTTTGAAGACGGGGATGCCGGTCCACATCGAGACGATGTCGGCGATCTCCTCCTCGCCCACTTCCGGCCGCTCGCCGTTCTCGCCCTCGGCCCACTCGTCTTCGAGCTGGCGCTTGCGGGTGGTCAGCTGGCGCTCGGTGTCGCGCAGGTTGGCGGCCTTTTCGAACTCCTGGGCCTCGATCGCGGCCTCCTTCTCGCGCCGCGTCGTCTCGATTTCCTCCTCGAGGTCGCGGTACACGGGCGGGGTGCTCATCGACTTGATCCGCATCCGCGAGCCGGCCTCGTCGATCAGGTCGATCGCCTTGTCGGGCAGGAAGCGGTCGGAGATGTAGCGGTCGGCGAGCTCGGCGGCGGCGGCGAGGGCGTCGTCGCGGATCGTCACCCGGTGGTGCTGTTCGTAGCGCTCGCGCAGCCCTTCGAGGATCTTCACGGTGTCCTCGGGCGAGGGCTGGTCGACCTTGATCTGGGCGAAGCGGCGCTCGAGCGCCGAGTCGCGCTCGACGTACTTGCGGTACTCGTCGAGCGTGGTCGCGCCGATCGTCTGCAGCTCGCCGCGGGCCAGGGCCGGCTTCAGGATCGAGGCCGCGTCGATCGCGCCCTCGGCGGCGCCGGCGCCGACCAGGTTGTGGAGCTCGTCGATGAAGAGGATGATGTCGCCGCGCTGGGTGATCTCTTTCATCACCTTCTTGAGGCGCTCCTCGAACTCGCCGCGGTACTTGGAGCCGGCGACCAGCGCGGCCAGGTCGAGGGTGTAGATCTGCTTGTTCTTCAGCAGCTCCGGCACCTCGCCCTTGTTGATCCGCGCCGCCAGGCCCTCGACGACGGCGGTCTTGCCGACGCCCGGCTCGCCCAGCAGCACCGGGTTGTTCTTGGTCCGCCGGGAGAGGATCTGCATGATCCGCTCGATCTCGGTCTCGCGGCCGATCACCGGGTCGAGCTTGCCCTCCTCGGCGAGGCGGGTGAGGTTGCGCCCGAACTGGTCGAGCAGTTTCGAAGACTTCTTGCCCTCGCCGGAGCCGCCTCCGCCGCTGCCCTGGCGACGGCCGCCGGGACCGGAGAGCATCCGGATCACCTCGTTGCGGATCTTGTCGGAGTCGGCGTCGAAGTCGAGCAGGATGCGGGCGGCGACGCCCTCGTTCTCACGCACCAGGCCGAGCAGGATGTGCTCGGTGCCGATGTAGTTGTGGCCGAGGGACAGCGCCTCGCGCAGCGCCAGCTCCAGCACCGTCTTCGCGCGCGGGGTGAACGGGATCTGGCCGGAGGTGACCTCCTCGCCCGATCCGACGATGCGGACGACCTGAGAGCGGACCCGTTCCACCGTGATGTCGAGGGACTCGAGCACGCGCGCGGCCAGCCCCTCCTCCTCGCGCAGCAACCCGAGCAGGATGTGCTCGGTGCCGATGTAGTTGTGCTTGAGCGTCCGGGCCTCCTCCTGCGCTAGGACGACGACCTGGCGAGCCCTCTCAGTGAATCGCTCGAACAATGAAGACCTCTTCCTGGTTTTCAAACCCGAGATACCCGGGTTTGTACCGCCGGACGCCTTGTTCCCCTTATCGGGAGGACGCCCATCTGTCCCTTAACTCTACCGGGCTAGGGGGTCCGGCTTCCGGGGCCTTGATCACGCTCGTAGCGGCTTTCTGCGCAAGACTCGTTGCGTTCCCGCCACATTGCAGGCACAGTCGCCGCGGATCAGGTGCGCATCGCCGGGAAGAGCAGCACCTCGCGCAGGGTCTGGGCCCCGGTCATCATCATCACCAGGCGGTCGATGCCGAGGCCGACGCCCCCGGTCGGCGGCATCCCCTGTTCGAGCGCCTCGACGAAGGCCTCGTCGTAGGGCTGGGCCTCCTCGTCGCCCCGCGCCACCTCGGCCGCCTGTTCTTCGAAGCGGCGGCGCTGCTCGTCGGGGTCGTTGAGCTCGGTGAAGGAGTTGGCGATCTCGACCCCGCCCGCGAACGCCTCCCAGCGCTCGACCAGCCCCTCCTGCGAGCGGTGGCGCTTGGCGAAGGGCGAGAGCTCGACCGGGTAGTCGAGGATGAAGGTCGGCTGGATCAGCCCCGGCTCGACCTCGCGCGAGAGCAGGCCGTCGACCAGCTTGCCCCAGCCCTCGGCCGGGTCGGGCTCGGTCCCCATCGCCTTGGCCAGCGCCTCCCGGGTCGGGTGCTCGGCGACGTCGATGCCGGCGCGCTCGAGGATCGCCTCGCGCAGGGTGATCCGCCGCCAGGGCGGCGCGAAGTCGATCTCCTCCTCGCCGCGCCGCACCTTCGTCGTCCCGAGGACCCGCTCGCAGACCTCGCCGACCAGCATCTCCAGGTCGTGCGCGGTCTTCTCGTAGTCGGCGTAGGCCTCGTACCACTCGAGCATCGTGAACTCGGGGTTGTGCTTGTGGGAGACGCCCTCGTTGCGGAAGTCCTTGCCGAGCTCGTAGACGCGGTCGATGCCGCCGACGACGAGCCGCTTCAGGTAGAGCTCGGTGGCGATCCGCAGGTAGAAATCGCGGTCGAGGGCGTTGTGGTGGGTCGTGAAGGGCCGCGCCAGGGCGCCGCCGTAGAGCGGCTGCAGGACCGGCGTCTCCACCTCGACGAAGCCGTGCTCGTCGAACCAGCGGCGGATCTCCGAGATCGTGCGGGCGCGGACGCGGAAGGCGCGACGCGTCTCCTCGTTGGCGATCAGGTCGAGCTCGCGGCGGCGGAAGCGGGTCTCGGTGTCCCCGAGGCCGTGGAACTTGTCGGGCGGCGGGCGCAGGCTCTTGGCCAAGAGGCGCCAGTGGTCGATCGCCAGCGAGAGCTCGCCGCCGCGGCGGGTCGCCATCGCCGTCCCCTCGGCGCCGACGATGTCGCCGAGGTCGAGGTCGACCAGCAGCGCGTAGGCCTCCTCGCCGAGCAGGTCCTGCCGCGCGTGCAGCTGGATCTGGCCGCTGCCGTCGCGGACGTCGATGAAGCAGGCCTTGCCGTGGCCGCGGCGGGCGACGATCCGGCCGGCGACGCGGTGGCGGGAGTCGGTCTCCATCCCCGCCCCCAGCCCCTGGTGGGCGGCGCGCACCTCGGCGATGTCCTCGCGACCGGAGAACTCGTGCGGGAACGGCTCGATCCCCGCCTCGCGGATCCGCCCCAGCTTCTCGCGCCGGTCGCGAAGGACGTCGGAAAGCTCGGGCTGCTCAGTCGGCTCGCTCATCGGGGGAGCGAGCCTACCGCCCCTCAGGCTTTCTCG
Source organism: Solirubrobacterales bacterium (assembly GCA_051961435.1). Taxonomy (GTDB): domain Bacteria; phylum Actinomycetota; class Thermoleophilia; order Solirubrobacterales; family 70-9; genus VAYN01. The sequence continues at coordinate 12,195 of JBQCDH010000014.1, forward strand.
ATTTTCGTGATTTTGAGCTTTTTCTTCGGGCCCCGCGGGACCTCGACCTCGACGATGTCGTTGCGCTTCTTCCCGATCAGGGCCTTGCCGATCGGCGACTCGTTGGAGAGCTTGTGCTCGAGCGGGTTCGCCTCGGTCGAGCCGACGATCTGGAATTTCTGCGAGTCGCCGGTTTTCTGGTCTTTGACGTGGACGATCGAGCCGAAGCCGACCTCGTCGGTGCTGAGCGCCTTCTCGTCGATCACCGTCGCCCGCCGCAGTTTCTCTTCGAGCTGGGCGATGCGGGCCTCGAGCAGGGCCTGCTCGTTCTTGGCGTCGTCGTATTCGGCGTTCTCCGAGATGTCGCCGAATTCGCGCGCTTCCTTGATCCGCGCCGCGACCTCGCGCCGTTTCGTCGTCGAGAGGAACTCGATTTCCTCTTTCAGTTTCTCCAGTCCCTCTGGCGTGATGACTGCCTGACGCACTTGACGACCTCGCTTTGGATTGGAAAAGGGAGCCTGGCCGGTCTCCCCGGACCTAAAAAAACGCGCCTGATGCGGCCACTCGGGGCGTCACACCGGGCACGGAGTCGCGGGATTATAGCGGGGGTGGCTGGCCGGCCAAAACGCCTCCGCGGACGGCGGGCCAGCGCGCTTTCAGGCGACCGCGGCCGGCGCGGCGAGGGCGGCGACCAGCTCCCGCGTGCGGGGCAGATCGGCGCTGCGCCGCAGCTCGTCCGCGACCTCTCCCGGGACCTCCAAACGCTCCGCGTACCAGGGGTGGAATTTGCGCAGGTAGCGGGCGGCGCGCTCGCTTCCCAGGTGCTCCTCGGCGCGGTCGACCACCCAGAGCCACTCGGCGACGACCTCCTCGCGGCTCGGCGGCTCCAGGCGGCGCCCGGTCAGCTCTTCGAAGACCCACGGGTTTCCGAAGGAGCCGCGGGCGAGCATCACCGCGTCGGCGCCCGATTCCTCGTAGGCGCGGCGGGCGGCCTCGGCGCTGGAGAGACCGCCGGAGACGATCACCGGCACCTCGATCCGCCGCACCAGCTCCCGGGTGAGGGCGTAGTCGGGCTTGCCCTTGTGGCCCTTGGTCGCGGCGCGGGGATGGAAGGCGATCGCGGCGACCCCCGCCTCCTCGGCGAGGCGGATCGCCAGCTCGAAGCCGGAGCGGTCGCCGGCCTCGATCCCCGAGCGCAGCTTCGCCGTCACCGGCAGGCCGCTGCCCTCGGCGGCGGCGCGGGCCAGCGCCAGCGCCAGCTCGGGGTCGCGCAGGAGCTGGGCGCCCGCCCCCGTCTTGCGCACCTTGGGCACCGGGCAGCCCATGTTGATGTCGATCAGGTCGGCGCCCGCTTTGGCGGCGATCTCGGCGCCGGAGCGCATCACCTCCGGGTCGTGGCCGAAGAGCTGGATCGAGACGGGATGCTCGTCGGCGTGGATCCGCATCAGCTCGCGCAGGGTGCGCTCGTTGCGGTAGTGGAGGGCGAAGCTGGAGACCATCTCCGAGACGGCGAGGCCGGCGCCGTGGCGCTTGGCCTGCAGGCGGACGAACCAGTTGCCGATCCCGGCCAGCGGCGCCAGCAGGACGCGGTTGGCGATCGGCACGCCGCCGATCTCGAAGGGATCGGTCAGGGCCGCGCGGCCAGGCGCGGCGCGCGAGTTTTCACCGGTTGCGCTCATGGATCAGTCGCAGTCCCTTCAAGGTCAGCAGATCGTCGACCTCGTCGATCGTCTCGGTGAAGGGGACGACGCTCGCGGCGTAGCCGCCGGTGGCGAGCAGCCGCGGGTTCGGCAGTTCCTCTTCTACCCGGCGGATGATCCCGTCGATCAGGCCGGCGAAGCCGAAGATGAAGCCGGAGTGGATCGCCGCGCGGGTCGAGCGGCCGATCGCTTCCTTCGGCTCTTCGAGGTCGATGCGGGTGATCCGGGCGGCGCGCTCGATCAGGGCGCTGAGCGAGGGCGCGAGGCCGGGGCCGATCGCGCCGCCCAGGTACTCGCCGTCGGCGGAGACCGCGTCGATGTTGATCCCGGTGCCGAAGTCGACCGAGACGCAGGCCTCGCCGAAGCGATCGTAGGCGGCGATCGCGTTGACGAGGCGGTCGGCGCCGACCTCGAGCGGGTTCTCGATCCGGATCGGCATCCCGGTCTTAATCCCCGGCCCGATCGTCAGGCAGCTCGCGTCGAGGTAGCGCTTCGCCAGCTCCTCGTACTGACCGCCCAGCGGCGGCACCACCGAGGAGACGCAGGTCGCGTCGATCTCACCGAAGGGGACGCCGCTGAGCGAGAAGAGGCCGGCGATCCGCTCGGCCAGCTCGTCCCCGGTCGCCCCCGAGCGGGTCTGGAAGCGCCAGTGCTCGACCAGGCGCTCGCCGTCGAAGGCGCCCAGGTGCGTCTGCGTGTTCCCCACGTCGACCGCCAGCAACATGCCGCGGATTATCGCCGGCCGCGACTGGCCAGGTAGCCAAACGGGTGCGATTGCGCATAGGATCGCCCACGATGGAGGCGCGTCTCTACGTCATTCCCGCCTCGCACCCGAGCATCGCGGTGCAGCTGATGCTCGAGCACAAGGGCATCGCCTACAAGCGCACCGACCTGATGCCGGTCGTCTCCAAGGGGGTGCTGCGAGCGGTCGGCTTCCCCGGCGTCACCGTGCCGGCGCTGAAGGTCGACGGCGCGAAGGTCCAGGGCTCGCGGCAGATCGCGCGCGAGCTGGAGCGCCTGCGCCCCGAGCCGCCCCTCTTCCCCGCCGAGCCCGAGCACCGCGCCGCGGTCGAGGAGGCCGAGCGCTTCGGCGACGAGGAGCTGCAGCACCCGGTCCGCCAGCTGCTCTGGTGGGGCTTCAAGCACGACCGGACGCCGATGGCCAGTTACTCGGAGGGAGCGAAGCTCGGCGTCCCGATCGGCCTCGCGGTCAAAACGGGCGGCCCCCTGGTCGCCCTCTCGGCACGCTTCAACGAAGCCGGCGACGAGAACGCGCGCGCCGCCCTCGAGAAGCTGCCCGGACTGCTCGACCGCGTCGACGCCTGGATCGAGGGCGGCGTCCTCAACGGAGCGCAGCCCAACGCCGCCGACTTCCAGATCGCCCCCAGCATCGGCCTGGCGATGACCCTCGACGACCTGCGCCCGCTGATCGAGAACCGCCCCGCCGGCGCCCTCGCCAAACGCTTCGTCCCCGCCTATCCGGGCAGGATGCCACCGGTCCTGCCGGCCGAGTGGAAGCAGGCCGCGGCCGCCCCCGGTGGGAGCGACCGCGGATAGAGAGGCCCGACCCGTTGGGTCAGCGCCCGCTCAGGATGCTGTCGGGTGCAGCGGAGCAGGGCTTTCGACTTTGTATTCGCCTACCCACTTGACGTCCGCAGGGCAGAGCACCGAGTTGCCCGTGACCCCCTGAAGAACGCTGTTCACGACTATCTGGGCATTTTCACCGGCTTTCGTCTTCCCTAGGAGCGTCCCGAGGCTGACGCCGCTTCCCGCCGTGTAGCCGCAGGTGCTGCCGAGGAGCAAGAGGTTCACCTTCATCGACTTGACTGTGATGCTGCCTTCGAGGCTGATGTTCCAGTGCACTTCGATCCCTCCGCCTTCACCGGTGGAGGTCGAGGTCGAGCACCCGCTCCAGGTCAGGTTTTCTTTGGCGAACGTGCTTTTGGATGTTTCCGTCGAACCTCCTGTGTTTTCGGTTTTTGTTTTCAGCGTGCTGCCGCTGCACGTATCGAGCACGGTGCCCGATGTTTCCTCGAAGACCGAGTTACCGACCTGGCTGGCGCTGATTTCGGTGCCCGCCGGCAGCATCGTTTCCCCTTTGTAGAGGGCGGTCGCGGAAGCCGTACCCGCACCCAGAACGGCCATCAGGGCAATGGCTGCGGTGACGGCGAGGCCGAACGTCTTGAAGCACTTCATTTGCTTCTCCCTTGTTGGAGGCGCGTAGTGCGCCATCTTTTGTCGCTTCACGGGCGGCGACGATCGCCACCCGACCGCTAGCCCATCAAGGAAGGGGAGGATTGCTCAAGAGACTTTTAGTGATAACAGAGGAGTTTTTCATCTTTTGTCACTGGTGCCGAGCCGCTCGACTCTTTGGCCTTCGGGGAGAGCTGCGAGCGCAGCTTCAAGCCTCGTCCCGTCCGGCAGCGTCAGCTCCGGGTCCAGCTCCAGCAGCGGCACGAGGACGAAGCGGCGGGTGGTGACCTCGGGGTGGGGCAGGGTGAGGCGGTCGGTGCTGAGCTCGAGGTCGCCGAGGAGGAGCAGGTCGACGTCGAGGGGGCGCGGGCTGTGGCGGGGGGCGTCGAAGGAGCGGCCGCGCTCGGCCTCGACCCGCTTGCAGGCGTCGAGCAGCTCTTCGGGCTCGAGGTCGGTGCGGATGCGGGCGGCGGCGTTGAGGAAGTCGGGCTGGTCGAGGACCTCGCCGACCGGCTCGGTGACATAGGCGGAGGAGACGGCGTCGATCTCGATGCCCTCGGCTTCCAGCAACTCGAGAGCCGCCCGCAGGTGGGCGGCGGGGTCGCCGACGTTGGAACCGAGGCCGAGGTAGCCGGTCCGCATCTCCGCGGGCAAGCTCAGTCCTCGGACTCTTCGTCTTCTTCGACCGGGCGCTCCTGCGTCACCTCGACCGCGATCTCCTGGATCGCCAGCGGCAGCGGCGGCTCCGGCTTGGCGGCGCGGACGCGGACCGATTCGCAGCCGTAGCGCTCCATCAGCCGCTCCCCCACCACCTGGGCGAGGCGCTCCAGGGTCTTGTAGCTGCGCTCGGTCGCGGCGAGGGTGACGATGTCGCAGACCTGGGCGTAGTCGACGGTGTCCTCGAGGCGGTCGGTCAGCATCGCGTCGCAGTCGGGGACGTCGAAGGAGATGTCGAACTCGAGCCGCTGGCCGATCTCCTGCTCGGCTTCGGTGACGCCGTGGTGCGTGTAGATCGAGAGGCCGTGGATCTCGATTTCCGCGCTCGACTCGATTCCGTTCCCGTGCGACTCCATCACGCTGGAACCTACCCGAGGATCGCCGTGGCCATCGTCAGCGCCTGGCGCATCTCGGCCACGTCGTGGACCCGCAGCACCTCGGCCCCCCCGGCGGCGGCGAGGAGCGAGGAGGCGATCGTGCCGCCCAGGCGCTCGCCGGCGGGGGAGCCGTCGATGCGGCCGATGAAGCTCTTGCGGGAGGCGCCGACGACCAGCGGCCGGCCGAGCTCGCGCAGCTCGCCGAGGCGGCGCAGCAGCTCGGCGTTGTGGGCGACCGTCTTGCCGAAGCCGATCCCGGGGTCGAGCCAGACCCGCTCCTCGGCGATCCCGGCCGCCATCGCCGCCTCCAGCCGCGCGGCGAGGAAGGCCTTCACCTCGGCGACGACGTCGTCGTAGCGGGGGTCGTCCTGCATCGTCCGCGGATCGCCGAGCATGTGCATGAGGACGACGCTGCAGCCGCGCTCGGCGCAGAGCGCCGCCATCTCCGGATCGCCGCGCAGGGCGGTGACGTCGTTGACGATCCCGGCGCCGGCATCGAGCGCCGCCGCGGCGACCGCGGCCTTCGAAGTGTCCACGGAGACGTCGCAACCGAGGTCCCGGAGCCCCTGGATGACGGGGACGACCCGCCGCAGCTCCTCGGCCTCGCCGACCGGCGCCGCCCCGGGCCGGGTCGATTCGCCGCCGACGTCGAGGATCTCCGCCCCCGCCGCCGCCAGCTCGCGGCCGTGCGCGACCGCCGCCTCGGGATCGAGGTAGAGGCCGCCGTCGGAGAACGAGTCGGGGGTGACGTTGACCACCCCCATCAACTTGGTCATGCGGGCTCCGGCTGTCTAAGAGGCGTCGCCGCCGGCGAAGCCGGGACGGGGACGCGGCGTCGGGCGGGCGCCCTCGCGCTGGGCCTTTTCCGGCTCCGGGGCGGGCTCGGCGGGCTTCGTCGGGGGCTCCTCCTCGTCGGCGAAGACCTCCTCCGCCGATTTGCCTTCGAGCAGGGCGACGAACTGCTTGGCGTCGATCGTCTCCCGCTCCAGCAGCAGCTTCGAGATCCGCTCCAGCTCCTCGCTGCGCTCGCTCAGCAGGCTCTTCGCGGTCTGGTGGGCGCTCTCGACGATGCGGCGGATCTCGTCGTCGATCTCGCGGGCGATCTCGTCCGAGTAGTCGGGCTCGGAGCTGAACTCGCGGCCGAGGAACGGCTGGCCGCGGTCGTGGCCGAATACGCGCGGGCCGAGGCGCTCGGACATGCCGAAGCGCATCACCATCTGCTTCGCCGTCTCGGTCACCTTTTCGAGGTCGTTGGAGGCGCCGGTGGTGATCTCGCCGAAGACGATCTCCTCGGCGGCGCGGCCGCCCAGCGTCATCGCCATCGTGTCGGTCAACTCGGCGCGGGTGGTGAGGAACTTGTCCTCGGTCGGCAGGCTGATCGTGTAGCCCAGCGCCTGGCCGCGGCTGATGATCGAGATCTTGTGGACGGGGTCGGTGTGCTCGAGCAGCTGGCCGACGATCGCGTGGCCGACCTCGTGGTAGGCGGTGACGAGGCGCTCCTTCTCGCTCATCACGCGGGTCTTCTTCTCGGGGCCCGCGATCACCCGCATGATCCCCTCCTCCAGCTCCTGCATCGTGATCTCGCGGTTGCCGGAGCGGGCGGTCAGCAGCGCCGCCTCGTTGATCAGGTTGGCGAGGTCGGCGCCGGTGAAGCCGGGGGTCTGGCCGGCGAGCGTGTCGAGGTCGATCTCGCGGCCCAGCGGCTTGCCGCGGGTGTGGACCTCGAGGATCTTCTTGCGGCCCTTGCGGTCGGGGCGGTCGACGACGACCTGGCGGTCGAAGCGGCCGGGCCGCAGCAGCGCCGGGTCGAGGATGTCGGGCCGGTTGGTGGCGGCGATGAGGATGATGTTGTCCTTCATCTCGAAGCCGTCCATCTCGACGAGCAGCTGGTTCAGGGTCTGCTCGCGCTCGTCGTGGCCGCCGCCCATGCCGGCGCCGCGGTGGCGGCCGACGGCGTCGATCTCGTCCATGAAGATGATGCAGGGCGAGTTCTGCTTCGCCTGCTCGAAGAGGTCGCGGACGCGGCTGGCGCCGACGCCGACGAACATCTCGACGAAGTCGGAGCCGGAGATCGAGAAGAACGGCACGCCGGCCTCGCCGGCGACGGCGCGGGCGAGCAGCGTCTTGCCGGTCCCGGGCGGTCCATATAGAAGGACGCCCTTGGGGATGCGGGCGCCGAGCGCCTGGAACTTCTTCGGGTTCTCGAGGAATTCCTTGATCTCCTCGAGCTCCTGGACGGCCTCGTCGACGCCGGCGACGTCGCGGAAGGTGATTTTCGGCGCGTCGACCGACATCCGCTTCGCTTTCGATTTGCCGAAGTTCATCACGCGGCTTCCCCCGCCCTGCATCTGGTTCATCAGGAAGATCCAGAAGCCGAAGAAGAGGACGAAGGGCAGGACCAGCGTCAGCAGCGAGAGCAGGCTGGAGCTGCCGGAGCCGTGGACGTCGGTCTTGACGTTGTTTTCGTCGAGCAGGTTGACCAGCTGCTTTTCGCCGTCGGGCGGGTAGCCGGTCGAGAAGCTTTCTTCGCCGCCTTTGGCGTTGAGCTTGACGTCGAGCGTGTTGTCCTTGGTGTTGACGTCGACTTCTTCGACCTCGCCTTTGACGATCAGGCCCGATTTCTGGTTGATCAGTTCGTTGTAGGACGGCGACGGCGTGCCGTCGCCGCTGCTGATCACCCGCTGGGCGATGAAGGCCAGGATGACGACCAGCAGGATCGGGAACGCCGCGCTTTTGAAAAAACGCCTCACGGTCAGAAATCAGCGTACCAGGGCCATTTCAGCGGTCTAGGCCGGACCGCTAATCGGAAAGAGCGGCGACGAAATCGAGGTTCCGGTACTTCTGCGCGTAGTCGAGGCCGTAGCCGATCGCGAAGCGGTTGGGGATCTCGAAGCCGACGTAGCGCGGCGAGAGGTCGACCCGCAGCCGCTCGGGCTTGGTCAGCAGCGCGCAGGCCTGCAACGAAGCGGGATTGCGGGCCTTGAGGTTGCGCATCAGGTACTGCAGGGTGAGGCCGGAGTCGATGATGTCCTCGACGATCAGCACGTCGCGGCCCTCGATCGGCGCGTCGAGGTCCTTGAGGATGCGGACGACGCCGGAGGAGTCGGTCTGCGAGCCGTAGCTGGAGACGGCCATGAAATCGATCTCGCAGGGGACGTCGATGTGGCGCATCAGGTCGGCGAGGAAGAGGACGGCGCCCTTCAGCACCCCGACCAGGAACAGCTCCCGCCCGGCGTAATCGCGGCTGATCTCCTCCCCCAGCGCGGCGATGCGCCGCTGCAGGTCGTCTCTGGCGACGAGGGTCTCGCCGATCGCCGGGTCGCTCACGGCGCGCAGTCTAGATACAGAGCGGCTAGGGGCGCTCGGCGCGGAGGACGCCGCGCTCGGTGACGGCGCAGACACCGCCGCCGAGGTCGAGCCTGGCGCGGGTGTGTCGGAGGAGGGCGACCTGCTCGGCGAAGCGGGCGGCGCCGGCGACCGGGCGCCCGGCGGCCTCGTCGGCCAGCCGCTGGAGGACGAGGCGGCGCAGGGCAGGGTGCAGCTCCGCGAAGCGCCGGTGCGAGATCGTCCCGGGGGCGGCGCCGCCGCCCCCGGCCAGCTCGGCGTCGACGAGCGAGTCCAGCAACCCCGCCTCCTCGCGCAGCAGCGCCGCCGTGCGCAGCACGTTCTCCCGCGCGGCGGGGTGAACGCGGGAGAGCTCGGGGATCAGCCCCTGGCGGATGCGGTTGCGGGCGTAGTCGGGGCGCTCGTTGCTGGCGTCGTCGCGCCAGGCCAGCCCCCGCTCCTCGCAGTAGGCGGTCGTCTCCGCACGGGTGGTGCCGAGCAGCGGGCGCACCAGGCGGCCGTCCCGCGGCCGCATCCCCAGCAGCGCCCGCCGGCTCGGCGAGGAGGCGAGCCGGTAGAGGATCGTCTCCACCTGGTCGTCGGCGGTGTGGCCGGTGACGACCAGCGCCCCCGTCGCCTCCGCCAGCCGCCCCGCCGCCGCGTAGCGCGCCTCGCGCGCCCAGGCCTGCAGGTTTCCGGGGCCCTCGGGTCGCCGCGGCCTCTCGACCTCGAGCGCCACCCCCAGCCGCTTGCAGAGCTCGGCGCAGTGGCGCTCATCCGCCTCCGCCTCCTCCCGCAGGCCGTAGTTGACGTGGAGCGCGGTCACCTCCTCCGCGCGCCGCGCCCGCACCGCCAGGTCGAGCATGCAGACCGAGTCCCGCCCCCCGGAGAGCATCGCCACCAGCGGCGCCGGCGGCGTGATCAGCCCCTCCGCCTCGACCCGGGCCAGCAGCTCCTCGGCGCTCATGCCGAGCGGACGACGAAGAGATGGGTGGGCACCGGGAACCCCTTGAGGCTGACCTGGCCGATCCCTTCCAGGCCGAGCCGTTCGTTGGCGGCGATCGCCGCCGCGACCGCGTCGGTGACCAGCACCTCCCCCGCCAGCGCCCGGTTGACGACCCGGTGGACGAGGTTGACCTGGCTGCCGAAGTAGTCGCCGTCGCGGTAGACGGCGTCGCCGCAATGGATGCCTACCCGGGGCTGCGGCCGCCGCGGGAAGCCGGCGAGGAACTCGACCGCCCACTCGGTCAGCGCCGCCGCGTCGGGGGAGACGATCATCACCTCGTCGCCGATCGTCTTCACGATCGTCGCCTCGCGCGGCAGCGTCGACTCCACCGTGGCGACGAAGTTCTCGATCACGTCGAGCGCCTCGATGTCCCCCTCCTCCTCGGTGTAGCGGGTGAAACCGGTGAGGTCGATGAAGCAGAGGGTGACCTTGACGTGGCCGAGCTCGATTTCCGCCGTGTCCATGTTCGAGTCGGACTCCATGTGGCCGACCACGTCCTGCTCGACGAAGAAACGCAGGTAGCGCTGGTGCAGGTATTCGGTCAGCGGCGCCGCCAGCGGCAGGATGTCGCCCGCCAGCTCCCCCATCTCCTCGGCCATTTCCAGCTCGGGCACCGCGTCGCGCATCAGCGGTTCGTGCACGTAGAGGTGGAAGAGGCGCACCTCGGCGTCGGCGATCCGGCGCATCGACTGCGCGTAGACGCGGACCAGTTGCAGGAAGGCGACGAGCGGGAAGCCGGCGGCGAGGACGCGCGCGCAGTGGCGAAGCGCGGCGGCGTCCTCGGCGGTGAGGTCGCGCAGCCGTTCCTTCGGCGTGCCGAGGATGACGAGGATGCGCTCGACCAGCTCCGGCTCGAGGCCGGTTTCCGCGGCCACCTGCTCGACCGTGTACTCGGCCTCGGGGCCCGAGAAGAGCTCTTCGGTGAAGCCGAAGGCGAGCCGTCCCTCGCGGCCGGCGTTCCTCAGGTCCTCGAGCGAGTAACCCCGCTCCCGCATCCGTGCCACCACCCGCGCCTGCGCCGCCGCGGCGGCAGTCCAGCGCCCGCGCCGGACCGGCACGATCTTCTCCTCCGCCCAGCGTTTCAGCGTGCTGGCCGGCACCCCCGAGCGCCGCGCCGCCTCACTGAGACTGATTCGCCGGTCGGCCATAGCGCGAGGCTAACTGGCGCGTGGCGGTAAAGGGGTCCGGGGGGGGCGCGCGGGGCCAGGTAGGGCGCGCTGGCGCCCCGGCGCACCCCCCCCCCCACACCAGAACCGGGGGGG
>JBQCDH010000015.1:0-5369 GCA_051961435.1 Solirubrobacterales bacterium
CCCCCCCGCGGGGGGGGCCGCCGCTTTGTTGTTGGGCCGCCCCCCCCCCCCCCCCGCCGGGGGGGTGTTGGTGTGGGGGTGGGCGCGCCGCCCCCCCCCCCCCCCCCCCCCCCCCCCACGCCTCGATCGCCATCTCGAACAGGTGCCGCTCCGGCTTGCCGGCGATCTCGGCGCGGCGGCCGCTGGCGGTCTCGACGGCGGCGAGCACGGCGCCGGTCCCCGGCAGCTCGCCGCCGGGGTAGGGCATCGTCGGGTCGTGGCTGGTCGCGAAGAGACCGGCGCCGCGGTCGAGCGCGCGCTTCGCCGCCAGCAGCTCGCCGTAGTCGAAGCCGCGGTGGCCGGAGACGACGACCACGTCCGCCTCCCACGCCGCCTCGCCCTCCAGCAGGCGCGCCCCGTTCGCGGCGACCATCTCCTTCAGCGCCGGCGCCCCGATCACGAAGGCGGTGCCGCCCTCGCCGGCGGCGTTCCCGGCGAGCCGCGCCACCACCATCCCGGCGGTGACCACCTGCTCCTCGCCCACCGCGACGCCGAGCTCGCCCAACCGCTCCGCGTAGGCGGCAGGCTGCCGTCCCGGGTTGTTGGTGACGAAGACGAGCCGCTTGCCCGCCGCCAGCAGCGCCCGCAGCGCCTCCGGCGAGCCCGGCACCGGCTCGCGCCCGATCCAGACGACGCCGTCGAGGTCGATCAGGAATCCGTCGAAGCGGTCGGCGAGGGACACGCTCGCAGGCTATTCGCAGTCGCGATACCGTGCGGACGGTGAGCGTCAACGGACCAGTCGTTCTCGCCGCCGACCTCCACCGCCGCTACGGCGAGGGCGATGCCGCCGTCGATGCGCTGGCCGGCGTCACTACCGCCTTCGAGCGGGACCGCTTCACCGCGATCATGGGTCCCTCGGGCTCGGGCAAGTCGACGCTGATGCACATCCTCGCCGGTCTCGACAAGCCGACCTCGGGAACGGTCGAGCTCGACGGGGTCGAGATCACCGGGCTCGACGACGCGAAGCTGACCCAGCTGCGCCGCGACAAGCTCGGCTTCGTCTTTCAGTTCTTCAACCTGCTGCCGGTGCTCACCGCCGAGGAGAACCTCGTGCTGCCGCTCTCGATCGCCGGCCGCAAGCCCGACCGGGAGTGGGTCGAGACGCTGATCCGCGCCGTCGGCCTCGAGGACCGCCGCACCCACCGCCCCGCCGAGCTCTCCGGCGGCCAGCAGCAGCGGGTCGCCGTCGCCCGGGCGCTGGTCAGCAAGCCCGCCGTCGTCTTCGCCGACGAGCCGACCGGCAACCTCGACTCGAAGGCGAGCGAGGACGTGCTGAGGCTGCTGCGGCAGGCGGTCGACGAGTTCGGGCAGACGGTGGTGATGGTCACCCACGACCCGGTCGCCGCCGCCCACGCCGACCGGTTGATCACGCTGCGGGACGGCCGCATCGCAGGCGACGCCGCCCCCGGCTCGGCCGACGACGTGATCGAGCTGCAGAAGCGGCTGTGACCGGTCTCGCCCTGAAGGGCCTGTGGGCCCGCAAGGTGCGGGCCCTGCTGACCACCTTCGCCGTCGTCCTCGGCGTCGCCTTCGTCGCCGGCTCCTACGTCCTCACCGACACGATCTTCGCCGCCTTCGACGAAATCTTCAACGAGTCGCTGAGCGGGACCAGCGTCGTCATCACCGCCCAGAACCCGGTCAAGCAGGAAAACGGCGAAGTGCCGACGATCGCCGCCGCGCTGCTGCCGCGGGTGCAGAAGACGCCGGGTGTGCGCCTCGCCTCCGGGGCGATCTTCACCCCCGGCGGCTTCTTCGACGAAGAAGGCGAAAAGATCGGCAACAAATTCGCGCCGAAGTTCATCTCCTCGACGCTGCCGGACGGGCTGGAGTCGCTCAACTACGTCGAGGGGCACAAACCGCGCGGCCCGCGGGAAGCCTCGATCGACAAGGCGGCCGCCGAAAGCAGCGGACTGGCGCTGGGAGAAAGGATCGAGCTGATCGGCGAGGGGAGGGCCGAGAAGTTCCGGCTCGTCGGCTTCACCAAGCTCGGCAGCGCCTCCTTCGGCGGCGCCAGCATCGCCCAGGTGACCCTGCCCGTGGCCCAGCGCCTCACCCACAAGCGCGGGCGCTTCGACCAGATCTCCGTCGCCGCCGAGGAAGGCGTCTCCGCGGAGGCGCTGAAGCGGCGGATCGCGAGGGAGATGCCGGCGGGCGTCCGGGTCGAGACGGCGAAGGAAAAAGCCGATCGCTCCTCCGAAGAAATCCGCGAAAACCTCGGCTTCCTGCAGACCTTCCTCCTCGTCTTCGGCTTCATCGCCGTCTTCGTCGGCTCCTTCCTCATCTTCAACACCTTCTCGATCACGGTCGCCCAGCGGGTGAGCGAATTCGGGATGCTGCGGACGCTGGGCGCCTCGCGGCGCCAGATCCTCGCCTCGGTGATGGCCGAAGCGGGGGCGATAGGACTGCTCGGCGCGGTGATCGGGATCGGCGGCGGCTTCGCGATCGCGGCGGCGATCGAGGCCCTCTTCAAGGCCTTCGGGCTGGAACTGCCGACGACGAGCCTGCAACTGGAGCCGCGGACCGTGATCGTGGCCCTCCTCGTCGGCCTCCTCGTCACCCTGGTCGCATCGCTGGTGCCGGCGCTGCGCTCGACCCGGGTGCCGCCGATCGCCGCCCTGCACGCCTTCACCCCGGCGCCGACCCGCCGTCGCCGCCTGGCCTACCTCGCGCTCTCGGTCCTGCTCGGCGTCGCCGGCATCGCCCTGGTCCTGATCGGGTTGTTCGGCAGTGGCGGCGCCGGCTCCCGCGCCGGGCTGATGGGGGGCGGCGCGGTCGCGGTCGTCTTCGCGGTCTCCGTCTTCAGCCCCCGCCTGGTGCCGCCGCTGGCGACCGTCGCCGGGTGGCCGTTGGAGCGCCTGCGCCGCCTCACCGGCCGCCTCGCCCGCGAGAACGCGCAGCGCAATCCCAGCCGCACCGCGGTGACCGCGGCGGCGCTGATGATCGGCCTTGCCCTCGTCGCCTTCGTCACGGTCTTCGCCGCGGGCCTGAAGAGCACGGTCGCCCAGGTCGTCGACGAAAACTTCGCCGGCGGCCTGGTGATCCAGAACAGCGACGGCTTCTCGCCGATCCCCAGCGGGGCGGCGAAGGTTGCGCGCAGGCTGCCGGGGGTGGCGCTGGTGTCGACGATCCGCGGTGCCCAGGCGAAGGTGGTCGAAAACGGGACGCCGGGCGCCACGGTGCAGGTCAACGCGCCGACCAGGGACATCGGCCGGACGCTCAGCATCGAATGGAAGCGAGGGGGGCCGAGCGCGCTGGCCAACCTCGGCGACGGCGAGGCGATCGTCTCCGACGACTTCGCCAGCTCTCACGGCCTGGAACTGGGCGACAGCTTCCAGCTGCTGACGCAGACGCGGGCGCGGCCGCGCTTCCGCGTCGTCGGCGAGTTCGAATCGAAGATCGGCGTGCTCGGCAGCGTGCTCGTCACCCAGGCGGCGATGGCGCGCGACTTCGCCCAGACCCAGGACCTCTTCGACTTCGTCGAGGTCGAGCAAGGGGCCGACGAAGCGAAGGTCCAGGCGCTGCTGACGAAAGTCTCGGAAGGGCTGTTCCCGGTCACCGAAGTGCTCAACCAGGGGGAACTGAAGGAAGAGCGCGAAAAGCAGATCGACGGGCTGGTCAAACTCGTCTACGCCCTGCTCGCCTTCGCGATCCTGATCTCCCTGTTCGGGATCGCCAACACGCTGGCGCTTTCGATCCACGAGCGCACCCGCGAGCTGGGGATGCTGCGCGCGATCGGGATGTCACGGCGCCAGGTGCGGACGATGATCCGCTACGAGGCGGTGATCACGGCCCTGATCGGGGCGATCCTCGGGATGGCGCTGGGGATCGTCTTCGCGACCCTGATCGCGCAGCCGCTGAAGGCGGAAGGCTTCACGCTCTCCTACCCGGTCGGCTCGCTCGTGCTGCTGCTGGTCTTCGCCGCGATCATCGGCGTGGTGGCGGCGATCGTGCCGGCGCGCCGGGCCTCGCGGCTGGATGTCCTGCAGTCCCTGCAGTACGAGTGACTCCAGCGGTGACATGACCGGCGCATCTCTGCGTCCTCGCTCGTCACGTGCAGAGCACGCTTCGCTCACTGCGTCCTTGATCTGCTTGATCCTGTCACCGCTGGAGCGGCGCCAACCCCATTCGAAGCGCACCTGCAATCTCCAGCATCGCCCAGCGCGCGGAGGGACAGATCGCGGTCAGGTTGGCGAAGGTGTGGACGAGGCCGGGGTGCCGGCGGAGGGTGACGCGGACGCCGGCGTCGCGCATCCGCAGGGCGTAGGCCTCCCCCTCGTCGCGGAGGGGGTCGAAGCCGGCGGTGGCGACGTAGGCGGGGGAGAGATCGCCGAAGTGGTTTGCGCGAAGGAGGGAGGCGCGGGGGTCGGCGTGGTCGGCCTCGTCGGGCAGGTAGGTCTCCTCGAAGAAGTCCATGCTGCGTCGCGTCAGCAGGAAGCCCTCGCGGAACAGCTGTCGTGAGCGCGTCTCTTCCCCGACCTGGGTGGCCGGGTAGATCAGCAACTGCATTGCCGGAGGCTGAGCGTCCTCCTCGCGCGCCTGCAGGCAGACCACGGCGGCGAGGTTGCCGCCGGCGCTGTCGCCGCCGACCGCGATCCGGGCCGGATCGCAGCCGAGCCCGGCGGCATTGGCGGCTGCCCAGGCATAGGCCGCCCAGACGTCCTCGACCGCAGCCGGAAACGGGTGCTCGGGGGCGAGGCGGTAGTCGACCGCGAGCACCGCGGCGCCCGAGTGGGCGGCGAGGAAGCGGCAGAGGTTGTCGTGGGTGTCGAGGTCGCCGATCACCCAGCCGCCGCCGTGGTAGTAGACGAGCAGCGGCTGGAGCGCACGGGTCGCCGGGACCGTCGGCACGTACAAACGAGCGCCGATGGCGCCGGCGGGGGAGGCGATCTCCAGCGGTTCGACCCGCGCCATCGGGATCGGCCGCGGCGGCGAGACGATCTCGGCCTCCAGCCGGCGGTCCCTCCGCGCCTCCCCGACGTCTTTGTCGCCGACGAACTCGTTGCTGCCGGTCAGCTCGGCCAGCCGCAGCAGGGCGTGGATGTCGCTCGCCAGCCGCTGCCCGTCGATCACCGGCGGCGGGCCGAAGAGCAGCCGCTGCAGTCGGGGCGAGAGCCCGCAGATGGCCTTCAGCACCCGGTGCTCGGCGGCGGGAGGAAGGCGCGGAAGGTTCGCCACGGCCCGCAGGCTAAGCGTTCCGTGGTTGCATTGTGCGCCCGGGGGGGGCCAAGGTACCACCGGCCGGGGGGCGCGGTACGAAAATGAAACAAACCCGCCCCCGCACCGGGGGAGGGGGGAGGTACGCAAGGTGGGGATTGCGCCACCCCCGGCGT
>JBQCDH010000016.1:0-89262 GCA_051961435.1 Solirubrobacterales bacterium
CCTTGTTTTTCCCCCCGGCCTGGGTGGGCGGGCCCCCCCCCCCCCCCCTCCTGGGTGGGGTGGGGGGGGGGCCGCGCCCCGCCCCACGAAGCGCCTGCCGTGCATCGCGAACGCCGACCGGGAGCGGCTCAATGCCAGCCAGGGAGAACAAGCGCGCGGCGGGAGTGGTGAGGGCGGGGTCGGCGTGGCGGGACCAGGCGAGGAAGTCCGGCGGCGCGCCGTCGAAGGCGATGCGGCCGCTATCCATCGCGACGACGCGATCGGCGGCGGCGAGGCAGCGCTCGAGGCGGTGTTCGGCCAGCAGCACCGCCACCCCCCACTCCTCGTTGAGGCGGCGCAGGAGCCAGATCAGCTCGTCGCCGGCGACCGGATCGAGTTGGGAAGTGGGCTCGTCGAGGAGGATCAGGCGCGGGCGGGTGACGAGGGCGGCGGCGAGGGCGACCCGCTGCAGCTCGCCGCCGGAGAGGGTGTCGACGGCGCGGTCGAGCAGGTGCGGGACCGCCAAGGCGAGGGCGACCTCCTCGACCGCGCGGGCGCGGTCGGCCGGGGCGTCGCCGCGCATCTCCAGCGGCAGCTCGATCTCGGCCGCGACGGTGGTCGAGACCACCTGCGTCTCCGGGTCCTGCGCGAGGTAGCCGACGGCGGCGGCCAGCTCGCCGGGGCCGGTGGCGACCGCGTCGAGCTCGGCGACCCGGACCTCGCCCTCGATCTCGCCGCCGTGGAAGTGCGGGACGAGGCCGCATGCGGATTTGAGCAGCGTCGACTTGCCCGAGGCCGAGCGGCCGGCGAGCAGGACGAACTCCCCCGGCGCCACCTCCAGCGAGACGTCCTCCAGCGCCCGGGCGGCCGACCGCGGATAGGCGTAACTGAGCCCCCGCACCGCCAGCGCCGGCGCCGCCCCGCGCCGAATCGCCAGCTCAGACACGCGCCACCTCCTGCCCACCCCCTACCCCCCGCTGACGGGACGATTTCCGGTCCATGCAACCGGCTTTCGTCCCGTCGCCGGCCGAGGCGCCGAACGGGCGGCGGCGCTTCGCGCTGCGGCGCCAGGGGGCCAAGCCGCCGAGGACGACGAGGGCGCAGAGCGCGAGGGTGGCGGGGCCGGTGCCGACCGAGATCGCGGGGTAGGTGTGGAAGTCGCCGGCGCCCGCGACCTGCCCGGCGATCGCGGCGGCGAGGAGCAGGGCCGCGACGGCGTAGAAGCGGCGGTCGTAGCGGGAGCGGTCGCGGCGGTTGCGGGCGCGGGGCGCGTCGAGGCTGTAACCGCGCAGCTCCAGCGTGGCGGCGACGTCGACGGCGCGGTCGAGGGAGCCGGCGAGGAGTCGGCGTGCGAGCGGCGCCCGGCCGACCTCGGCGGCGGCCGGCCCACGCAGCCGGGCGGCGTCGCGCAGCCGGGCGCCGTCGGCCCCGGCGACCGGGACCAGGCGCGAGACCAGCGTCGCGGTCAGCGCCGAGCGCCCGGCCAGCGGCCGCAGGGCCCGCAGCACCCGGTCGGGGTCGACGCAGGCGGAGTAGACGGCGAAGGCGATCATCGTCACCAGCGCCCGCATGCCGTAGGCGGCGCCGGCGACGATCGCCTGCGCGGTGACGTCGACCTGGCCCAGGATCGGCCAGTGGCCGAGGCGGGCCAGCACGGTCTCGCCCCGGTGGTAGACTAGGGCGTTGACGACGGCGATCAGCAGCGCCAGCCCGAGGCCCATCCGCCAGCCGGCGCGGACCGCGGTGCGGGCGCCGGCGAGGGTCCCGGCCAGGGTCGCCGCGACGGCCGCGGCCGCCAGCACCAGCGGGTTCAGGTAGAGGAAGGCGACGACGACGATCGCGCCGAGGTAGGCGACGGCGGCGCCCGGCGAGGCGGCCTGCAGCGGGCCGCGCCTGGGCACGTAGGCGAAGGGCGATCTCACGGTTCCTCCAGCGGCAGCGGGTAGACCAGCGATCCCTTGACCGCGATCGCGTAATGGTCGCGCAGGGCCTTCGGTTCGAGCGAGCCGGCGGCGCGGCGCACGGCCGCTGCCGTCCCTCCCGTCACCAGCCAGACCGGCGGGCCGCCGTAGCGGCTCGTCGCCGCGACGAGGCCGGCGTCCGGGCCGAGGCGTTTGGCTTCGGCGCCGCCTTGGCCCAGCGCGACAAGTTCGAAGCTGCGATCCGGCACCTCAGGGGTGCCGGATCGCAGCCTCGCCTGTACGAAGTCGGCGTATACCCCGCTTTCGGCCGGCCCTTCTTCGATCAGGTGCGCCGCCGGGTCGGAGCGCAGCCGGCTCCAGGTCCCGACCAGCACCCGGATCGCGCCCTTCGGCGACCCCGAGGCGAGCTTCACGCCTTCACCCTCCAGCGCCGCGCGCGTCGCTTCGCACGCTTCCCCATCGCGTGGTTCCTTATGCACCGTATGCGTGCCTAAGGAACCACGCGATTCGGCGCATTCGACCACCACCGGGTACCGCTTCCCCGCGACGCCGTCGGTGAACGGCGCCGGCCAGCTGCCGACCACGGCCGGGACGTGGTCGGTCGCCGCCCAGTCGCGGTAGTCCCACCAGATCCGCTCGCCGCCGCGCACGTCGACCTCGGCCGCGCCCACCGGCGACTCCGTCCCGTCCACGTAGAAGAACCAGTCGTAGGGGTCGCCGCCGCGTTCCGTTTCGGCGACGCCGTCGATCGAGGAGACGTAGCCGCCGCCGTAGCGGGTGGCGATGTCGGCCTCGCCTTCCAGCAGCCGCATCGCCGTGTCGGATTCCTTCGCCCCGACCGAGCGTTCCAGCACCGGCACCGCGCCGTATTCGCGCGTCACCGTCAACTGCACCGAGCCGACGTCGGCACCAGGACCCAGGCCGCAGCCGGCGGCCGCGAGCGCCGCCACGAGCAGCGCACCCGCGACCGCCGTGCCACGGCGCCAGGTCATTTGGGAGCGCGTCCCGTCACTTGGGGCACTTGCCCCCGACGCAGACCGGCTCCCGGGCCGAGGGGATCTCCCCGCTCGCCCGCGCGGTCAGCTTCGCCGGCTTCGTCAGCGTCACCGTCGTGCGACCGCTGGCGTCCGTCGGCGCGCTCGCGCCCGTCACCTTCACCCCAGCCGCCGGCTTCGCCTTGCCCTTTTCGTCGTAGGCGAGGACCTTCACCTCGAACGGCTTGCCGGGCCGGACCGAGTTCGGCGCTTCCAGGGCCAGGTCGTCGGGGTACTTGAAGTCAGGCGCTTCGGTCTTCACCAGCGCCCAGAGGACTTCGTCGCCCGGGTGGATCCTGGCCGCGTCGCCGCCGACCGGCAGCGATTTGTGGTTGATCTTCAGGTACCAGGACGAGCTGCCCTTGGCCACGCTCGAGCCGATCCCGCACAGCGCCAGGCCGAAATCGAAGTGGTCGCTGATCAGCAGCGGGCTCAGCGCGGAGGTCGTCTTCGAGGCGTGGGCGAGCAGGCCCATCGCGGTGTTGCCCTTGATCGTCACCTGCTTGCCGCTGCCGCCGGAGCCGGCGCCGAAGCAGGTCGCCTTCGGGCTGGTCTTGACCGCGGTGTCGGCCGTGGCGACGAACTTTTCGGCGAGCGTCTTGCCGCCGGCGCCGACCACGCGCAGGTCGGCCTTGAAGCCCTTGGCCGAAGCGCCCGCGGCGAGCGCGAGGGTGAGAGAGATAGCCAGCGCGCACACGGCGGCCAGCCGGAACGGGGTGATTCTTGGCATTTACGCCACCCTTTCCTCGAGGGTTGTCATGGCTGGGCCGGCGGACAGGTCTCCTGGCTTCCGGGATCAGGGAGCCCGCACCTTCCCAGGGACTCGGTGTCGTCCCCAGTGGCCGGCGCCGTCGGCGCCCGCGAGCTCCTCCACCCGGTCACAGTGGCGGGACCACGCCGGACTCGCACCGGACTTCCCTTGACCACCGACCGATATGGATATGTAACGGGGTCGAGTCTATCCCGCCGGGGCGCGGCGGGGCGCATCGGGTTCCGGCTAGCTGCTCTGGTCGATGCAGCCCTGCAGCGCGCAGTAGCTGGTGTAGAAGCTGCGGCCGGTCAGGGAGATGGGCTTGACGCCTGGGAACTGGACCGAGAGATCGCCTCCCCAGGTGAAGACCGATTCGGGGGTGCGGGAGAAGGTGCCGGTGTCGACGAAGGGGGCGGGCGGCGAGAGGATCACGTGTTCGGGATAGGTCCTCGGTTCGGGGATCTGAAAGGTCGAGGCGGGGGCGATGACCCTGGCGTGCCGGAAGATCTGGACGTGCCCGCGAGAGGAGGCCACGGTGACGTCGTACACGACGTCACCGCCTTTGAGCGTGCCGGGCCGGTACTTCGTCGCGGAGAAATAGGTCCCCGACTTGAAGGCTTCGAAGAAGTTGGTCCAGTTCCGCCGGCGCCTGTGATGACGAGACGTGCCGTAGCGGCAGCGCTGCCGCGCCCATTCCACGGTTTCCGCCCGGGCCGTGTGGGCGTCGACCCGGGTGTATTCGCCCTCTCCGGTGAACCTAATGGCTCCGCGCACCACTCCCCGCCGTACCGTCGGCCGCGGACCGTCGCAGCCGGAATATGCAGCCGGATGGCGCGTCGGACCGTGCTGGAAGAAGCGAACGGAAATCAGCCCCAATCCGGGTAGCTTCGCCTTCACCCGGCCGGCGCCGACATGCTCGCCCTGCACCTCATACTCAGTGGACATCCCTGCTTTCGTCGCCCAGAGAATCAGACGTCGGCGCTGGTTCGAGGCGATGCGGATCGAGTAGCCGTCGGAGCCCTGGAGCTCGATGTGAATGACACTCCCGGCCGGCAGCAGATAGTGGTGGCCGTCGGCTTGAGCGCTCCCAGGAACCCATGAGAAGACGGCAGCGGTAAGCACAGCCACTGCAGCCAACCGCGCACTCATCGAGACATCCCCAAACGCACTAGCCTGCGTTCGGACTCCAGGTTCGGTTTCATGAAGTCGCAGTCACCCGGGGCCTTCAGCGGGCTGATGACACAGAGGCTGGTGGAGAATTCCGGACCGGTGAGCGGCAGCGTCAGCCCGGGGAGGTTGACGCCGAGAGTGCCGGTCCAGCTGTGCGAAGTCGCCGATTTCTCCAGGTAGTTCGCTTCGCCGAAGAAAGGGGCGGGCGGGGCAAGCGTCGCCGTGGCCGGATGCGCGCCCGGCAGGCTGGTCAGAAACGTTCCAGGCCCGCCTTCGACATAGGCGCTGCGCCCAATTGCCATTTCGCCCTTCGGTTCGAGAACCGAGAGCTGTACTTCTGCTCCAGGTCCTTCTCTCTCCTGGTGCGCCGCCCTGATCCCGATGTAGCGCCCGTCAGCGTGAGCGCTTGCGTAGAGGAGTGAGACAGTCGCACTGCCCGAAAAGAAGACAACAGAAAACCCGGGCTGCGCGTATTCCCACAAAGGCTTCGGTTCCAAGTCTTCCGCCGAGCCCTTCTTGCACTTGAGGCGGAAGGAATGGGTGAGGTCTCCTTTGCCCTTCGCCAATGACGCATGCAGGTAACCGCCCTCGCCCGCGAAGGAAACGTTGCCGACGAACGTTCCGTATTCCGTGACCGACGGGCGCCCGCTGCACCCATCGCGCATGTGCTTGTGCACCTGTACTCGCCCGCTCGGCCGGAACCGCAACAAGATGCGCCCCAACGACCCGAGCCGCGCCCGAATCACCCCATGCGCCAACGACCCGCGGTTGTGCACGACATAGGCGCTGTGGGCATCGACCAACGGACCATTACCATGACCCAACCTGTCCACGACGAAGATGGCGACTCCATTGGTGGGCATGAGAAGGGCAACTGCGTAGCCCTTCCTTTCTCCCAGAAAGACATAGCCGGAGGTATCAGCTCGCTGCACTTCGACTTTGCCGGCGTGCCGCGGCTTCGCCTGCGCCGTGCTCGCCGAGACCATCGCCGGGGCGCCGCAGAGACACGCGACAGCCGCCGCGGTCACGACACACCAAAACGATCCAAGGGCCCCCACCCGTCTCATCGGCGTGAGCTTATCCACAAGATCGATAACGGTGGGTGGATTATTCGGCCTGCCTCGAACCGCCTACCGCGGGCGGAAGAGAAGCAGGCCCGCTCCGACGGCGAAGATCGTGCAACCCGCGATATTGAGCGCCCGCATGACCTCGTCGCTCGTCTGAGCCGCGACGACCGCCGATCCCGCAGCCGCCAAGAGACAGGCACCGATGGTCAAGCGCCGGCGGTTGACGTCTCCCGCCTCCTCCGAGGACTGGACGCGCGAGGAAGGCGCCGCCTCCAGCGATTCGTCCTCCCCGAACACTTCCCCGCGACGCTGCCGCACCGCCTGCCGCACCACATCCCGTTCCTTCCACAGCACGCCGAACACGATCACGAGGCCGACAGCGGCCCCGATCGATATCGCCCCCAGATCGCTCATAGATGAACCTCGGCCTCGTTCTTCTGAGATCGAGAGAGCGAGGCCTTGTGGGCTCCGCGCGCGGCGAACGTCCCGTCAGAGCTGAGTTATCTTCATCGAACACTGCTCGGCGATAAGCCGGACCGAGGTGGTCCCAGTCGACGAAGCGGTCGCGTGACGAGCGGGAGAACTTGGACGGAAATGGCACCGCCCCGAACTCTCCGCCCAACCTCGGCTCGATCCAGGCTCCGGCCGCAGCACCGTCGACGACCACCAGGTCATTGCCGGTCATGCCAGAGCTCACTTGAGCTGAAAGCTGGCGATGTCCGCGCCGAAGGTCGGATTCCAGACGACCTTGTGGAGATCGACTCGCTTGGAGACGAAGGTGGAGAGCACGCGGGTGCCGTAGGGAGCCCAGGGGGCGAGCTTCATGTAGCTGCGGTCCAGGGCGGCGTAGCTGCGTTCCTGCTCAGGGCCGAGCGGTTTGCGGCCCAGCTCTTCGATCTTGGAGTCGAGCGAGGGAACGTCGACCTGGGCGAAGTTGCCGTTGTTGAACCGCAGGATGCTCGAGCCGAGCAGCAGCGGCCGGAAGAAGTCGTCCGGGTGCGGGAAGTCCTCGAACCAGTCGCTCCAGCCGGTGTCGAGGTTGGGCGTGCTGCGATTGCCGATCACGGTGAAGTAGTTGAGGCTGCTGACCACCTTCAGACGGACGTGGAAGCCGATTTCCCGCAGGACCCAGGCGTAGTATTCGGTTGCTTCTCTGTTCGGCGATTCGTTGTCGCTCCACACGGTTATCCGGCGGTCCGCCGGGTGAGCCGCGGCGATCAGTCGCCGCGCCTTCTTCATGCTGTGCGGGTAGAGCACGAACTTGCGGTAGCCGGGCATCCCCGGGGGCAGGATCTGCTGAGTGGGTACCAGCTGGTCGGCGTAGATGCGCTGCAGGGCCAAGGGATCGATCGCGTAGTTGACCGCCCGACGAACCCGCACATCGTCGAAGGGCGGCTTCCTCGTGTTCATCCAGAAGTAGTAGGTGCTGATGGTCGGCTCACTGCGGAACTGAGTGCCCCCGTACTTTTCCTGGAGCATGGCGAGAGAAGCGGCGGATGGCGGGTTCTGCATCCAGTCGAACTTCCCCTTCAAGACGCCTTCGACCTGCGCGTTGGCATTACGGGTCACTTGAACGTCGATCTTGTCCACGTGCCCACTCGGCAGTTGCGGCAGCAGCCGTTCGTTCCCGGATTGCCATGCCGGGTTGCGTTCGTAGGACCAGCCGATCCCCGGCCTGGAGCTGACGATCGCGTAAGGGCCCGTGGCGGGCGGCGGGTTGGCGCTCAGGTCGTGCAGCGGCGTGCCCGCCGGCACCAGCGCCGTGAACGGCGTCGCCAGCACGTCCTCGAAGGTGCCGTCCGGCTTGACCAGGTGGATCACGATCTTGCCCGTGCGGTCGTTGGTGGCGATGCCTGCGATCCCATGCCGGCTGCCTCGCCAGAACTGGCGGGCGCCCGCGATATCGGTGAAGAAGGGGGCGCCGCCCGAGTTCACCTCGAACAGCCGCTCGACCGTGTACTCGAAGTCCGAGGCCCTGACCGGCTTTCCGTCCGAATATCTCAGCCCCTGGCGCAGGAAGAGCGTGTACGTGCGGCCACCGTCCGTGACCTTGGGCAGGCCCTTGGCGAGGCCTGGGATGACCTCCGATCCCGCCCTCCCGTTCGCGTGCCGGAAGGTGAGCAGCGGGATGTAGGTGTCGTACATCGCGTTCCAACCTTCGGCCGTGTAGGAGAGCTGGGGATCCATGTAGTCCGGAAACGAAGCGAAGGTCGCCCGCAGCGTCACAGGAGCCGGGCTGTCCGCCGTCGAAGCGCTCGTGCCCCAGAGAACCGAGGCTGCGCATACGGCCATCGCCGCAACCACGGCGAGCCGTCGCGATCCAGGGGTCCCCACCCGCCTCATCGGCGTGAGCTTAGCCGCAAGACCGCTAACGATGTGCCGAGTATTTGCCTTCCCGCAGGCGCAGGGTCTGGGTGCCGCGGACGAGGACGAGGCGGCGGCCGTCGTGGAGGCGCCAGCGGAGCTTGCCGCGGAAGAAGTTCATCAGCAGCGGGCCGCGTTCGTGGACGGGGTTGCCGTTCTTGTCGACCTCGATGCAGGCGACCGCCGTCCCGGCGACGCCCCGGACGCGCATCTCGCCGCCCCGCACGTGGATGAAGCCGCCGTAGCCGTTGCAGCCGTCGTCCCAGCCGATCGTCTCCCGCACCTTCCCGGCGAAGCGTTCGCGCGAGAAGGAGAAGCGGGTGTGCGGAACCGGTTCGGTGCCGGGGCGATCGCCGCGCCTTTCGAAGGAGACGGCGACGAAGCGCCGGCCCCAGAGCTCCCCGGGCACGAGGCGGCGCTTCCTGCGCGGTGCCTGCCGCCGCCGGGGCGCCGGCGAATCCTCCCTCGCCAGGTCGCGCTTCGGCGCCGCCCCCGTCCGCCCGCTCGTCGCCGGCGGGATCGTCGTCGAGCGCTCTTGCGGGCCGCCGCAACCACTTGTGCTCAGCACCAAGAGCGGGATCGCGGCCAGCAGACAAACTCGGTGCATACGCGGCACGATAGTCACCCGTACCCCTTGGAAGCTCCCGATTGGTCCGGTACGTTTGGTTTTTACTGGAAGGGGGAGCACCATTGATGAATCCGCTGAGCGATGCGGAGCGGGAATTCGAGGACCACGAACGGGAGCTGTGGGCCCAGCTCATGGCTCGCATGGAAGGGACGGCGCCGCCGGGAGCGACCGCGCACGAGGCGATCGAGGCGCTGCAGGACGCCGCCGGCGAGGATCGCGCGCTCGCGGAGCTGCTCTCCCGGGTGATGTCGATGGCGGAGATGGGAGGCGGCACCTACCTCAAGGAGAGGCTCGACGCGCCGATGCCTCCACGCCGGGAGGAACCGGTCTACCAGCTCGCCGACCAGCCGACGAAGTCGATCGTCCAGGAGGAAATTCGCCTCATGGACCGCCTCCGCCGCGAGATCGACGCCCGCATCGGCGCCGACGTCGAAGGCGCCGAGCGCCACGACCGCATCCGCGAGCTGCTCGACGAAGACGAGGAGCTCGCCGCCCTTGCCGATCGCCTCGCCAAGCTCAGCCAGTCCCACGACGAGTCCGTGATGCTCGGCCTGGCGAAGCTGGCCGAAGAAGAAGCGGAACGGGAGGAAGAAGGCGAGGAGCCGGCCTTCTAGCGCGCCCGGCGCCCCCACCGCTCTGCCGCATACTCGGCTCCTCGGCCGATGTGCCTCGCCAGCGCCCGGACGCCGATCGCGATCAGCAAGACGAGCAGCAAGAAGAAGCCAACGGTGCCCGCCACATGGGTGATCCTCCACAGCACCATCACCAAGGTGTCGTGGCGATCTCCGTGGAAAACCCCGGCGGCCACCTCCACCGCGACGGCGAAGAGAAAAACGCCGGAGACGAACGTCCAGTTGACGAGGCGACGATCGATCCAGGACCACATTTCTTCCCCCAGAAGGCCGCTCGCCGCCCTGGCCGCGAGGCCATCGGCCTCCCCGTCCGCGGCGGCTAGAGACCGTCGCAGCACCGCTTCCTTCCAGACGTACCTCCTCGAAGAGGGAGCGAGCAGGAGGGCCAGCTGAAACAGGGAGATCGCCCCCTTCCACACCGGGTCCCCCCAAGCCACGCTGACCACGGCGAACACCCCTCCCAGAGCCATCAGGCACCAAATCACGCGCCCTCCACGCAGAAGCAGCCAGGCAAACAGAAACGCGAGGAAGAGGGATAGAAGAGCAGCAAGGGGACGAGACCCCCGGGTGGCGACCGCCACGATCGCCTCGAGAATCGAGGTGACCGCAAAGACCCACAGCCAAAGCGGCGCCCGCCTCCCGGCGGCCCAGCCCATCGCGACCCTAGCCCTCGCGACCGCGCCGGTACGGGCGCAAGATCAGGAAGTAAGCGACAGCGGACACCAAGAGAAGAGTCAAGCCATCTTGAATCACCGCGCCATAGCTGAATTCGCTGCCTTCGATGGTGAATGAATTCAGCTCGAAGTGGGAGTCTCCGACAAAGATCGCGATCACCGGCGTCACCAAACCGGCCACCACCGCCTGCAGAAAGTCGAAGGCCGCAAGCCCAACCGCGATCCCGACAGCCACCGCAGCCGCGCCTCCAGCCAGCTTGACCCGCTTCTCGTCACTGAACATTTCTCTCCCTCCGCTCGCGCTTTCAGTTCTTCGAAGCGTGCAGCCTATCCGCCTCAATGGCGTCAAGAATGCGTTCGCGCGTCGCACCGGCTCACAGAGCTATTCGCTGTAGCTGGTTCGCTTGACAACGCTGAAGTGCTTTTGGCCATGCGCGCATCGGAGCAGGACCGAATGTCCTTTCGTCGCATAGAGCCTGCACTGCCAAACCAGGTGCGGCGATTTGCCAATGATCGAATAGCCCTGAGGTTCACTCGGTATGCCGAAGATCAGTTCGTTGATGGCGGCGCATCCCAGTCTGCTCGTTTCCGGCTGGATCGCTCCGGCAACGCCGCGAATGTTCTGCCGACATCCAGTAGCTTCATTTAGAGGCAAGGGTGACCCAGCACAGCCATTGCCAGCTACGGCTAACGCAAATCCCGCGATCATCAGCCAGGCAGTCCGCCTAGCAGACATTATCGGCATCCTTAACTCCAGCGCTTCCGGAGTGACCGTCCATTTCTTCTGTAATCGCTGTTTGTTGTCGTTTGTACATAGTTCCTCAGCATGTTGCTGGCTCCTCGGCGGCGATCGGTCCTATATAGGACGCGCTGCGCAGGCCGCTGTAGGTGCCACGTTAGGTGCGGTGGCGAGTTCGTCAAGTTCCCGTTTTCAAGCGTAAAGTGCTTGCAGCCATCGGCCTTCGTTTCTCACCCCCTTCAGGGCGGCCTAACGGCCGTAAAGCCTGAAAATCGCCTGGATGGGGGTCCTTTCGTGTCGCGATTCGACCGATTCAACCCACTTTCGGACTCGATATTCACCAGGCTTCGCATGATCCGGAAGCCGCACCACTTGCCAGGGTCCCGACGTCCCGGCCCGCACAATGAGCCGCGGTGCAAAAAATGGTCCGGTCGGAACTCTCACCCACGACCCGTCACTTCGCCGCGCTAGGTCGTACCGGGGGGTAGATGCCACATCTTTCGTACCACGATCTTCGATCCGCACACGCACCTTGCCGCCACGACGGATGCTGTGTCTTTCGACACCTAAGACCACTTTCAGTGAGGAAGCCTCGCGCAGCTTCCGGCTCGCGTTTCCGCTCCGCCAAGACCGCTCTCCAAAGCTCAAGGAGACATATCGGCGTGCGCCAGCTGTCGGCATAGACCAAGAAGCGAGCAACAAGGCAAGGCCGAGCGCGGCGAGCACTCTCCTTTGAGTCATGCTTCTACCTCACCAACGGTGCCTCTCATGGGTTCAGTTTATCTGCCTCAATGGCATCAAGGATGCGTTTGCACGTCTCCTGTAGCTGCCGTGCTTCCCCCACGTCTTCGTTAGCTTCATCCCGATCGCGTTCGTGGTGGCATTGGTCGACCGATGCCAACTTGAGCAGGAAGCCGATGGCCTGACGGAGGACATCGGGCGGGGTCGTGAGAGTGAGCGTCCCGCTCGAGCCCTCACCCCATCCCAGGTCGTTGTTGACGAACCCCAGAAGGGCGGAGAACTGCTCGCTGAGCTGCTGCGCTTCGGCCCAGTCCTTCTCCTCGACGGACCTGTAGACATCATCGATGCCGGTCAGCGAGAC
This sequence comes from Solirubrobacterales bacterium, assembly GCA_051961435.1. Lineage (GTDB taxonomy): Bacteria > Actinomycetota > Thermoleophilia > Solirubrobacterales > 70-9 > VAYN01. The sequence continues at coordinate 12,063 of JBQCDH010000016.1, forward strand.
GACGATCCGCTTGAAGAGCGCGATCCGCTCCTCCCCTGAGACGGTGATCGCCATGGCGGTTCTAGGACCCGAGGATGGGACCACAGGTTGCCGGCAACGGCGCAATGCCGATGGCCAAGGCGAAGATGCATTCCTCCACGGTCGGCGCTCCCTTATCGGCTTTGGACGCACCTTCCCGCAAAGCCTCCACGTTGATCTCGAAAATTTTCTCGAGCGCCCCGCGGCGGGGAATGGCGTCGACCATGTGGACGACTTCGCACTCTTTGTCGAGGACTTTGTTCAAGTGGTACGCGACTGAGCTGAGCTCCATCCTGAACTCTTTAGAGAGGCTCGTGGAACTGCGAGGCTCCACGACGATCGCCGCAAGGATCCGCCGGCGAAGGGGATGGCTGAGCGCGTAAAGGACCTGATCCAGATCCGCCATCAGCCGACCTTCCCCTGCGTCTTTCGGTGGAGTCCGCGCCCAAGGCCGAGGCTTAGCGCTCGCTGACTCGCGTTCCGTTCCCTCGTATTGCTCACCGCTCCTCCTCGCTAGCAGCTTTGAATACCTGCGAACACTCAAAGATGGAAGCGGCAGCCGAGGGCCCCCTTGTCGAATTTATGAAGGCAGTTTTTGCCAGTAATTCGTGCGCCACCCATCGAACTACCGAGCGCGTGCTGGCGACGCCCTCAGCGCTCCTGGCTAGATCAGTGCAGGGACTCGTCCACGCGGTTACCGATGCCCTCCGTGCGACGCCAAAGGCCCGATTAGCTTAAGAAGCAACCGACCGCCGTGAACGAGCTACCCGCGCACCCACTCCATAAGCTCGAGGTTCCAGCAGCTTCTCTAGTAAAGCCAATCTCAAATGCTTGGCGCAATCGCATTCTCGTCGAGCTTCACCTGCGCCCCATGAGTCCAAAGCAGTTCGCACATGACTTTCCGGGACTTCAGCTCTCTACGGTCGCTCGGTACTTTCGAGAACTAAAAGACTGGGGATTTATAGAGATTGTGGAAGAGCGCCGGGAGAGCAAGCGTCGCGGTGCCTCAGAAAAGGTGTATCGGGCGATACGGCGCGTGCATTTCGACACCCCCCATTGGGAGGTTCTGCCCCTTTTTCTCCGGGAGGAATGCACGAACGTGATCATCGATGGCCTTGTGTTCCGAATAGCCGCCGCCGTTCGAGCAGGCAGCCTCGATGTCCTCAGGGACCAGCATCTCTCATGCAGGCGCGTCCTTCTGGATAAGCCCTCCTGGGAAACCCTGACCTCGCGCCTGGACCAAATCCTCAATTGGCTCTTTGACCTCGAAGCTGAATCTATGGCACGCTGCATGGCCAGCGGCGATCAGCTAGTCACCGCAACGGCAGCCCTCATGACCTTTCGGTCGCCGGCCGCACCCATGGAAAGGAATACCCCGCCCTTTCCCGCTCGGGATACCGAGGGTCCAATTGAGCCCCACTTCATAATGAAACCGCGAACTGCCAAAGCGGTGGCAAGTCCGTGGCGGAGTCAGATTCTGGAGGAGCTTCGTCACCGCCCCATGAGTCCCAAACAATTTTCCGAAGCTTTTGGCGAACCAGATGTCGCAGCCATCGGGCGCTACTTCCGCCAACTTAGAGACTGGGGCTATCTCAAGGTTTCTGAAGAAAGACTAGGGGATGGACGCCGGGGTGCCGTCGAGAAGATCTACCGAGCGATTCCGCGAAAGACTCTTAATCTCGCCGACTGGCACGCCTTGCCATCCACTCGCAAAAGCACCGACCCAGGCGTGCTCCTGGAGAGCCTCATCACCTGCCTAGATGAGGCAGTTACCGCGGGAACCATGGACCTAGACACTGATCGCCACCTCTCCTGGATGGCTTTAACGCTGGATCGCCAAGCCTGGAAAGAATGCATCAAGCAACTTGCTGAAGCTGCAGCTTGGATCAATGAACTACAGGAAGATTCGATCGCGCACGCAGAGCCGAACGCATTGATTCCCGCAACCGCCGCCGCGCTCGCATTTCGCTCGCCGCACTCCACCCAAGCATGACTATCTCCAAACCCAGCACATGGATCTAAACCTCGGCCCGGCTGAGAATCCCCCGCTATAGCCCGTTTCGTGGATCCTTTGGCCTGTCGTCGTGCCACCAAATGCCACCGAAGAAGACTCCGAGCTCGATCAACAGCGGGAGGACGAAAATCACGAAGAACAGGATGTAGTAGAGGGCCATCTTCTTGGATCGTCCGCAGACGTTTGCTTACCGTTTTCTTGTTTGCCTAGAATTTCCGACGCCAGGCCGACCCCATTGCCCAGATCAGCAAACGAAGGTCGGTGCCACAAATACAACCTGCCAATCCCCCTTTTTGCGGGTCATCGACTAGGCCGCCTCAGTGTGGACACAGCTTTGCCGGGTTTGATCCAGGGAGACGCCACCAAACGTATCGAAGAGCCTCCATTCCGTTTCCCAGAGCTTATGCCCGTGCTTGTCGTAGGTAGTTACGGTTCGCGCGCACCATGGACCAGCAACGGCAAAGCCAGTGTATTGATACTTCCGTAGGCTGCTTTCTGCCGCGACTTCATTTAAATAGTGCAGGTGGAGATGGTGCACGTGCCCGTTGAAATCAACCACTCGCACCCCAGCCACATCCCGGTTAAATGCACCTCCAACCGCAACTACCTTCGGCGCGCCACGCTTGTGCTCATTCGGAACGACATGCAGAATGCCTCGGCGGCGAGCAGGGCCTGAACACTGACCAACCCCATCCCCGCCGTTGGGAGTCTTGGGCTTGAAGACGGCAACTTCGAAGCAGATGCTTCTTCCTTCGGGCGCAGCTTCTACACTCCATCCGAAGCCGTTGACCTTGCCGTGGGCAATGACAGCAACTTCATCGACTTGTCCCGCTGCCGAGGGCACCGCGGAGGCCGCTGTCCCAATTGCAATTAGCCCGGCCAAGGCCAACCCACGCGAAATTGAAATGCCTACAGGCACCTCTCGGAACCTAAATGAGCGACACGTTGCCCAGTGGCGCCATACGCCACAAGGTGCTGGAGACAAAATGGGCGCGCGTACCCACGGGCGAAAAAGGCTAGGCTCCTATTGCTAGTTGCAGCCAACGGGGGCACATGCCGAAGCTTTGCGTGGATAGCCGCCTGACCTTTTAGCTTCAACACAATCCGCGACGCGCTTCCATCGAATAGGAAGGCAACGGCACTATGTGGCCTCTTGTGTCGGCGGTGCACGGTGTAGCTTTCGAACATTATTTCGTGGTTACCCAGTTCTCCACATTGGGCTACTTCGTTTCCTTCGGCTTCTTCCTGTCGGGGTCGCACTTCAAGGAAGAAGATTGAAAGGCACAGGTTTCCTTCTTCTCGTTCTTGGCGTTCTTCTGGGGCCATCGCCGCAGCCTCCCACTCGTCCGCCCCGATCTTGCCGTGCGCCAATTCAACCGCCGGCACCTTTTCAGCCTCGGACTCTGCACCAGCGCGTGCGACAAAAGGAAAACACATAGTCAGCAGCGCAAGGACGGCGCATATGGCACCACCGCCTGCAACTCTTCGAATACGCCCTGCTCTCATCATGGTCAGCTTAGCAATCGGGGCACGTAGTCTTGTGGTTTTCAATGCTATACCCCCCTGGCGTGGCGAAGATATAGACCGCTGACCCCTTCTGCTTAATTCTCCATTCTCCCGGTTCGCCTATCCCCGTCTTCCATTCTCCATACGCGGTCAAATGATGTATCGGAACCACTCTCTTTCCGCCATTTTCGCCCGTCTTAGGCAGCCACTGACAGGGTTCGGCTTTATCGATAAAGTATTCGTTTTCGGCGAGTCCGCCGAAATGGTCCCTATACAGCATCTTGGCGCATTCTATTCCGTTGTATGGGGTGCCCACGTGCGATACGGAAACACCCGGGTTGACGTAGAAGTGGCCTCGAATGCCAAAGCTATAGACGGTGTCTTCTGAGCCCTCTTCCCGCGTAAAGGGATTTCCACAGTCGGTCTTTTTACGCGTATCCGGGATAGTCGGATCCACGAATACAAATCTAGTTCTACACCTAATCCAGCGAAAGAAATGCCCTTTCGTATTGCCCTGCTGATGATCCACTAGAGTTGGAGGTTCAAGGGCTTCGGGATCAGGAGATTCAGCGGCTTCTTCTTCTTCGAGAGTGATGGGTTCTGGGGCCGAGACGAACAGTTCGTCTACTTCAGCCCCTTCTTCTTCACTGGAGGTAGGCATTTCCACTTCGGTCTTCTGAAAGCCGCCCTGCCAGCCGGTGCCGGCCACCACTGGGAAGACAAAGGGTTCGGCTCCTTCCTCCGTCTTGTAATGAACGTGGAGCGTCACGATGTCTTTCCCTTCGACGCTCAGCGTCGTCGGGACGGTCGTGCCGACTGCGTCATGGGCAGGCTCAGCAGTGATGGCAAACGCGGGACCAAACCCAGCGTAGTAGACCTCCGCGCGCTGATCATCAATCGGTTTTAGTTCTTGTTCTTCAGCGAGTTCGACTCGATATGAGTAGTTTCCCGGAGCGCTTTCGTCCCGAATCGCGGTGAAGATCATTCCACCTTCGTTTAACGGGCGAACGGTCGTATCCACGCCAATTCCGGTATTGGCCGAGACGACAGAGTTTTCTTCAATCAGATCCGGAGCAGCTGCCGTTTCGGCTTGTCCCAGCGGAGTGACTTTCATGTCCACAAGGCTGCCTGCGGTCCGGCATTCCCCTGGCGCTTCGGATTCCGTGGTTTCTAATTCAATCGATTCCGGTTCTTTAGTCAATTCGCCACAGCCATACAGCTTTTCGCCCGAGGGTATCTCAACGGTCATTGGACCGTCTGGAGAAGACCCAAACGTGGTCGGGGCAACCGAGCCGGTGGCCACAAAGTCTCCTTCGCCTTCTTTCAAGCGCAGGCCCGGCACCGTTCCTTCGATTTCGGCTTCTTCCGCGGCTTCGCCGACGAGATTGCTTTCGCTGGTCTGTTCGACGGCTTCCAGCGTGTCCGTCGCTTCGCTCGTCGATATGTGGCCTTCTGGATCGACGTTGATCGTCCACGCCCTCTTCCTCACGTTGCCGGCGCCGTCGGTGGCGATCAGTTCCGCCGGGTGCGCGCCGCCGCTGTAGGCGGCCATGTTGATTTCGCCGAAGAGCGTTTTGGTGCAGCTGCCCGCCGAGCAGGTGCCCGCGCTGGTGGCGACGACGTTGCCGTCGATCTTGAGCTGCAGCGAGGTGACGCCGTAGCCGCCCGGGTCGGTGGCTTCGTCGAGGTAGTAGTAGCGGTGCTGTTCGACCCAGCCTTCCGGTGCCTTGACGAGTTCGTCCAGTTCGGTCTTCAGGGTCGGGGCGCTCGTATCGCGTTCGATCGCGATCGTCAGCGTCTTGGTCGTCGTGTGCCCGGCGCGGTCCCAGGCGGTGACCTGGACTTTGTGGGTTCCCGCGGCGTAGTTTTTCGACGTCAGCGTCCATTCCCGGGTGATCGCGCAGCCTTCGGTCGCGCATTCGCCGGTGTCGACCGTGGCGCCGTCGACGGTGATGAGCGTCATCGCCACGCCCGACTTGCGTTCTTCGGCCGAGCCCGGGTCGGTGGCGGCGACCTTGAGCTTGTAGGAGGGCAGGGTCGTCCCCAGGGTCGCCTGTTCGGTCATCGAGCCCGAGAGGGCGACCTGGGGCGGGGTGAGGTCGCCGTGGGTTTCGACGCTCAGCGTCTTCGTCGTGGTCAGGCCGACGCCGTCGGTGGCGGTCACTTCGACTTTGTGGGGACCGGCCGGGTATTTGTCCGCGTTCATCGTCCAGGAGCCGGCGAGCTGGCAGTCCCTGGTCGCGCAGCCGGGGCTTTCGGTCTTGGCGAGCGAGCCGTCGACCTTCACTTCGACCTTGGCCGCCCCGGACTGCGGGTCCTTGTCGGCGTGGGCCCAGCGGGCGATGCGGTGGTTGCCCGCATCGGCGACGAAGAGCGTGTTTTCGGGCCCGGCCGCGATCCCCCGCGGTTCTCTCAGCTGGCCCGCTTCGGAGCCGAGGGCGCCGAATTCGCGCAGGAAGGTGCCGTCTGGCTTGAACTCCTCGATCCGGTTGTCGCTGCCGTCGGCGAGCAGGACGTTGCCCGAGGCCGCGATCGCGAGGCCGGCCGGGCCGCTCAGCTGGCCCTGGCCGGTGCCGGCGGCGCCGAACTCGTTGACGTAGTTGCCGCCGGGGCCGAGCTCGATTATCTGGCTCGAGGACTGCTCGGCGATGTAGGCATCGCCGAAGCGGTCGACGGCGATCCCCGCCGGGGTCGTCAGATTCGTTTCATGCAGCAGCGGCCCGGCGGCGGAGATCGCGCGCACGAAGGTGCCGTTTTCCTTGAACTGATAGACCCGGTGGGAGCCGGAGTCGGTGACCCAGAGCGTTTCTTCGGGGCCGGTGGCGAGGGCGTAGGGTTCGCTCATCTTCCCCGCGCCGAGCAGGCCGCCGGCGTAGGTGAGGCTGCGCAGGAATTCGCCTTTTTCGTTGAACTCCTGGAGGCGCTTGTTGCCGGGGTCGCTCACCCAGACGTTGCCGGAGGGGCTGACCGCGATCCCCTGGGGGTTGGAGAATTGGCCGTTGGCGGTGCCCGCCATGCCGAACTGGCGGAGGAATTCGCCTTTTGCGCCGAACTCCTCGACCCGGTCGTTTTCGCGGTCGACCGCCCAGATGTCGCCGCTCTTGTCGACGGCGATCCCGAAGGGGCGCTGCATCTGGCCGGCGCCCGTGCCGGCGGTGCCGATCGGCGCCGAGGCTGCGGGGGCGGCTTCGTCGCCGTCGGCGGCGGCGTAGTTCAGGGCGTAGGAGGTGAGGTGGGTGCCGAGCGTCGCCTGTTCGGTGAGGCTGCCGGAGAGGGAGAGGGTCGGGGCGGTGTGGTCGATCTTGATCGGAATCGATTCGCTGGAGGTTTGATGCCCGACCGGGTCACTGACCAGCACTCGCACTCCGTCAACGCCCTGGGGCATGGTTTTCGGTTCATAGGCGAGCGTCCGGCCCGCCGTTTCGGCCTTGCGCGGGCAGGGATTGCTCGCGGTGCCCAGGCACTGGTTGGAGGTCGCGATCAGAGTCGACCCGCCGGAGGTCACGGGCTGGTTGACCTGGAAGGAATAGATCCCAAGCCCCGGGTCGAGGGTGGTGTATTTGATCGGTGAGGGCGCTTCGTTCAGCCAGCCGCTCGGGCTGGCTATCGACAAGATCGCCGGGGAGTCCTGATCGCTCAGTTCGACGGTCGCCGAGCCGACGAAGGCCTGTCGTGGGTAGCTGGCGGATTCGGCGGTGGCGAGCGCGATCCCGCCGTTCTTGACTTCGACGTATTCGCTTTCGTTTTTGAGTTGGATCGTCTGGTTGTTGTATCCGCCCTGGGAGCCCGTGCGGGTTCCCACCGTTGAGAATTCGCCTTTTTTCTCATCCCACAGCCCCACCAGCAGGTAGGGGTCTTCGTGGACCGGAGAGCCTTCTTCGATCAGGTAGTAGACCTGCGAGAGGGTCATGTTGCGGATGAAGCTGGTCGGCCGTTCGCGGAATTCGGGGTTTTCGTAGTCGCTGAAGAAGCGCGGGACGTAGTAGTTCCAGTTGGCCTGATAGCCCGGCGCCGCCGCCCCGGGGTAGGAGCGAAGGTCGAGCCCCGCGTGCATCGCTTCGCCCCAGACTCCGATCCAGCCCGGCTTGAGGATCGATTCGTTGCTGGAGGCCGGCCGCCAGTCGCTGTAGATGCCGGTGCTGTTGTTGGAGTTCATCCACGAGTAGCTCTCATAGACCGGGTCGACCAGCAACGGGTATGCCGCTTCGCCCTGCGGTTCGACGCGAAGGGTGAGCGCGTCGCCCGAGACCGAGAGGGAGACCGGGACTTCGCTTCCTTCGGCGTCGATCGCCGAGGGCGGCGGCACCGCGACTAGGACTTCTTCGCCCTTGGCGATTTCGGCTCCCCCGTCCGCGGATTCCCTGAGCGCGGCGCCGGCGGGCAGGCTCAGGTGGAAGGTCTGGCTCTGCGGCGCCTGGGCGGAGCGCAGCTGCGTGAAGGTCTCGACCCCGGTGGGGGTCGGGGCGACGGCGAGGTCGGTGTCGGGGGCGACGTTGGGATAGAAGGTCGCCGAGCCCTCGACCACCGAGGCGCTGCGTTCTCCCGCATCGCCTGCCAGATCGATGCCCACGTTCGATTCCGGCAGGGTGATGCCTTCGCCCAGTTCGCCGGGGATCTGCACTTCGACCAGGGGGTTGGCGGGGTCGACTTCGCCTCCGGAGCGTTCGAGTTCCAGGTCGACCGCTTCCTTCTCCCCTTCGGCGCCTTCGGTCCGCAGGGGCAGCAACGAGCTCAGGAGCCCGGGCTGGGCGCCCGGGCTCGGTGGAGCGACGACCGCGACGTGGTCGGAGTGGAATTCTTCGACTTCCAGCTCGCCGCCGAAGATGCCGGCGGGTTCTTCCAGGGCCGAGGGGAAGACCGAGGTGAGGAGCTCTTCGGCTTCCCCGCGGTCCAGTCCGCTGTGGGGGAGTTCTTCGGCGGCGCGGGGGTTCGCCTGCGGCCCGGCCTCCACGGAGGAACTCTCGCCGGAGGGCAGTCCGCCGGCCTGCGATTCCGGAACGAGCAGCGACACTTCGCTCGCGCCGGGTTCTTCGGGTCCGGGGTCCGCCACCGCCAGCCCCACGCCCACGCAGAGCAGGAAGCAAACGACTCCCGCGAGGAGGATGCCACCGCGCGAGCGGTTGCCGTCCCGGAAGCGGACCTTCGTCATGCGAGCTCTCCCTTGCCTTCGTGTTGCGGTTGAGACCGGAGCCCGCAGATCTGCCACGTACCCAAGCCCGTCGGCGGCATCCTGCACACAGTCGGGCGGCGGTTTCAATACCGAGTTTTTGGACGGTAGCTTTTGTCGCAGTGACTGGGGCGCATCGAGTAACTGGACTCTGTGTTCAGTTTGGGTCGCGGATGTGACTTGAGGTTTCCCCTGAGGACTGATTTCGCCATTGGACATGGCGCCAACTTCCCGGCCAACCGCCTGTAGGGAATTTTTGTGCTCTGGGTCTCTGTTTCGGTTGTGAAACAGGGTCGAATCTTTGACGAACCCGCGTGTTAGATATCTGTCCACCGGGTGGATTTCGGGGTTAGGGTGACGCCGCTTTCAAGTGCTCCACCGGTGGGTGGAGGCTCGTCCGTTTCAATCGAACAAAGGGGAATCTCGATGAATGAGGCACTTCGCCGGCAGGCGCCGGCGCTGGTCGTGGCCGTGGTGGCGCTCATTGCCGCGCTCGGCGGCACGGTGTACGCGGCCGGCAAGATCAACGGGCACACGGTGAAGGTGAAGTCGCTGCCGGGGAACCGGCTGGCGCTGCGCTCGGTGCCCGGGAACCGGCTGAAGCCGGGGGCGATCAAGGGGAGCCAGCTGGCGCCGGGCTCGGTCACCGGGGTGCAGGTCGACGTCTCGACGCTGGGGCAGGTGCCGGCGGCGGCGCGGGCGGAAACCGCGCAGTCGGCCGCGGACGCCGCCACGGCCGAGAAGGCGGTGAGCGCCGAAAACGCGGAAAAGGTGGGCGGCTACCAGGCGGGGTGCGCGACCGGCACCCGCTACTTCGCCGGCGCCTGCTGGCAGCTGGTCGACAGCGCCGCTGCGATGACCGCTCCCGCCGCGGCCGCGGCCTGCGCGGCGGAAGGCGGGGAGCTGCCAGACGCGCTCTCGCTGGCGACGTTCTCGCAGCAGCCGGGGATAACGCTGGCGCCTGGGGATGAGTGGACGGACGATTTGACGAATGTGTCAGGGCTCGATACCTACGCAGTGATCACTATTTCTGCTTTGGGACAGATCAATTTCGTCGCCTCCACCTCCACCAAGAAGTTCCGCTGCGTCCTCCCCCTCCTCCACTAACCAACTCAGGGCCTCACGCGGGGCGGCCGCCCGGGCCGCCTCGCGTGGACGGCGACCTGCGAAGCTAGCGGGTGAGGGATCTCTTGTGCCGGTACTTGCAGAAACCGAGCGCGAGGGAAAAAGGAAGCTGCGAGATGCTGGCCCAGGCCACGTTCGCGGTGAGCACGCCTATTAGTACGGAGATCGAAACCGCGAGCAGGACGAACGCCACTTGGAATCGTTCCTCGGTCGCGAGACCGCTAATCACCCGGAGGGCCATCGGAGACGGATGATAGCTCGCGAATTCCACCCCGCCCGCAGCCGCCGAGCGCTCGCCCTGCTGGCGTTGCTCGCCCTCGGCACGCCCGCCGCGGGCGCCTCTGCTCGCACCCACGCCCCCGTCTCCCCCACGTCCGTCTCGGGACGCGCCGCCGCGGCGCGCGTCCTGCGTTACTGGACCCCCGCCCGCATGCGCAGCGCCCGCCCGCTCGACCTCGTCGTCTACGGCAGCGGCCGGGCTCGCCTGCGCGCCGGCCGGCGCGCGCCGGCCCCCGCCCCCGTCGCGAGCGCCAGCTTCCTCACCGTGCCGACGCCGCGAACGCCGCCCTACTCGTTCAACGGCCGTCTCTTCGTCAAGCAGGGGAAGCTGCGCGGCTACTGCTCGGGGACGGCGATCGACAGCCCCAGCCGCCAGCTGGTCCTGACCGCCGGCCACTGCGTCAACAACGGCCACGAAGGGGGCCGCACCGTCTGGTCCCAGTACCTCGAGTTCGTCCCCGCCTACGACGGCCGCGCCCCCTTCGGCGCCTTCGTCGCCCGGCGCGGCCACCTTTATGCGCCACGGCAGTGGACCAGGGGCGGCAACCCGGACTTCGACCTCGGCGCCTTCCTCGTCCACCCCAACCACCGCGGCGAAGACGTCGCCGACGCGGTCGGCGGCGGCGCCGCGATCGCCCTCGACCTCAGCCGCCACCAGCGCTTCCGCAGCTTCGGCTACCCCGGCAACCTGCGGCGGATGCAGGGGTGCAGGTCCCCCTTCGCCGGCGAGGACCGCCTCAGCTTCCCCCTCCCCGGCCCGCCGACCCAGGCGATCCGCTGCCACTGGGCGCCCGGCGCCAGCGGCGGCGCCTGGCTGATCGGCGACGGCACCCAGATCGACGGCCTCACCTCCTACCTGCACCTCGGCAACCGCTCCCACACCTACGGCCCCTACTTCTCCCGGGAAACCGTGGGCAGGCTGGTCCGCGGGCTCTGAGGCGGGGGGAGAGTTCGGCGCGCTCAATCCCTTAGGCAGAGGATGCGGCGCTGGCTCCGAGACTTCGGCTTCCCAATCCTGGTGCTGATGGCCCTGATGGTCTCGGGTCGCCTTGCGATGGGAGCGCCAACGCCCGAGCCGGTCCCTGACTTCGCGCTACAGGACGGCGCGGTGTACCGGCTCGAGGTGGGGGCGGCCTCTTTCACCATCCTCTACATCGCAGCGATGGCCTTCGTGCTGGCTCTGGGCGGCCGGGGCTTTACCGAGATCGGAACGCAAGGATTGCGCGCCACGGAGGTTGTGGAGGTGGTCAGCGAAGAGCAGATGACCCTGCAGGGGCAGAAACTGAAGCGTCTCGAGCTTGGAATTCAGACCGCCTTCGAGAGCTTGAACGACCTCGAACTGCAAGTTGCACGACTGAAGAGGAAGGTCTAGACTGGCCCTATGCATCACAGACAAAACATTTCTACGGCAAGACAGTGGTTCCGAGCCCGCGCCTTCCCCGCGCTGGTGCTCGCGGCGCTGGCGGGGGCGGGCTACCTGGCCGCAAGTGCGCGGGTTCCCGCTCCCGTGCCTGACTTCGCGCTGCAGGCGAGCGCTGTCTACCGACTGGAGGTCGGCGCCGCCTGCTTCGCCGTCTTCTATCTGGCGACCTGGGCGTTGGCGCTCGCTCTAGACATCACCGAGCGCTACCTGGGTCCGCACCGCGATCGCCCTTCAGCCCTCGAAGAGAAGCGCCTCCGCTAACCCGCCTCGGCCTCCAGCAGCCTGCGGTAGTAGCGGTAGTCGCGGCGGTCGGGGCGGAGGTTGCAGGCGAGGGCCAGGTGGTGGCGGGCGCGGCGCTTCTGGCCGGTCTTGCTGAGGGCGCGGCCGAGGCAGAAGTGGGCGAAGTCGTTGACCGGGTGGGACTCGACGACGGCCTCGAACTCGGCCGCGGCGGGGGCGAAGCGGCCGGAGCGGAAGTAGGCGCGGCCGAGGGCCTCGCGGACCGAGCTCTTCTCCGGCGCCCGGCGGGCGGCCTCGGCCAGGGGCGCGGTCGCGTGCTCGAAGTCGCCGTCCTCGAGCAGCTCGAGGCCGCGGCGGTAGAGCGTGTAGGTGGGCTCCTGGATTCCCTCGCTGGACACCCGACAAAGTGTAAGAGGCGGCGAAAACACCTTTCTATGCAGGCCAAAAGGAACGGCCTGCTACCGTAGGTGAACCGGTTTCGGCAGCTTCGATCCCCGCCGCCCGCCTTCTATATGAGCACTGCTACCGCGAAGAAATGGACCTGCGACGAATGCGGGGTCACCGTCAGCCGCCTCGGCGGTGAGAAGGTCGAGCTGCCCGCGAGCTGGGTCAGCGACGCGAAAGGCACCTACTGCCTGCTCTGCCGCCGCGAGCGCGCCGCCGAGGCGGCCCTCGCCAAGGCGCCCAAGGACTGCGGGCTCGAAGACCGCGCGAAACTGCGGCGGGCGGCCCTGGTCGAGTTCGAGGTGCGCCGCCGCCCCGGCCACGGCAACGGCGAGATCGCCAAAGCCTGCCGCGCCTCCGTCGCCGCCGTCGTCGCCGCCCGCAAGCGGCTGAAGATCCCGGCGCCGAACTGACCCTCCCGCACGCAGCCCGCGGTTTGGGAACCCGCGCGTAGCGGGTGACTTTCTAGCCGGAAAGTAGAGATAACCGCAAGTACCTCCGCCGCGCCGGCCAGTTGCGTACTAGGCTGTTCAGGGGCGTCTGGCACCAGGGGTCTGGACGCCCCATTTTCTTCGCCTCCCTGCGGGCCCGCCGCGACGACCGACCTCGCGGCCTCGGCAGAGAAGGCCGGTGCGGGTGCGGGCGCCCCCTGGCGACGCCCGACCCGCACCGATGCATCTTCTTATACCGCGGTTTGCCGTGCGAGGTTCACCAGCAGGGCCTCCATCCCGCCCTCGGCGTGGACGCGGCGCTGGCGATCGGCGCCGTTGCCCTCGCCGAGGATGCGCTCGACCTCCTCCAGCGCCCCCTCCCCGCCGAGGTCCCTGGCGTAGGGCCGCGCCTCCTCCAGAGTGCCGCGGGCCACCTCCGGCGCCGGCGCCGCGGTGTCCTCGTCGACCATCAGCCGCGCCTCCAGGCCGTAGCGCTCGGCCTGGAAGTAGGACTCCTCGATCGCCTCGCGGGTGAGGCCGGGAGCCCCGGGCCGGTCGATCTCCTTCGCCGCCAGCGCCTGGATCAGCGCGGCGATCGCCGCGTTCGCCGCCGGCCGGGCCTGAACGTCCATCCCCCGCACCTCGACCGTGCCGAGGTTGGGGTGCGGGCGCACGTCCCACCAGATGTAGGTGTAGTCGGCGACGCCGGCGGCGGCGATCAGCTGGTCGGCGACGCGGAGGAAGTCCTCGTAGTCGCGGAAGGCGCGCGGCAGCTCGAAGCGCGGGTAGGCGCGCACGGCGGCGGCGCGGGCGCTGGCGAGGCCGGTGTCGGCGCCGTCGCGGAAGGGCGAGTTGGCGCTCAGCGCCGCCAGCAGCGGCAGGTGGTGACGCATCGCGTTGGCGACGGCGACCGCGGTTTCGGGATCGGGCATGCCGACGTGGACGTGCAGCCCGCAGGGCGGCGTCGCCAGCAGGCTGGCGAGGTCCTTCTTGACGGTCTCGTAGCGCGCTTTCTCGACCAGCGCCGGCTCGCCGCTCTCGGCCGGGTAGAGGCCGGAGCCCATCAGGCTGGCGCCGGCGGCAGCCACCGCCCGGCGCACCGCGGTCAGTTCCCGCGCCGCCTGCCCGGCGTCGAGGCAGACGCCGGTCTTCAGCTCGATCTGGGTGGCGAAGATCTCGGTCGAGACGCTGTCGCGGCGCTCGGGATCGATCCGCTCGAGCACCTCCTCGCCCCCGGCCACCAGCCCGCAGTCGGCGTCGACCAGCAACAGCTCCTCCTCGACCCCGATCGTCAGCGGCGGCGAGGAGCCGAACCTGTGCTCGCGGCGGGCGGCCTCGCCCTCGGCGGGCGCCGCCCCCGGCTGTTTGGACGAAGTCCCCATAGCGTCGTGTTCGCGAGCTACCCGCGGCTTCTGCCGCGCTAACGCCCCTAAGGTGACGCGATGCGCTTGCGGGACAAACTCGACGTGCTGAGGGAACCGGATTACCGGCGGCTCTTCCTCGGCCGCACGACCTCGCTGGTCGGCGACGGCGTGACGCCGGTGGCGATGGCCTTCGCGGTGCTGGACCTGACCGGCTCGCCGACCGACCTCGGGATCATCCTCGCCGTCCACAGCCTGGTGCTGGCCGGGCTGGTGCTGGCCGGCGGCGTCTTCGCCGACCGGATCTCGCCGCGGCGGGCGATGCTGTGGGCCGACGCCGCCCGCACGGTCTCGATGGGCCTGATCGCGGCGCTGCTGCTGGCGGGGGCGGCGCAGGTCTGGCAGCTGGCGCTCCTCTACGCGGTCGACGGGGCGGCCACCGCCCTCTTCAACCCGGCCTCGAACGCGATCGTCCCGCAGATCGTCCCCGGCCGGCGCCTGCAGGAAGCCAACGCGCTGCTCAGCTTCTCGCGCTGGGCGGGAAAGGTGGCGGGGCCGGCGCTGGCGGGCGTGTTGCTGGCGCTGGGCTCGCCGGGGTTTGCGCTCGGCGTCGACGCCGCGACCTTCGCGGTCAGCGCCGCCTGCCTGTGGGGGGTGCGGGCGCCCGGGCTCCGCGACGAAGACGAAGGGGACTCGTTCCTCGCCGATCTGCGGCACGGCTGGACGGAGTTCATCAGCCGCAGCTGGATGGTCGCGATCATCCTCTCGGCGGGGATCACCAACGCGATCTTCTTCCCGATCTTCCAGGTGCTGGGGCCGACCGTCGCCAAGGAATCCCTCGGCGGCTCCAGCTCCTGGGCGCTGATCATGTCCCTCTGGGGCGTCGGCGGGCTGCTCGGCGGCTTCGTCGGCCTCTCGGTCCGCCCCCGCCGGCCGCTGCTGGTCAGCGAGGGGTTCGTCGTCTTCTTCGCGGTGCCGGTGATCCTGCTCGCGATCCCCGCCCAGGCCGCCGTCATCGCCGCCGGGGCGCTGGTCGGCGGCAGCACCGTCAGCCTCGCCGAGATCCTCTACGAGACGACCGCCGCCCAGCAGATCCCGCCGCAGTCGCTCTCCCGCGTCATCGCCTACGACTGGTTCGGCTCCCTGGCGCTGGAGCCGATCGGCCTGGCGCTGGTCGGGCCGCTGTCCGCGGGCCTCGGCATCTCGACCACCCTTTGGCTCGGCGCCCTCTCGATGGTCCTCTGCCAGCTCTGCGTCCTGCTCGTCCCCAGCATCCGCCGCCTCGAAGCCCGCCCCGACGCAACCGGCCCCGCGGTGCCGCCACCACGCCCGATCGAGGCCGGCGACTGAGCTCGAAGTTGCGATCGAGCACCTGAGAGGTGCCGGATCGCAGGTTCAGCCTGAGCAGGTCGACTCGATTCGAGAAGCCGCCGCGCGGATCGCCTCTGAATCGAGCTCGAAGCGCGCGCCGGTCATTTGTGTCGGTATGCGGAACAAATGATGGGAGCGCTTTCCTGACTAAAGGGTTCGCATCACCGCTTCGGCGGCGTTGAAGCCGCAGATGCCGTGGGCGCCGGCGCCGGGCGGCGTGGCGGCGGAGCAGATGAAGAGGCCGGGGGCGCCGGTCCAGTACGGGACCGGGGTGATGCGGGGGCGGAAGAGCAACTGGGCGGGACCGTTGGCGCCGGTGGCAATGTCGCCTTCGACGAGGTTGGGATTGGCGGCCTCGATTTCCGCGGGGGTGCGGGTGGATTTGGCGACGATGCGCTCGCGCAGGCCGGGAGCGAAGCGTTCGACCTGATCGAGGACGACGTCGGTGGCGTCGCCGTCGTAGCCACGCGGCACGTGCGCGTAGGCCCAGACGGGGTGCAGGTCGCCCTTGGAGCGCTGCGGGTCGGCGAGGTACTGCTGGCCGACGAGGACGAAGGGACGCTCGGGCAGGCGGCCGCGGTTGTTCTCGCGCTCGGCGGCGGCGATCTCCTCGAAGCTGCCGCCGAGGTGGACCGTGCCGGCCCGCCGCGCCGGCTCGTAGGTCCAGGGCACTCCCCCCTCGACGGCGAGGTCGAGCTTGAAGGCCGCCGGGCCGTACTTGAAGCGGCGGTAGGCGCGGGCGACGCGGGACGGCAGCCGCTCGCCGGCCAGCTCCAGCACCCCCAGTGGCGAGAGGTCGCAGATGATTGCATCGGCGGTGGCCAGCTCATCCAGCGAGCGCACCCGCCGGCCCGTCTCGATCCGGCCGCCGTGCTCGCGGATGACCGCCGCCCAGGCCTCGGCGAGCGCCGCCGAGCCCCCCTTCGCCACCGGCCAGCCGTAGGCATGGCCGGAGCTGATCAGCGCCATCCCGATCGCGGCGCTGAGCGGCAAGTCGAGCCGGGCGAAGGAGTGAGCCGCCACCCCGCCGAAGAGCGCCGCCGCCTCCGGCGTCCCCAGGCTGCGCGCCAGGACGTTTGCCGGGAGCGCCGAGGCCAGCCCGAACCGCGCCAGCCGCAGCGGGTGCCGCGGGAAGTGGACCAGCGGGTGGTAGATGTCTTCGCTGAGCGCGTCGTAGCCCTCCGCGGAGGGGCCGAAGACCCGCCGCCAGCGCCGACCGGCCTCCCCCAGCCCCGCCGCCGTCGCCTCCAGCGAGCGCAGCATCGCGGCGCCCCCGCCGCCGTCGAGCGGGTGGGCGAGGTCGACCTCGGGCCAGGCCCACTCGAGCCCGTGGCGCTCCAGTCCCAGCCCCGCCACCGCCGGCGAGGAGACCGCCATCGGGTGGAAGGCGCTGCACTCGTCGTGCAGCAGGCCGGGTACGGTCAGCTCCGAGCTGCGGGTGCCGCCGCCGATCCGCTCGGCCGCCTCGACCACCGTCACCTCCACCCCGCGGCTCGCCAGCGTCGCCGCGCAGGCGAGCCCGTTGGGGCCGGAGCCGACGACGATCGCGCTGCTCATGCCACGCTCACCGGGAACGGCTCGTCTCCCAGCCACGGCTGGCGGCCGACCATGTCGGCGACGTTCACGTAGCCCTCCTCGACCAGGCCCGTGGCCGCGTCCCAGATCCGGTAGCGCTGGCGCTGCACGTGCGCGGGCTGGGACTCCAGCGTCACCACCCGCAGCTCGCCCGGCTCGAACCGGCAGCGCTCCTGCACCGCCGCCAGCAGCCGGTGGTCGTGGAAGTGGCCATCGCCGAAGTTGTAGCCGAGGACGACGCCGGCGACGAGCTCCCCCTCGCGCACGTCGTAATCGTCGACGTCCGAAACCGCCCGCGCGGTCAGCCCGTTCAGCGCCCGCCCGTGCGAGTGCATCGAGCGGAACGCCAGCCCTTTGTAGAGGAGGACGTCGATCAGCTCCGGCTCGTAGAACTCGAGCAGCTGCTCGCCGACGATCGGCGCCGCCTTCACCAGCGCGCGGTCGAGCTTCGCCTCCGCCCCCGTGTCGCGCCGGAACAGCCACTGGCTGGTCGCCCAGTTGCCGGCGTAGTAGCGCATCGAGGGGAGGAAGGAGACGAGGTCGGGGCGGAAGTTCCCCAGCACCGGCAGGCCGACGCAGGTCAGCGCCAGGATCGCGGGCAGCAGCGGGTCGTCGAGGCTCGACCACGGCACGCTGCCGTAGTGGCCGAAGAGGAAGAGCAGGCCGAAGACCATGAACACGTTCCACTCCAGCGGCACCGCCAGCGGGAAGGTGGAGAGGATGTGGACGTGGAAGACGACCATCCCGGCGACCGCGAGCGTCTGCAGCGCCCCGCCGCTGGTCGCCAGCAGCAGCGGCAGGGTGAACTCCATCGCCGTGCCGAAGTGGGCGATCGCCGCGCCCAGCCGCGAGGGCAGCAGGTCCTCGGGATGCCGGGCGTAGAGGCGACGCTTCGCCGCCCGCCAGCGGTTCCAGGGCGTGTTGCTGATCATCACCGTCACCACGAAGGGGAAGTGGCGGTTGAGCTTCGAGGAGGCGGCGCCCCACCAGATGCAGAAGAAGACCAGCGAGGCGGCGATCACCAGGTTCGTCAGCGGGAAGAGGAAGACGAGCGAGAGATTGCCGTAGACCTCCGCCCGCGCCGCCAGGAACGGCACCTTGTCGCGCAGCCCCAGCGCCCCCAGCAGCGCCAGCAGCACCGCGACCGCGACCGGGTCCAGGCGGGCCGCGGTCCCGTCGCCGCCGAGCCAGGAGGCGCTCCCCTCGACGCCCCCCGTCAGCAGCAGGAAGAGGGCCGCGCAGATCAGCCCTATATATAGAGCGACGTCGAACCCGGTCCGCGTCGTCCCCCGCGTCCCCGGCACCCGCTCGGGCCAGGGCGGCAGCCGCGTCGTCCCCGGCCGCAGCCAGTAGAGGAAGCCGCCGACCATCGGGCGGAAGCGCAGGGTCAGCGGCAGCGAGCCGGCGCCCAGCCCCAGCGCCTCCCACAGCATCGTCCACACCACCGCCTTCTCGAAGACGATCGGCGCGGTCCACTCGGGCCAGCCGCTGGTCGCCTCGATCGCCAGGAAGCCGAGGCCGGCGTAGGCGAGGACCTTGAAGACGTAGAGGAAGTAGACCGCGACCGGCGTCCCGAACCCGTTCAGCGCCCAGTCCTGCGCCAGCGGCTCGATCCGCCGCAGGTGCGGGAGGCGCCGCCACTCGGCGACCTCGAACGGCGGCGGCGCCGGATCTAGCAGTCCCATGGGTTCGGAGCATCCATTCGTCTAACCGCCCGGAGATCTGCTTAAGTCGGTTCCCTCGATGCCGATGACTCTACGTCTTGTCTACTGACTCGCCAACCCCGCTGCAACCGGCCTCGCGGCGCGCGCTGCAGCTCGCCGGCCTGCTCTCGCTGCTGCTGATCGCGGTCGTCGTCAACTCGCTCCTGCACGGCGGCGACGAAAGCCCGTTCAACCCGAACCCGGTCGCCGCGGCGGCGGAACGGACGCAGGAAGTCCCAGGCATGCGGATGACCCTGACGATGCGGATCAGCACCGAATCGGCGCCCCCGATCGACGTCAGCGGCGGCGGCGCCTACAACGGCGAAGACAACCTGGGCCAGTTCACCTACCACATGACCAACCCCCAGGGCGCGCCGATGGAATTCGACGCGGTGATGGGAGAAGGCGCCTTCTACTTCCGCTATCCCCAGTTCGCGAGCAAAATGCCCGAAGGCAAGGAATGGCTGAAGGTCGAAGGGCTGCCCGGGCAGAGCGAGATGAGCAAGCCCAGCGAAAGCCCGCAGAGCTCGCTGCAGATGCTGAGCGCCGCCGGCTCGGTCCAGCGCCTCGGCCAGGTGCGAGTCCGCGGCGTCGCCACCACCCGTTACCGGGTGACCATGACCGAGGCGGGCATCGTCGAAAACCTTCGCTCCCAGGGCAAAGACGAACTCGCCGAAGCGGTCGAAACCAACCAGATGGTCGGGCCCGTGCACGCGGAAGTCTTCATCGACCGTCACAAGATGATGCGCAGGATGAACCTGACGTCGACCGTGGTATCCGACGGGAAACGCATCACCACCGAGATGCACTCGGACCTCTTCGACTTCGGCATCCACCCGCAGATCCAGCTGCCTCCCGAATCGCAGGTCTTCGACCTCAGCCCGATGGTGGAAGAACAGCTGGAAAAGCTGGGGCAGAGCAGCTAGCCGGCGGCGCCTGCCACCCTCAGGGGATGGCCTACCGCCGCATCTTCGCCGCGCCGCACGTCCTCTCGCTCGCCGCCGCCTCGGTGGTGGCGCGGCTGCCGGTGGGGATGGTCGCGGTGGCGCTGGTGATCTACGTCCACGACCGCACCGGCTCCTTCGCCGCGGCCGGGGCCGCCGCCGGCGCCTACACGATCGGCCTCGGGGCGACGGCGCCGCTGCTGGGGCGGCTGGTCGACCGCCGCGGGCCGTGGCCGGTGCTGGTACCGGCGGCGCTCGTCTCGGGCGCCGCGCTGGCCGGCGTCGTCGCGCTCGGCAACGCCGGCGGCGCCACCGCGCCGCTGGTCGCGCTCGCCGCGCTGGCCGGCGCGGCGATGCCGCCGGTCGGCGGCCTGCTGCGCCACCTCTGGGCGAGCCTGGTCGCCCCGGAGCTGCTGGTCAACGCCTACGTCGTCGACTCGATCCTGATCGAGGCCGTCTTCGTCAGCGGGCCGCTGCTGACCGGGCTCCTGGCGGCGACGGCGGGGCCGGCCGCGGCCCTGCTCGCGGCCGCGGCGCTGGGGCTGGCGGGGACCCTCTGGTTCGTCGCCGCCCCCTCCCTGCGCCGCTTCGAGCCGGCGCCGCCGCATCAGCACACCCGCGCCGGCGCCCTCGCATCACCGACGATCAGGCTGCTGGTGATGGCCGGCATCCCGGTCGGCTCGACCTTCGGCGCCCTCGACGTCGCCCTCCCCGCCTTCGGCGCCGTCCACGGCAGCACGGCGCTCGGCGGCCCCTTCGCCGCCTCGCTCGCGGCCGGCTCGGCGCTGGGGGCGCTGGTCTACGGCTCGGCGCCGCAGCGGTTCGGCACCCCGGTCCAGGCCTGCGTCCGCCTCGCGATCTTCCAGCCGCTCCTCTGCCTGCCGCTGCTGCTGGCGCCGGGGGTGGCGGCGATGCTCGGGCTCGGCGTCCTCGCCGGCACCTTCATCGCGCCGACGATCACCGCCCGCACCCAGATCGCCCAGGTGACGATGCCGCCCGGCACCGGCACCGAGGTCTTCACCTGGCTCTCGCTCTCGGTGATGATCGGCGCCAGCGCCGGCTCGGCCCTGGCCGGCCCGCTGGTGCAGGCGGGGGGCTGGCAAGCCGGCGTCCTCCTCGGCGCCGCCCTGCCGGCGCTGGGACTGCCGCTGACGCTGGCGCTAGCGCGGCGCGACGAGGCCCGCGCTGCTGTTCAGGCCTGAGCGGTGGCGCTTGTGGTGCCCGTGATGCTTTCGGTGCTTCTTGTGCTTGCGCCTGTGTTTGTGGTGGACTTTCGGGCTCGGCACCGGCGTGGGCTCCCCCGGCTGCGTTTCGAACCCTGAGCAGCCCGGCCCCCCGGCCGCGGTATGGAAGGTCCGCTCCGAACCGTAGACGGTGCCGGCTCCGTTCAACCCGGCGAAGCGATAGGTGTATTCGCTGTCTGGCCTGAGACATGGGAGCGCGACTTCGAGCTCGTCTTCCCTGCCCGGGGCGCTGAGCCAGCCGATGCCGCTTTTCCGTTCCAGCCCGCCGATCCCGTATTCGACCCAGTAGGCGGCTTCGCCGCGGTACTGCTTGTAGATCGAGCCGAGGACGGTGGCTTCGCCCGCCCCGACCGACGAGGCGCCCAGCGAATCGACCAGGACCGGGCCGATCAAGGCCGGTTCGGAGCCGAACCACTGGTCTTCGTATTCGTTCGCCGCCCCGAGCCGGTACTCGTACGGTTCCGCCGCGAGGCCGGTGACCGCCGCGTGGACCGGCACGGGCACGCTGCCGGCGCCGATTTCCCCCGGCGTCTCCGCGCAGGGGATCAAGCGCCCCGACAGGAGGGGTTCCTCGAGGTCGAAGAGGAGCCAGCCTTTGCCCTGGAGATTGACCTCGGAGACGACCTGGAACCAGCAGCTCGTCAGCGGCGCGCCTTCCGGGTCGACGGTGCCATGAAGGACGTCCGAGCTGAGCGTCTGTTCGGTCGCCGCGAGCGTGAAGGTCGCCGGCGGCGCGCCGTCGGTGGTGGTGAAGGTTTCGTCGGGCCCGGTGGTCTTGCCGGCGGCATTTTCGGCCACGACCCGCCAGTGGTATTCCGTCCCCGCTTTCAGCGGCGGATCGAAGAAGGGCGGGAACTTGGCTTTCCCCGCCACCGGTTCTTCGCCCGCCGGCAACTCGCCGTCCCAAAGTTCGTTCGGGTCCCTGTATTCGCCGGCTTCGAAGCCGTATTCGACTTCGTAGGTGGTTTCGAGCCCGTTGGGGTCGACGGTGAAATGGACCGTCGCTTCGTGGTTGCGCAGCGGGTGGGGCGCGAGGTATTCGATCACCGGCGGCCCCGCGGCGGCCGCGCTCGCGGGCAGGCAGGCCAGGCCCGCGAGGACCAGGAGGGTCGCGCCGATGCGTCGCATTGTCCGCAGCCTACCCCGCGCCGGGGGCGCTGGCCAGTCAGCCGCTTTACGGCATCGATTGTGCGGATTCCCTGATCCGCCTCAGCACCCCGCGCAGGATCCGCGAGACGTGCATCTGCGAGCAGCCGAGCTGCTCGGCGATTTCCGACTGCGTCATTTCCGCCCCGAAGCGGAGCCGCAGGACGAGCAGCTCGCGCTTCTGCAGGGCCGGCAGCACGGTCGCCACCGTCATCCGGTCCTCGACCTGCCGGTAGCCGTCGTCCTCCTCGCCCAGCCATTCGGCGCTCTCGACCTCTTCGTCTCCCTCGAGGCGCAGCGAGCGGTCGAGCGAGAGGGTGCGGCGGTTCTCGACGGCTTCCAGCGCCTCCAGCACCTCGGTGGCCTCGAGCTCGAGGTCGGCGGCGATCTCGGTCACGGTCGGCGAGCGCTGCAGGCCGCGGCTCAGCTTGGCGATGCTGCGCTCGACTTCGAAGATGCGGTCGTGGAGGCCGCGCGGGACCCGGACCGACCAGGAGCGGTCGCGGAAGTAGCGCTTGATTTCACCGCGGATCGTCGGCGTCGCGTAGACCCCGAAGGGCCGGCCGCGGGAGGGGTCGAAGCGGTCGATCGCGTTCAGCAGGCCGACGCTCGCCACCTGCAGCAGGTCGTCGAAGGACTCGCCCCCGCGCGAGAACCCGAGCGCCAGGCTCCGCGCCAGCGGCAGGTAGAGGCGGACCAGCTCCTCGCGCGCCCCCGCGTCGCGGGTGCGGACGAAGCGGCTCCACAGCTGGTCCTCTCTGACTGGGTTGGCTACGGCCAACGGCCTCTTCCTCCGTTCGGACAGGGAACGTCCAGCGCATCCCCTCTCACTCCCGAGCGGAAGAAGAAGTGAAAACTTCGCGTGTGCGGTGGGCGGCGTCTAACGCCCGCCCGACCTCAAAGCACTTCGATACCCGCGATCGCCATCAAGCATACCCCCGCGGGAGACCACTCTTTGCGCGATACTGGACGAGTGACCTCGGACGGCGGCGATCGCAGCGGCGAAGAGCGCGAGATCGAGCGCGCCGAGGCGGCCGAGGAGCGCTCCGAGCACGCGCGGGAGCGGGCGCGGCACGCGCGCGAAGAGGCCGGCGAAGCCGAGACGCCGGAGGAGGCGGAGCTCCACCGCCAGGAGGCGGAGATCCACGAGCGCGCGGTCGACCTCCACGAAGACGCGCGGCGCCTGCAGGAACGCCACGCCGAAGAGCACCCGGATCCGTGACGGAGCTGGAGCCGATGCCGGAGGCGGTCGCCGACCTGGAAGGCCAGATCGAAACCGACCCGGTGGTCCAGCGCGACCTGATCGTGATCGGCGCCTCGGCCGGCGGGGTGCAGGCGCTGCAGCAGCTGGTCGCCGACCTGCCGCCGGAGCTGCCCGCCTCGGTCCTCGTCGTCCTCCACATGATGTCCTCGGGGACGAGCGTGCTGGACGCCATCCTCGAGCGGGCCGGCGAGCTGATCGTCACCAAGGCCGCCGACGGCGAGCGGCTCGAGCGCGGCCACGTCTACGTCGCGCCGCCCGACTGCCACCTGCTCGTCCGCGGCCCCAACATCCACCTCAGCAACGGCCCGCGCGAGAACGGCCACCGCCCCGCGATCGATCCCCTCTTCCGCAGCGCCGCCCGCGCCTACGGCTCGCGCACCGTCGGCGTCGTCCTCACCGGCACCCTCGACGACGGCACCGACGGCCTGCGGCTGATCAAGGAACGCGGCGGCGCCACCGTCGCCCAGGACCCCGAGGACGCCGCCTACGGCGAAATGCCCGAAAGCGCGATCGAGTTCGTCGGCCCCGACCGGGTGGTCCCCCTGGAGGGGATGGCGCGCGTCCTCTGCGAGCTGATCGACACGCCGCTCGAGCCCGCCGACGCCGGGGGGGTGAGCGACCCCCGCGCGCAGCCGGTCGACCTGGTCGAGGTCGAGCTCGGGCGCGAGGAGCCCGACGGCGACGCCTCGCTCCTCACCTGCCCCGACTGCGGCGGGGTGCTGATGGAGCGCGAGGAGGGCGGCGTAGTCCGCTTCGCCTGCCAGGTCGGCCACGCCTACTCGCCGGAGAGCCTGGTCGAGAAGCAGGGAGACGCGCTTGAGTCGGCGCTCTGGCAGGCGCTGCGGACGCTGGAGGAGCGGGCCGACCTGCTCAACCGGATGGCGAAACGGGCGAGCCGGCGCGGGCTGCAGGACACCGGCGCGCGGATGGAACGCAAAGCGGAGACGGTCACCAACCATGCCGTCGAGATCCGCAATACGATCCTGCGCCTACGCAACGCGGAGGTTGAGGACGCCTTCGCGGAGCCTGCCACGTGAGCGAGAAGAAAGCGCCAGAGAGCGACGAGGGGCTCGAGCCTCTCCTCGAGTACCTGAAGGCGGCCCGCGGCTTCGACTTCTCCGGCTACAAGCGGGCCACCCTCGGCCGCCGCATCCGCAAGCGGATGAGCGAAGTGTCGGTCGAGACCTACCCCGAATACGCCGACTACCTGGAGGCGAATCCGCGCGAGTTCGCCGAGCTCTTCAACACGATCCTGATCAACGTCACCGGCTTCTTCCGGGACAAGGACGCCTGGGACTACCTGGCGCAGGAGATCGTCCCGAAGCTGATCGAAGCGGTCCCCGAGGAGGAACAGATCCGGGTATGGTCGGCCGGCTGCTCCTCCGGCGAGGAGGCCTACACGATCGCGATCGTCCTGCTCGAGGCGCTGGGCGAGGAGGAGTTCAAGCGGCGGGTGAAGATCTACGCCACCGACATCGACGAGGAGGCGCTGACCGAAGCCCGAGCCGCCGTCTACTCGCCGGAGGCGCTCAAAGACGTGCCGAGGGAGTACGTCGAGCGCTACTTCGTCGAGAACGGGCGCGGCTACGGCTTCCGCCCCGACCTGCGCCGCTCGGTGATCTTCGGCCGCAACGAGCTGCTGCAGGACGCGCCGATCTCCCGCATCGACCTGCTCGCCTGCCGCAACGTCCTCATGTACTTCACGGTCGAGGCGCAGACGCGGATCCTCTCCCAGCTCAACTTCGCCCTGCGCTCCCGCGGCTTCCTCTTCCTCGGCAAATCGGAGATGCTGGTCCGCCACTCCGACTACTTCAAACCCGTCGACGTCAAATGGCGGGTCTTCCAGCGGGTTCCGCGGGCGAACCTGCGCGAGCGGCTCGGCGCCGTGGTCGGCGACGCCGCGGTCGGCGACGAAGCGGTCGCCCAGCGCCACGCCGACCTGCGCGCCGCCGCCGCCGCGGTGGGGCCGGTCGCGCGGCTGGTCGTCGACGCCGCCCGCTTCCTCGTCGACGTCAACCTGAGAGCGCAGGAGCTGTTCGAGGTCGGGCCCGCCGACGTCGGCCGGCCGCTGCAGGACCTCGAGCTCTCCTACCGGCCGGTGGAGCTGCGCGGACCGCTCGACAAAGCCTTCGACGAAGGGCGGCCGATCAACGCCGGCCAGGTGGAATGGGGCGAGCCGGGCCAGGAGCGGATCCTCGAGGTCGAAGTGACGCCGATCACCCAGGCGGGCCGGTCCCCGCTCGGCGCCGCGATCACCTTCGCCGACGTCACCGACTACGCCCGGCTGGAGACCGAGCACGGCAAGTCGAAACGGGAGCTGGAGACCGCTTACGAGGAGCTGCAGTCGACGGTCGAGGAGCTGGAGACGACCAACGAGGAGCTGCAGTCGACCAACGAGGAGCTGGAGACGACCAACGAGGAGCTGCAGTCGGCCAACGAGGAGCTGCAGACGATGAACGAGGAGCTGACCTCGACCAACGACGAGCTCGAGGCGATGAACGAAGAGCAGCGCCAGCACACCGACCAGCTCGACCGGCTCAACCTCTTCCTCGAGGGGATTCTCGGCAACCTCGGCGTCGGCGTGGTCGTCGTCGACCGCGAGCGCAAGGTGCAGCTCTGGAACGCCAACTCCGAGGACCTCTGGGGGCTGCGGGCCGAGGAGGTCGAGGGCGAGGACCTGCTCGCGCTCGACATCGGCCTGCCGGTCAAAGAGCTGAAGAAGCCGCTGGAGGCGGCGACCTCCCCTTCCTCTTCGAGCACCCACCTCGTCCTCGACGCGGTCAACCGCCGCGGCCGCGGCTTCCGCTGCGAGGTGCGGGTGATGCCGCTGGTCTCCGAGAAGCAGGGCCTCTACGGCGGAATCGTGCTGATGCGCGAAGAGGGCGACTCATTCGCCATTTGAGCCGACGCCGCCCTCGATGCGGCGTTCCACCTGTTCGTGCACCTTGTCCCGCAGCGCCAGGTGCGCCTCGCGCGTCTGCAGGTGGCTGATCCGCAGCTCCCTGGCGTTGCGGCGCACCTGCACGCTCCAGTTGCGGATCGCCTCCCGCTGTTCCTCCTCGTCGTCCGGGAGCAGGTCGAGGACGAAGAGCATGTTGGTGGTGCGGGTGTCGGGGTCGAAGACCCCGGAGAAGAAGACGACATCGGTGCCGGTGAGGGCGCCGGCGGTCGATTCGAGGTCGCCGGCGACGACCTCGAGGAAGCGCTCGCGGAAGGCGCGCAGCTCCTCGAAGTGCCCGGCTTCGAGGTGGTTCTCGTCGGAGACGGAGAGCCCGCCCTGGAAGGCGAAGGCGAGCATGTTGCCGGCCATGTGGGCGCGGGGGTCGATCGGCTTCGCCTCGTAGAGGAGGGCGAACTGGTCGGCGAGCCCGGCGGCGATGCTGCCGAGGCGAGCCTCGTCGAACGGGCTCTGGGCAACACCGGGCCTCTGCGAGGGAACGAGCGCCACCCACTCAAGGTACCCTCTCGGTGAGCGCGCGAACGTTTTTTCGCGTGTGCCTATTTTGGGTAGCTTGCCAGCAAATGCCTGATCAGCCTCCGCACCAGCCCGCTGTACCCACCTCCGCGGCGGCCCCGCCTTCCTCTGTGATCGCGGAGATCTCACGGGAGATAGTCAAAGCGCATGCCCAGTACTACGGCCGCGGCCCGACCAAGGCGCGGACGGTGTGGCGGGAGGACGTCGTCGTCGTCATCCTCGAGGAAATCTTCACCCGCGCCGAGCGCACCCTGGTCGACGCCGACCACTTCGAGCAGGTCCGCGCCACCCGTCAGGCCTTCCAGGACCAGGTCGGCCCGCTCTTCTGCCAGATCATCGAGCAGGCCACCGGCCGCCGGGTCCGCAGCTTCCTCAGCCAGGTCAGCACCGACAGCGTCGCCGCCGAGGTCTTCGTCCTGGTGCGCGAGGATGCCCCCTCCCGAGAGGATGGATCACTTCTCTAGGCGTCCGCCGCCGCGCCTAGCCTTGCGGGATCTTGAGGCGCCTGCGCGGAAGCCATGCCTGGGTAGCGGTCGCCGTCGCGGCGGCCTTCGCGCTGGGGGCGCTGCTGCCGGCGGCCTTCGGGCGCTCGCAGGCGCCGCCCACCGCGGTGCGCAGCGCCCTCGCCCAAACCGAAGGCGTCCAGGGCGCGCCCGGCCGCACGCTGGTCCTGAGCAAGGTGGTGGTCCAGCCCGGCGCCCATCTCGCCCTCCACCACCACCTGGGGACCCAGGTCGCCCGCGTCGTCGCCGGCACCCTCACCTACACCGTCCGCCAGGGCTCGGCGGTCCTCCGCAGCGGCGAAGCCGACCAGAGCCCGAGGCTCGTCCGGCGCATCCATGCCGGCCAGACCGCCCGCATCCGCCCGGGCCAGTGGCTGGTCGAGCAGCCTTCTGACATTCACGAAGCCGCCAACCACGGCTCGGCCCCGGTCGTGATCTACCTGGCGACGCTGCTGAAGACCGGGGCACCGCCCTCGACGCCGGTGACGCTGCCGGGCTCAGGCTAGCGCCGAGGGAGTCGACGCTCCTCCGCTCGGCGCATCTCGAAGCCGCCCGGGTCAGCGGAAGAGGCCTAGTAGATCGGCGGCTTCGAGCACGACCGGGTGCTCGGCCGCCAGCTCCTCCACCGCTTCCAGTCCCAGGTTCGGCGCAGCGCGGTCGAAGAGGGTCCAGTTGATCCAGCTCGACTCCAGCGTCGACCACCAGCGGATGCCAACGGCAGCCGGATGCGCCTCGTGGATCTCAGCGGCCTGCGCCTGCGTCACCTCGCGCCTGCGGGTGGCAACGCGCGAGGGACGCAGCCCGGTGGCTATCAGGGTGGAGGGCTCGTCGAGGTCGACAGCGGTGAGGCCGTCCTCGAGCTCCAGGGCGGCGAGCGCCAGCGGCTTGCCGTGGCGAACGAGCATCGAGGGCAGCAGGCGGCCGGTGCCGCGGAAGGGAGCGAGCATCTCGGCGACCGCCGAGACGGGCTCCTCGCCGACGTAGAGGCAACCGTAGAGGTCGGGGTTGTCGTGCCTGCCCCCGCCCTGCTGCGGCCGCGGGAACCACAGCGGTCCGCCGTCCTCCCCGGCCCTGGCGCCCCCGTCGAGCGGCAGCGCCCGCCAGAGCCTCACGCAAAGCCGCCGGCGCGCTCGGCTCCCAACGCTCCGAGCAGCTCCTCCGCCCGCCCCGCCCGCACCAGGTCGATCGGCCGTCGGTCCCTCAAATGAGGATTGACCCCAAGCAGCCACTGCTCCGCCGCCTCGGCCGGATACAGCCTCAACAGGCTTGCGACCACCAGCTCCAGCAGATCGACCCGCTCCGCATTCTGCAGATCGATCCCCCCGCCCCGCCGCCACCGCGTCACCTGCGCCGGGCTCACCCCGAGCAACTCAGCCAACCGCCGCTGCGAGCCTAGGTCGTGGCTGAGAGCAGTGATCTTCTCCGCGGTGGCTATGGGCACGGCCACCAGTCTAGCGCAACGTTTTTCGTTGCGCTGCAATTACCGGATCGACGTCATCCGAGTCCCCCTGGCGAGGTAAGGCGCCCTTTTCAGTGGACCGCGAGACCTGCGCAGCCACTCAGCCCCGTACCGACTCCGCTGATGATGCGAAGCGGCGAGGCGTTGCCCGTGGCTCCGGAGGCGTATGCCGTCACGCTGTTGGTAGTGCCGTTGTTGCAGACGTAGAGAGTCCCGGAGCTGTCGAAGGCCTCGCCATTCGGTGCCGATATTCCGGTCTTACTACCACTGATGGAGTTGTCAGGAGCCACGTTTCCGCTTGCTCCGGGCGAATACTCGGTGATGGCATTGTCGATGGAGGAGCCATTCGATACATAGGCCGTTCCCGAAGCATCGAAGGCGATGCCCCAACCCTCATAGAGCAAAGTATGGGATCCGCCGATGGTGCGCGCAGGCGTGACATCGCCGTTTGCTCCGGGCATGAACTCCACGATCCCGCTGCCGCCACGGTTGGTCACATAGAGCGTGCCTGAAGCGTTGACACCGACCCCCCATGGACTACTGAGCCTGGTATTGGCTCCGCTGACGGTGCGTACGGGCTTGACGTTCCCGCTGGCCCCGGACGCGTACTCCGTGACACTGGCTCCGCCGAAGTTGGCGACGTAAACGATGCCGGAGGAGTCGACGGCCAAGCCGTCAGGGCCCCTGAGACCCGTGTTGGACCCACCGATGCTCCTGGTCGGCGAGACGTTTCCATCGGCCGTTGCCGCGTACTCCGTGATGCTGTCGTTGCCGGAGTTGGCGACGTAGATGGTGCCGGATGAATCGACAGCCAGGCCCTCGGGATCCCTGAGACCCGTCTTGGACCCACCGATGGTCCTGGTCGGCGAGACGTTTCCATCGGCCGTTGCCGCGTACTCCGTGATGCTGTTGTTCGCGGAGTTGGCGACGTAGATGGTCTGCCCCGCCGTCTGCCCCCTGACAGCGACCCAGAGGGCGACGCGCGCGCCACTCGCAAGTCGCTTCCCCACCCGGGGGCTCTGCCTGGTCACGCGAAGGGCGCCATGGTGGCGAGCCGGCCCGTGGACGGAGCCAAGACGGCAGTCCGCCGCCGAGAGCGCACGGCGAGCAGCCGCGAGGGCATCCCCCCTCAGCGACGGGACGAGGCAGGAGCGGCGTGCTCGCCGAAGGGCAGCCTGCCCGCTGAGGTTGACGCTCACAGCCGGCGACACGGCCAAGCAAAGGGCAGCGCCCCACGTCGCCGCAATGAAGGTCAAGATGCGAGCTCGCCGGCTGATCATCGATCTGAGGACTTGGTGGATACGAGAGAGATCGGAACTGCTGCTCTCTCCGCTAAGGCCATACCGCTACCGGGATTCGAACCCGGGTTTCCGGACTGAGAATCCGGCGTCCTAGTCCCCTAGACGATAGCGGCGAGGTAGAGGCACTTTAGCGAAGGCGTCGGGACGGGCCGGTGATGAGGGTCACAGGCGGCGGAGGGCTGGCAACCGGTAAATTGCCTGCTCCGCGCGGCTGTGGCGGAACTGGTAGACGCGCACGGTTCAGGTCCGTGTGGGCGAAAGCTCGTGGAGGTTCGACTCCTCTCAGCCGCACTCAGGCAGGCTGCGTCGTGGCCGCCGCCTCGGGGGCCCGGGCCGCGTTGGCGGCGATCTCTTCAGCGAAGGTCGGCCAGAGGGGGCGCGGCAGGTCGTGGCCCATGCCGTCGATCATTCTCAGGCGCGCGTTCGGGATCGCCTTGGCGGTGGCGCGCCCGCCGGAAGGGTTGACGAGGACGTCGCTCTTGCCGTGGATGACCAAGGCGGGCAGGTCGAGCTCGCGCAGGCGCGCGGTGCGGTCGCCGGAGGCGGTGATCGCGTGCAGCTGGCGCATCACGCCGGCCGGGCTGTGGCCGCGGTCGAAGGAGCGGCCGGCGATCGCGCGGACGCGCTCCTCTTCGAACGGGTAGCCAGGCGAGCCGATCACCTTGAAGGTCTTGACGACGCGCTCGATCATCGCCTCGCGCTCGCGCGGCGGGGAGCCGAACAGGAGGCCGAAGGTTTTGTAGCTGGGATGGCCGACGCGGCGGCTGCCGGTCGTCGACATGATCGAGGTGAGGGAGCGGACGCGCTCGGGGCGCCCGATCGCGGCGGTCTGGACGATCATCCCGCCCATCGAGGCGCCGACCAGGTGGGCCGAGTCGATTCCGAGGTGGTCCATCAGCCCGAAGGTGTCGGCGGCCATGTCGCGCAGCAGGTAGGGCGCGCTGCCGCGGCCGAGGAGCATGTCGAGACGACTGGGCACGCCGGCGGAGCTGAGCCGGGTCGAACGGCCGATGTCGCGGTTGTCGAAGCGGACGACGCGGAAGCCGCGCTCGGCCAACAGCGCGCAGAACTCATCGTCCCAGGCGATCATCTGCGTCGCCAGCCCCATCACCAGCAGCAGCGGCTCGCCGTCGGGGTCGCCCATCTCCTGGTAGCAGAGCTCGATCCCGTCGGCGGGTGCCATCAGTTCGTCGCCGAAGCGGTGCATCTGGGGATCGTACCCATCCTGGCTGCGCAGCCAAACCTGGGGGTTTGCCTCCTCCTGGGCAACAAAAACGACATGAGGTAGAACGGGCGGGTGCGGACGGCGATCATCTCCGACCTCCACCTCGGCGTCGCCAGCGACGAGGACGTGCTGCGCGACCCCGCGGTGCGGCGCATCCTGCTCGAGGAGATCGCCGGCGCCGACCGCCTCGTCCTGCTCGGCGACGTGGTCGAGCTGCGCAACCTCCCGCTCGGCCCCTCGCTGGAGCGCAGCCGGCCCTTCTTCGAAGAGCTGGGCGAGGTGCTGCCCCATAAGGAGGTGACGCTGGTGCCCGGCAACCACGACGCCCGCCTCGCCGAGCCGCTGCTCGATCGGCTCTCGATCGACGGCCGGCATTCCCTGGAGCTCGAGCACGATTACGAACCCCTCCCGCCCGGCAACTCTCCCTCCCCCGGCCCCGCCGAGCTGATCGACGAGTGGCTCGGCGCGGCGGGGCTGCGATTCGCCTACCCCGGCGTCTGGCTGCGCGACGACGTCTACGCCACCCACGGCCATTACATGGACGTCCACCTCGCCCTCCCCCGCGCCGAGTGCGTCGCCGCGGCGACGATGGTCCGCCTCTCCAGGCCCCTGCCGCCGCAAGCGACGCCCGACGACTACGAGCGCGTGCTGCGCCCCTTATATGGGTTCGCCTACGCCCTCGCCCAGGTGCTGCCGCTGCGCCGGCGCCGCAACGGGCCCTTCGAGCGCGCCTGGGAGGTGCTCGCCGGGGAGCGCAGGGACGGCTTCAAGGGCCGGGTCGCCCGCGCCGGCTTCCCGCTGGCGATCCGCGGCCTCAACTCGCTGCTGCGCGCCGAGTTCCAGCCCGACGTGACCCCGGCGGCGATCTTCCGCAGCGGCGTCGAGGCGGCAGTCGAGATGGCGCGCCGGCTCGACCTCGACGACGTCCACGTGATCACCGGCCACACCCACCGCGGCGGGCCGCTGCCGAGCGAAGCCGAGTGGGCGCTGCCCCGCGGCGGCCACCTCCACAACACCGGCAGCTGGGTCTTCGCCTCGGCCTTCCACCAGCCCGGCACCCCGCCCAACTCCTACTGGCCCGGCACCGTCACCTGGGTGGAAGACGACGACCCGCCCAGGCGGGTGCAGCTACTGCATGGCTATTCCCACGCCGAGATGCTCAACCTGATCAACCAGAGCGCAGCCAGTCCGCGATGATCGCGCCGATCTCCGGGCCTGCGTCCTCCTGGAGGAAGTGGGAGGCGTTCTCGATCGGGCGGGGCGGCGGGAAGTTCAGCTCGCTGGAGACGCGCTCGCCGACCGAGAAAGGCAGGACCGGGTCGGAATCCGCCCAGAGCACCAGGGCCGGCCGGTTGTCCTCGCGCAGCGCGTCGGCCACGCGCTTGCCCTCGGCTGCTCCCACCATCTCGGGCGTCGTCGGCAGGATCAGCGGGAAGGCCCGCACCCCCGCCTTCGACGTCGGTTCCGGGTAGGGAGCGTCGTAGGCGGCGATCACCTCGTCGCCTGGGTCCTCCCTGCAGCCGCCCTTTATGAGGAACCCGACCGGCACGTCCTCGTTGTCGCGGACGAAGTCGCGGAAGGCGAACCAGGCGTCGCTCATCTTCTGGTGGCCGGTGAACGGCCCCGTCTCCATGATCACGATGCGGTCGAAGCGGTCGGCGTGCTCGACCGCCAGCCGCAGCCCGATCGGCCCGCCCCAGTCGTGGACGACCGCGGTCGCCCCGCGCAGGTCCAGTTCCTCCAGCAGCGCCGCGATCAGCTCGACGTGGCGGTCGTAGGTGTACCAGCCGACGTCGGTGGGCTTGTCGGAGCGCCCGAAGCCGGCGTAGTCGGGGGCGATGCAGCGGAATCCGGCGTCGCGCACCGGCGGGATCACCTTGCGCCAGAGGAACGACCAGGTCGGCTCGCCGTGGAAGAAGACGACCGGCGGCCCCTCCCCCTCGTCGAGGTGCGCCAGCCGCAGCCCCTCCACCTCCCGGTAGCGGGACTCGAACGGGTAGCCCGGCAGCCCCTCCAGCAGCTCCTCCGGCGTGCGCACGGCGTCGACTGGCATTGCCGCAGTCTATGCGGGTGTGGTTGAGCTTTGTGGCGGATAGCGCCCCAAAGCTCAACCGCACTCTTGGAAGGGGCAATTCCGGAATCCGGATCAGGATTCTCTACTTTCCTGATCGACTTTGTGCTACTGTGCCGGCCTCATTGAGCAGTAAGTTGCTCAAGAATCTAAGTTAGTCGAGAAGGAAGGAAAACCTAGATGCGGAACGCGCGCACCATCCGGCGGCGCAGCGTGACGGTCGGCCTCCCGGCCGCACTGATCGCCCTGCTGATCGCTCTCGTCGTCGCCGGTTGCGGAAGCAGCAACGGCTCCAACGCCGCCGGCACCAGCTCCGGCGGAGCCAAGCTCGACGTCGTCGGCTACTCCACCCCGGAATCCGTCTACGCCGAAACCCTCGAGCCCGCCTTCGCGAAGACCTCGCAGGGCAAGGGCGTCAGCTTCAGCAACTCGTTCGGCGCCTCCGGCGACCAGAGCCGCGCCGTCGCCGCGGGCCAGCCCGCATCGGTCGTCCACTTCTCCCAGGCCGGCGACATGGAACGCCTGGTCGAAGAAGGCGAACTCGTCTCGAAAAACTGGGAAAGCCGGCCCTACCACGGGATCGCGACCGACTCGGTCGTCGTGATCATGGTCCGCAAGGGCAACCCGGACGGGATCAAGTCCTTCAAGGACATCGTCGACAAGGGCGTCAAGGTCGTCACCCCGAACCCGTTCAGCTCCGGCTCGGCCCGCTGGAACATCATGGCCGTCTACGGCTCGGCGCTGGAAGAAGGGGACTCCCCCACCCAGGCGCTGGCAGCGGTGAAGCAGGTGCTGGAACAGACCGTGGCCCAGCCGGGCAGCGGCCGCGACGCCTTCTCGGCCTTCTCGCAGGGCGAGGGCGACGTGCTCCTCACCTACGAGAACGAAGCGATCAAGGCCGAAAAGGAAGGCGAAGAAGTCGAATACGTGATCCCGCCTTCGACGATCGAGATCGAAACGCCGATCGCGGTCACCGAAGAAGCGCCGGAGCCGGCGGCCGAAGACTTCCTCAAGTTCCTCTGGTCGAACGAAGGCCAGGAACTGTGGGCTGAAAACGGCTACCGCCCGGTCAACCCGAAGCTGGTCGACCCGAAGCAGTTCCCGACCCCGAAGGACCTGTTCCAGATCGCCAAATTCGGGGGCTGGGGCAAGGTCAACGACGAATTCTTCGACGAAGAATCCGGCTCGGTCGCGAAGATCGAGAACGAACTCGGAGTCTCGACCTCGGGCTGACCGATGGAGGCCGGGACCCTCACCAGCTCACGCGCCCCGGGGGGTGCCCCCCGGGGCGCCTCAGGGGCGCGTGTTCGCCTGCCCGGGGTCGGTGCCGGCCTCGGCCGCGGCATGGTCGTGCTCTACCTGAGCCTGATCGTGCTGCTGCCGATCGCCGCGATGGCCGACAAATCGCTGAGCCAGGGCCTCGGCTACTTCTGGACCCAGGTCACCTCGCCGCAGGCGGTCAAGTCGCTCGAGCTGACCCTGGTCGCCTCGCTGGTCGTCGTCCTCGTCAACGCCTTCTTCGGGACGATCCTCGCCTGGCTGCTGGTCCGGGACGAATTCCCCGGCAAGTCGGTCGTCAACGCCGTGATCGACCTCCCCTTCGCGCTGCCGACGATCGTCGCCAGCCTGATCCTGATCGAGCTCTGGGGCCCCAAAAGCCCCTTCGGCGTGAACATCGCGCTCTCGCGGACGGCCGTGGTCGTGGCGCTGCTCTTCGTCACCCTCCCCTTCGTCGTCCGCGCGGTGCAGCCGCTGCTGATGGAGATGGACCGCGAGATGGAGGAGGCGGCGGCCTCGCTCGGCGCCGGCGGCTTCACCGTCTTCCGCCGCATCATCTTCCCCAACCTGCTGCCGGGCCTCGGCGCCGGCATCGCCCTCGCCTTCGCCCGCGCGCTCGGCGAGTTCGGCTCGGTCCTGCTCTTCGCCGGCGGCCTGCCGAGCACGATGGTCTCCTCGGTCTACATCCGCCAGCAGATCGAGTCCGGCAACGAAACCGGCGCCGCCGCCGTCTCGGTGGTGCTGCTGGCGGCCTCGCTCGGCTGCCTCGTCGTCGTCAGCCTGATCCAGCGCTGGAGCGCTCGCCACGAACGGTCCAGCGGCGGCGGCCTGACGAACATGCCGATGAGCGGCGACGCGGCCGG
Organism: Solirubrobacterales bacterium; assembly: GCA_051961435.1. Lineage (GTDB taxonomy): Bacteria > Actinomycetota > Thermoleophilia > Solirubrobacterales > 70-9 > VAYN01. The sequence continues at coordinate 47,493 of JBQCDH010000016.1, forward strand.
GGGCGGCCAGGGATGACCGGCTCCGCCACCAGCCGCTGGGGCCTGCGGGTCCTGGGCCTCGGCTACGTCTTCCTGCTCCTGCTGCTGCCGCTCCTTTTCATCCTCTACAAGACCTTCGAACACGGCGCGGCGGCGCCGCTCGAAGCGATCACCTCCGGCGACGGCCTGCACGCGCTGAAGCTGACCCTGCTGATGGTGGCGATCGCGGTGCCGCTGAACACGGTCTTCGGCGTCGGCTGCGCGCTGCTGCTGGTCCGCCACCGCATCCGCGGCAGCGCCCTGGTCGACGCGGCGATCAACCTCCCGTTCGCGATCTCCCCGGTGGTGATCGGCCTCGCGCTCTTCATCCTCTACGGCAAGAGCGGCTGGCTCGGCCCCGGGCTCGAAGAAGCGGGGATCAAGGTCCTCTTCTCGGTGCCGGGGATGGTCCTGGCGAGCATCTTCGTCTCGCTGCCCTTCGTGGTGCGCGAGACGGTGCCGGTGCTGCAGGAGATCGGCACCGAACAGGAGCAGGCCGCCGAGACCCTGGGCGCCAACGCCTGGCAGACCTTCTGGCGGGTCACCCTGCCGGCGATCCGCTGGGGCGTCGCCTACGGCGTCGTCCTCACCACCGCCCGCGTTCTGGGCGAGTTCGGCGCCGTCTCGGTCGTCTCCGGCTCGATCTCCGGGCAGACGCAGACGCTGCCGCTCTTCGTCCAGAAGCAGTACGAGAACTTCAACCTCCCCGGCGCCTTCGGCGCCTCCGTCCTGCTGGCGCTGATCGCGCTGGCGACGCTGCTCGCAATGAACCTGCTGAAACGAAAGGAGGCCGCCTGATGGGAATCTCAGTCGAGGGAGCTGACAAACGCTTCGGTGACTTTCAGGCGCTGAAAGACGTATCGATCGAGGTGCCCGACGGGTCCCTCACCGCCCTGCTCGGGCCCAGCGGCTCCGGCAAGTCGACGCTGCTGCGGGCGATCGCCGGGCTGGAGACGCTCGACTCCGGCCGGGTGCTGATCGAGGGCGCCGACGTCTCCAAGACGCCGGCCCAAAAGCGCGAAGTCGGCTTCGTCTTCCAGCACTACGCCGCCTTCAAGCACATGACCGTGTTCGGGAACGTCGGCTTCGGGCTGAGGATCCGCAAGTGGGACAAGCGCAAGATCGCCGCCCGGGTGCACGAGCTGCTCGACCTGGTGCAGCTCGAGGGCCTGGCCGACCGCTACCCCTCCCAGCTCTCCGGCGGGCAGCGGCAGCGCATGGCGCTGGCGCGGGCGCTGGCGGTGGAGCCGCAGGTGCTGCTCCTCGACGAGCCCTTCGGAGCGCTCGACGCGAAGGTGCGCAAGGACCTGCGGGCCTGGCTGCGCAACCTCCACGAGGAGATGCACGTGACGACGATCTTCGTCACCCACGACCAGGAGGAGGCGATGGACGTCGCCGGCCAGCTGGTGGTGATGAACGAAGGGCGGGTCGAGCAGTCGGGGAGCGCGGACGAGCTCTACGAGCACCCGGCCAACGAATTCGTGATGAGCTTCGTCGGCGAGGTCAACCGGCTCGGCGACCACTTCGTGCGCCCGCACGACATGGAGGTCGTCCTCGATCCCGACGAGCGCACGCAGGAGGGCTGGGTGCAGCGGATCGTCTCGCTCGGCTTCGAGATCCGGGTCGAGTTCACGCTCGCCGACGGGACCGAGGTCTGGGCGCAGCTGACCCGGGCCGAGCTGCAGCGGCTGGAGCTGCGCGAGGGCCAGATCGCCTACCTGCGCCCGGTCCAGGCGAAAAGCTTCAACGGTTCGTCGCCGTCAAACCCCCAAGGGGCCTCGACTCCCCTCGGGTCCCGCGACGGCGGCGACGCAGAGGTATCTGCAGCCGTCTGAAGAGGCGACGGGGTGGGGCGCCTTCTTGCCGGGTGGCGCCCCGCCCCAACTCGCCACTCCCATCGCGTGGTTCCTTTTGCACTTATTTCGTGCCTAAGGAACCACAACCTTCGTAGAGAGGGACGAAGCGCCATTCCGCGGTCCCTTATGCACCCATTTGGTGCATAAGGGACCACGGAACTGTGAAGAAGCGCTGATTCGCTCGCGCCTTGCGAACGTCCGCGCCGAGGCGCTCGTAGCTCCGGCCAGATGACGAAGCTTCGACGAGCACCCCCTGGCGGAGCTGTCGTTCTGCTATTCTTGAGTTAGTTGGTAAACAAAGAGAGAAAGGAGACGGGATGTCCAAACGCGTTGCCACCACCACGTTCCGCTCGCGGGGTCGGCTGACCGGGCTGGTGCGGGACGAGAGCCCGGCCGGGATCGGCCAGAACCGCACCACCCAGACCGACAACCGGGAGTCGGAGCTGCACGGGGCCGACGAGGCGCTCTTCTACCGCGCCCGCCTGATCCTCGGAGACTCCCTCCCCCGCCCCCAGCGCTGATGCCATGAGCGACGAGGGCGCTGACTGTCCCAGCGAAGAAACCTGAGCCCGGACCGCGGTGCCGATCGGCAACCGGGTCCGGGCTCTTCAGGTTCTAGGTCGTTTCCACCATTCGCCCTGCCATAGCGAGGAAAAGGGTGGAAACGATGCTCCCCCTAGCTGCTCTTCTTCGAGCCGCCTTTGCCGCTGGCTTCTTCGGTCTGCAGCGGTTCGTCGGGTTGCGGGTAGGCCTGCACCGCGAGGCTCCAGCCCTTCAGCGTGAACGTCACGTTTTTGGCGCCCGCGTACTGGACCGCCACGGTGTGACCGCCTTTGCCGAGCACGGTCGTCTGCATCACCGTCTGGACGAGCGGCACCGGCGTCTGCGAAGCGAGCGTCGCCGGGGCGAAGTTCACTTTGCCGGTCGACTGGCCGTCGACCAGGATCTGGATCGGGCAGGCGTCGGCCGAGCTGGCTTTTTCCGAGGTGCAGGTCGCGCTCCCCGAGAAGGTGATCACGACCGAGCTGACTTCGGCCTTGGTCGCGAACGAGGTGAACGCGGTCGGGATGTAGCCGGCGGTCGTCGCCGCCGCCGCCGAGAACTGGGCCGTGCCGGCGGCGATCCCCACCACCGGCGGCTTCGCCGCCGTCGCTTTCGCCACGAACAGGTTCGTAGCGGCTTTTTTCTTCAGATACAGCTGCGACGCCTTCTTGTTGGTGACGTAGACCTTGGCCGCCTTCTGGCTCGTCAGGAACGACTGGGCGACCGAGGGCACCACCGCCACCGAGACGGCTACCGCGGCCGCGAGCACGACGACGGTCGCGGCTCGGGGCGTGGACAGTCTTCTCTTCAGCAATTGGTCCTCCATTTCACGGCCTCCGCACGGCCCTCTCCCTCCGCGAGCGAGCTCGCATCCGTCGGTGTCGGGCGCCCTCGGACGGCCTTTCTTTACTAAGTGAGTCAATAAAGTACAGAAGCTGCTACTGTTTCGCGAGCAAGTTGGTCAACAAAGTCTTGTTAACCGCTCAATCCCACCCGGCAGAAAGGACTCACAACCGCATGAGAAGCAAGACCCTCGCCATTGCCGCGATCTCCCTGCTGGGGCTCGCCGCGCCGGCGTCGGCCGGTGCCGTGACCCTGATCGGGTCGGGCTCGGTAGCAGCGCAGCCCGTGCTGCAGGCCCTCTTCGCGACCTACACGAAGAAGGTCAACCACAAGGTCCACTTCACCTACGTCGCCGACGGCGGCAACGCCGGCGTCAAAGACGTGCAGAACGGGACCAGCCAGTTCGCGGGCCAGGCCCGCACCCCACTCCCCAGCGACGCGGGGACGACCTACGTCAAGTTCTACCTCGACGGCCTCTGCATGGACGTCAACCCGAAGAACAGCCTCTCCAACATCACGATCCAGCAGACCCACGACATCTACCGCGGCCTGCTGACCAACTGGAGCCAGGTCGGCGGCTCGAACCTGACGACGACGATCGACCCGGTCGGCCGCGACACCAACGGAGGGACCTACAACTTCTTCCTCCAGGCGGTGCTGAACAACGAACCGCCCGCTTCCAACGTCAACGCCCTCACCGCCGACGGCCTCGTCGTCAACGCGGTCAAGCAGGACCCGAACGCGATCGGCTACGCCGGCCTCGCCTGGCAGAAGAAGGGCCTGAAGACGCTGAAGGTGAACGGCGTCCCCTGCAAAGCGAGCAAGATCAGCGTCGAACCGCTGAAGTACCCGCTCTCGCGGTACATCTTCCTCGTCCTGCCCGGGAACGGCAGCTCCAGCCCGAAAGCCCTGGTCAAGTTCATCGACTGGGCGCGGCGCAGCAAGCTCGCCGGCGAAACCATCCTCAAGGCCGGCGGCGTGCCCGCCTTCAACAAGAAGTAGGCCTTGGAGGAGCTGGCTCCAGAGTACGGGCCGAAGTGGTCCGACCGGCGCGTCGAGCGGATGCTCGGCGCGCTGGTCTGCGGCGTCGTCGCGCTGCTGCTGGCGCTGATCGCGACCGTCTTCGTCCACGCCTGGCCCTCGTTCGCCCACAACGGGCTGGCCTGGTTCGGTCCCGGCGGCAACGTCGACGACCAGATGGAAGCGATCTCGCTCTCGGCCCAGACCGGAGCCGGCTACGTCTACACCTTCCACGCCTGGCCGCTGATCTGGAGCACGATCCTGATCACCGGCGGGGCGGTCGCGATCGCCCTCGTCTCGGCGCTCTTCGTCGCCGTCTTCATCGTCGAGTTCGCGCCGACCTGGATGAGCAACGTCCTGCAGCCGGTGGTGCGCTTCCTGGCCAGCGTGCCGTCGGTGATCTACGGCCTGATCGGCGTCGTCGTGATCGTCCCCTTCATCGGCAACCACCTCATCACCGAGCCGCAGAAGGCCTCGGTCGCCGGCGTCATCTCGCTCACCGGCTACAGCCTGCTGGCCGCGGTCCTGGTGCTGACGGTGATGATCGCGCCGCTGATGGTCTCGATCTTCAGCGACGGCCTGCGGGCGGTGAAACCGGGCTGGCTGGAGGGCTCGCTCGCGCTCGGGGTCAACCGCTGGCGCACGACCTGGAAGATCGGCGTCCGCAGCGCCCGCCCGGCGATCGTCGCCGGCACCGTGCTGGCGGTCGCCCGCGCCACCGGCGAGGCGGTGATGCTGGCGATGATCTCCGGCTCCGTCGGCTTCGCCCCCAACCCCGCCGACGGCCTGATCTTCGTCTACGAGCCCTCGCGGCCGCTGGCGCCGACGATCGTCAAGAACATCGACCAGCTCAGCTCGAAGCCGGCCAACGCGACCCTGTTCGCGATCGCCGCCGTCCTCCTCTTCTCCGGCGCGATGGTCTCGCTCGCCGGCCACGTCGCCCGCCGGGCGATGCGCAAGTACGGGAGCCCTTGATGGAGTCCTCGCTGCAGAACCCGATGCCAACCGCGCCGTCGACGCCGCCGACGCCGCGTCGCAACCCGCTGCGGCCGGGCCGCGGCCACACCGACGCGGTCGAGGGCAGCGGCACCTGGCGCCTCGCCGATCGCATCGGCCTGGCCATCTGCTGGTTCCTCGGCCTTCTCTTCTGCGCGATCGCGGTCGCGATCGTCCTCTACCTGATGGTGCAGGGGATCCGGTTCCTGCGCCCGGAAATGCTCTGGACGCCGGCCGCCGCGGGCTTCAGCGAAGGCGAATCGGGCGGCTTCTCCGACGCCTTCGTCGGCACCATGATCGTCGCCGCGATGGGGATCGCCCTGGCGCTGCCGAGCGGGATCGCGATCGCCGTCTGGCTGGTCGAGTACGGCCGCCCGACGGCGCTGGCGCGGGTCACCGAGTCGACGATCGAGGCGATCGCCGCGATCCCCTCGATCGTCCTCGCCCTCTTCGGCACGGTGATCTTCTCCAGCACCGCGCTCGGCTTCCTCAGCCGCACCACCGAAGGGGTCGTCTTCGGCCGCTCCTTCTTCGCCGCCTCGGCGATGCTCTCGCTGGTGGCGCTGCCGCTGGTCGTCGCCAGCGTCCGCGAGGGCCTGAACTCGATCCCGCGCCACGTCCGCGAGGCCTCCTATGCGGTCGGCAAGACGAAGGCGGCGACGACGCGGCGGATCCTGCTGCCCACCTGCCGACCCCAGGTCGCCACCGGCGCCATCCTCGGCCTCGGCCGGATCATCGGCGACACCGCGATCATCCTCGTCCTCCTCGGCGCCACCCAGAACTTCACCCCGGTCGAAGGCGTCGGCTTCCCGCTCAACTACCTGCGCGGCGCCGGCACCACGCTGACCAACTTCGTCTACGACGCCTCCCCGACGGGGAACCTCAACCAGCCGCAGAAAGCCTACGCGGCGGCTTTCGTGCTCTTGCTGATGGTGCTGGCCCTGAACGCGGCCGCCGACATCGTCCACCGCCGCGCCCGAAAGGCAGGAACGTGGAGCCACTGACCCCCGTGTCTGAGTTTGACCCCCGTATGCGTGGGGAAAACTCAGACACCCCCGGGCCGCCGCCGATCCGGCGGCTGAAGCTGGAGGATCCCGAGCCGGCGACCGAGGTGATAGCGCCGCCGCCCTCGGGCAACGGCCAGGCGCCGCAGCAGGGTGGCTTCACCGCGGCCAAACGCTCGATCGGGGCGCCGCAGTTCTCGATCCGGCGGATGGAGCTCGACGACGTCTCCGTCCACTACGGGGCCAAAGAGGCGGTCAAGCGCGTCTCGCTGCCGGTGCGCCAGGGCGAGGTGCTGGCGCTGATCGGCCCCTCGGGCTGCGGCAAGACGACGCTCCTGCGCTCGCTCAACCGGCTCACCGAGCTGACCGCGAGCGCGCGCCTCAGCGGCCGCATCCTGCTCGACGACGTCGACATCACCCAGATCGAGCCGACCCTGCTGCGGCGGCGGGTGACGATGGTCTTCCAGCAGCCGAACCCGTTCCCGATGAGCGTCTTCGACAACATCGCCTACGTGCTGCGGGAGCAGGGCTCGCGCCGCCAGCGCCGCAAGGCGCTGGAGCCGGCGGTCCACAGCGCCCTCGACCGCGCCGGCCTCTTCGAGGAGGTCGAGGACAACCTCGACCACCCGGCGCTGAAGCTCTCCGGCGGCCAACAGCAGCGGCTCTGCATCGCCCGGGCGCTGGCGGCGCAGCCGGAGGTGCTGCTGCTCGACGAGCCCTGCTCGGCGCTGGACCCGAAATCGACGCAGGTGATCGAGGACCTGATCGTGAAGCTGCGCGACGACGTCGCCGTCGTCATCGTCACCCACAACCTGCAGCAGGCCTACCGGATCGCCGACCACGTCGCCTTCATGTACCTGGGCGACCTGGTCGAGTACAACAGCGCCACCGCCCTCTTCGGCTCGCCCCGCGAGCAGCGCACCCAGGAGTACGTGAGCGGTGCGTTCGGCTAGGCGACATCGGCGAGGCCCGCGTATGCGATCTGGCGAGCGCCGGACCAAGCGGGGCAAGGACGCAGGGAGGCCGAATAGCAGCGCTATTCGGCCGACCGAGGACGCCGCACCGCGCGGCGTCCGCCGCCGCCAGGCGCTTGCGGGGGCCTCGCCAATGTCGCCTCAAAGGCGACAGGCGCAGCTCGCGGTGCTGGCCCTCTGCGGCGCCCTCGCCGCCGGCAGCCTCGCCGGCTGCGAGACGACGCAGGAAAAGGCCGCCGCCAAACAGGCCGAATCCGAACGGATCCTCGAGGCGCGCAAGAAGCGCCAGCACGAGAAGCACCACCACGAGCACCAGACGAAGGAGAAGAAAGGATGACGGTGGAGCCGAAGCCAGCACCGCAGACCATCCGCCGGCCGCGGACGTATGAGCCCTGCGAGGAGTGCGGGGCGCCGATGGACCCGCAGCAGCGCTACTGCGTCGAGTGCGCGGCGCGGCGCGGCAACGGCGCCAACCCCTCCTCGCGCTACTTCGCGGCGATGAGCAAGCGGGCGCGCCGCCCGCTCACCGGGCCGGCGCCGAAGCAGAGCCCGACCAGCCGCGCCGCCGCGGTCGCCTTCTTCGCCCTGCTGCCGGCCGCGGTCGCGCTCGGGGTGATGGTCGCGCGCAGCAACTCCGGCGGCGGCGAAAACAGCGACGCGCTGCTGCAGGCCCTGCGCGAACAGCGGGCGGCCGCGAGCACGACCGCCGCGGCTTCGCCGACCGCGACCGCGTCGACCGCTTCGGCGAAGGGCAAGAAAAAGGCAAAAGCGAGCAAGGCGAGCGAAAAGGGCGAAGGCAAGGTCGTCGCCCACACCAAGAACGGCACCGTCCACTCGGTCGCGGACTTCCACCCCTCCAAGCAGAAAACCGAAGAAGACACGCAGATCGTCGAAGAATCCCCCGAACAGACGGGTGAAAACTACATAAAGGCCCAGCAGGGGCTGCCCGACGTGATCGTCGTCGGCGGCGAAGGCGGCAGCGGCAGCGCCCCGACCGGAGCGGAACCGTGAGCGACCTCGAGAAGCAGCGCGACCGGCTGCTGGAGAAGTTCACGGTGATGCAGGCCGACCTCGGCGGCGCCTTCTACGAGATGGCGATCCGCGACCACGTCCGCCTCGACGTGCTGACCCGCAAGGCGGCCGAGCTGCAGCGGGTCGACGCCGAGCTGCTCGCGCTCGAGCGCCTGCTCGAGCTCGAGCGCTCCGACGCGGCCGGGCTCTGCGGTAGCTGCGGCTCCCCCTACGGGCCCGCCGACCGCTTCTGCCCGCAGTGCGGCGCCTCCCTGGCGCCGGCGACGGAGGCGACGGCCTGATGCTCGCCGGGCTCCTGGCGAAGGCGATCGCCGCCGCCGCGACCCTGACCGGGAAACGGTTCGCGCTGCTGGTCGCCTCCTCCCTGGTCGCCACCTCCGGCGTCGTCGCCGTCGGCAGCAGCGGCTCCGGCGGGATGGGATCGCTCGCCGCCGCAACGGCGGCGGCGCTGCTGGAAGAACAGCCCGCCGCGGTCGCCTCGGCCCCGGCGGCGCCGACCCCGGCCTCCCCCACTCCTTCCTCCTCTCCCTCCCAACCGGCGGCGGGCGGGGAAGCGGCTGCTCCCTCCGGGCCCCTCCCCGCCCCGGCCCCGGCCCCGGAAGCGGCGCCGGCGCCCGAACCCGAAACGCCGGCCCCAGCGCCGACCGAACCCGAACTGCCGGAAGCGGGCCCGGTCAAGCACGTCTTCCTGATCTTGCTGGCGAGCCCCGGCTACGAAGCCGCCTTCGGCGCCGCTTCGCAGATGCCCTACCTCAGCGCCACCCTGCGCCCGCAGGGCGTGCTGCTGACCAACTACTCGCTGCTGAGCGAAGCGACGCTGCCGAACGGGATCGCCACGATCAGCGGCCAGAAGCCGACGGCGGCAACCTCGGCCGACTGCCCCGACTACGAAAAATGCGTCTTCCCGGTCGAAACGCTGACCCTCGCCGACCAGCTCGGCAGCGCCCGCTTCACCTGGCGCGCCTACCTGGAAGGGATGACCGACCCGACCACCGGGCAGCCGGGCGACTGCGTCCACCCCGAACCCGGCGCGACCGAAACGGCGGTCCCCGGCGGCTACGCGCCCCGCCTCAACCCGTTCGTCTACTTCCACTCGCTGCTCGACCTCGGCGACTGCGCGACCGGCGACGTGCCGGCCGCCGAACTGGCCAAGGACCTCAAGACGATCGGCTCCACCGCCAACTTCTCCTATCTCTCTCCAAACCTCTGCAACGCCGGCTTCCTCGAACAGTGCCCCGAAGGGGCCCCCGCCGGCGCCGCGGCGGCCGCCGCCTACCTGGCCAAGGTCGTGCCGGAAATCCTCGCCTCCCCCGCCTACAAGCGCGACGGCCTGCTGATCGTCGCCTTCGGCGCCGCCGACCCGGCGCCGCCGACCGAACCGGCCGCCGCGCCGCCGGCCAACCCGCTCAAGACCGGCGCCCTGCTGGTCTCGCCGCTGCTGGTCCCGAACTCGACCGACGGCGCCCACTACAACCCCTACTCGCTGCTGCGCTCGACCGAGGAACTGTTCGGGCTCGAACCGCTCGGCGCAGCCGCCGGAGCCAAGGTCCATTCCTTCGCCTCGGCCTTCGTCACGGGGAACGCCGACGACTGATTTCTGGCACGCTGCACTGGATGAGCGGGCAGGAGCAGGCCGGTGAGCCGATCACCCAGGCCGGAATCGAAGAGCTGAAAGCCGAGCTGGCCGAGCTGGAAGGCCCGGCGCGGAAGACGATGGCGCAGCGGATCAAGGTCGCCCGCGAGCTCGGCGACCTGAAGGAGAACGCCGACTACCACATCGCCAAAGAGGACCAGGCGCACCTGGAGACGCGGATCAAGCGGCTGCAGCAGCGGCTGCGCAACGCGGTCGTGGTCGAGGTCTCTGCAATCGACAGCAACGTCTTCAGCTTCGGCCGCAGCGCCGAGGTGCTCGACGAGTCCAAAGGCGAGGCCGTCGTCTGGACCCTGGTCGGCTCGACCGAGGCCAACCTCGCCGAGGGGCGGCTCTCGGCCGAGTCGCCGATCGGCCGGGCGCTGATGGACGCCAAGGTCGGCTCGACGGTGACCGTCGAGACGCCGAAGGGCGACCGCTCCTTCAAAGTCGTAAAGCTGGTTCCCTGAGCCGCTCCAGCTCGGGGTGGCGATCCTCGTAGACGACGTGGGTCCCGCCGAGGCGGTCGGCCCAGCCGCGGCGCTCGGTCCCGAAGACGATGCCGAGGAAACCGAGGCCGAAGGCGGCGACCGAGAGCCCGAGGCCGAGCAGGCGCTTGACGCTCCGTCCCAGCGGTAGCTGCGCAACGCCGAGGCGGATGCCGACGAAGCGCATCCCCGGCGTCTGGCCCGCCAGCGCCCAGAAGGCGACGAGGTAGATCGCGCCGAAGCCGAGCCACGTGGCGGAGCCGAGCGCGATCGCCAGGCCGGAGCCGCCCTGCCCGTTGCCGCCGAACGCGTTGCCGATCAGCGTCACCAGGGCGACGAAGGCGGTGAACGAGAGGTTGACGAAGACGCCGTCGACCAGCATCGCCAGGGCGCGGCTGACGGCGCCGGCGTTGGGACTGGGCTCGACCCGCGGCGCCCGGAAGAAGAGCTTGCGTACGATCCACTCGAAGCGATCGTCGAGCCGGCGCACGAGGCGGGCGATGGTGCGGCCGATGTCCTCGATCAGCCCCATGCCCTGGGCGCTGATCGCGGCCCGGATCTCCGGCGCCTCGGCGATCCGCTCGACCAGCAGCTGGGTCTCCTCGCTGTCCAGCAGCCGCCGCCAGATCTCGTCGACCAGCTCGCTGTCCATCGCCTCCAGAAGCGCCCGTTTCACCGCGTCGCTCTCGAGCGCCTCGCCGACCGCCTCCTCGACCACCGGCCCCCGCAGCACCCGGGCGATCGCCCGCTCGACCGCCTCGCTTTCGACCGCCGAGACGATCGCCTCCTCGGCCGCGATTTCGACCGCGCGGTCGATCCCGGCTGCGCGCGTGACCGTGCGCGCTCCGCGCGCGCCGACCCCGAGCAGCCTGGCCGAGAGCGGCAGGTTGCCGTTCCGCGCCGCCGCTTCCGCTGCGACCTCAGACCGCGGAGGGGAGCCGTTCTCCATCCCACGGCGAGTATAGGTCCGCTTCAGCTATTCGGGGACAAGTGCTCGACCAGGCGGTCGAGGAACTCCGCCTGGGCGGGGAGGATCTTCGCGCGCGCCGTCTCGGGGTCGAACCACTCCGCCCGGTCGACCTCGGGGAACTCGCGCTGGTTGCCGCTGTGCGGCGGCCACTCCATCGTGAAGGTGTTGCTGGCGAGCGCAGCCGGGTCGAAGTCCGCCTCCGCCGCCCAGGCTTCCACCACTTTGCCCGCCCGCTGGCGGATCGAGCCGAGCTCGATCAGCTCCTCGGGATCGAGCTCGGGCGCCCGCCCCAGCTCCTCTTCCAGCTCGCGGACCGCGCAGGCCCGCGGTTCCTCCGCGTCCTCGATCTGCCCCTTCGGGATCGACCAGGCTCCCGCGTCTTTCTTCGCCCAGAACGGCCCGCCCGGGTGGACGAGCAGGAACTCGGTCTCGCCGCCGTCGCGGCGGAAGAGGAGGATGCCGGCGCTGCGCTTGCTCGCCACCGGCCCAAGTCATATCGACTCGGGCCGGCGGAGAGCGAACGCGGAGCGGCTAGCCGCCGATTTTGTAGGCGACCAGTTCCGGCGTCTGGCCTTCGGCCAGCGGCAGGCCGGCGCCGGCGAGCAGCATGTCGCCGCTGACCATCACGCCGGCGTTGGTGCCGGAGGGCAGCGCCGACTGCCAGATTTCGCCGCCGGTTTCCTTTTTCAGCGCGTGGATGGTGCCGTCGGCGGTGGTGGCGAAGACGAGGTCGTTGGTGATCAGCGTCGCGCCGTAGGCGCCGGATTCGAGTTCGCGCTTCCACTTGATCTTGCCGGTGGCGATGTCGATCGCGACCACTTCCCCGGTCATTTCGCTTTCTTCGGTGACTTCGGAGCCCGACTTCACCGTCATCGAGTGGTTGACGACCGGCACGTAGACGGTCTTGCCGTCGCTGGCGATCGGCGCGATCACGCCGCCGAGCTCGCCCGGGAACACTTCCCCGGTCTTGATCTTCGAGTATTCGTGGCGCATCGCGTAGAGGCCGTCGTTGTCATGACCGTTGTGTTTGCCGACCGAGGTCTTCCAGACCGGCTTGCCGGTCTTGACGTCGACGGCGACGACGAACCCGGACTTGCCGGAGCCGATCGCGACTTCCCTGCCGCCGGCGTTGGCCAGCACCGGCGTGTTCTGGAAGTCCCAGTCGTAGATGTTGTGCGGGGTCTGCTGGTAGAACCAGATCAGCTTGCCCGTGTTCGGGTCGAGCTTCACCAGCGAGTCGGCGTAGCGGTTGTCTCCCGGCCGGCTCGAGCCCCACGGTTTCGACGGCGTCCCGGGCAGCGGCGCCGGGTTGCCGGTGCCGGCGTAGAGGTCGCCTTTGGCGTCGAACGAGGGCGGGTACCAGAGGCCGCCGCCGGAGTTGACGTTGGGTTCGCCCCAGAGGTTTTTCGGAACGGTGGCGAATTCCCACCGTTTCTTGCCGGTTTTCGCGTCGAGCGCGTAGAGGGTTCCCACCGCGCCCGGCTGGTACAGCGATTCCGCCGTCTCGGGAACGGTCGAGGCGTAGACCTTGCCGTCGTGGGCGATCGGAGCGATGTCGACGGCGCCTTCGAGCGGGGTTTCCCAGAGTTTTTCGCCGCTTTCCTGGTCCAGCGCGAAGACCGATTCCTCGGTCGTCCCGTAGACGCGCCCTTCGGCGACGGTGAGGCCGTTGGGCCCGTGGCTGGCGGATTTGAATTCCGTCGACCAGATCACGTTGCCGCTTTCGAGGTCGATCGCTTTCACGTTCGATTCGAGGTCCTGCGAGTAGACGACGCCGTTGACGATCACCGGGGTCGAGGCGTAGCTGCCGTAGATCCCTTTCCCTTCGATCGGCATCGTCCAGGCCACCTTCAGTTTCGCGACGTTGCCGGAATCGATCGAGCTCTTCGCTTTGCGAGTGGCTTCGAGGTTGATGCCGGGATATCCGTCACCGGTGAGATTGTGGTTTTCCGAGGAGCCGCCGCCGCATCCCGCGATCAGCGCCCCCGCAGCCACGATCGCCGCGAGCAGCGGCAACCTCCAGACCTTCGACAGCATCGACATCCCGGCTCCTCTCCCTGTTAATCGAGTAATAAGGACTCGTCTTTTATCGTTTCAGAAACCCCTGCAAAGGGGGCACCAAGGTCGGCGAGAAGAGGAGTGAGGACGCGGTTCGCCAGCAGCCCGAGGCTGCCGAGGTTGGCGAAGCCGGGGCCCTGGCTCAGCCCGCCGAGCCCGGGAATGTGCAGACGCGGATGGACGTCTTTCAGCTCCAGCGCCCGCCCGATCGGCACCTCGGTTTTCGGCGGGCGGTCCCAGAGCGGGCCGCATTGTTCTTCGACCTGGTCGCGGACGGCGTCGGGGAAGAGCCCCCGCAGCTGCCGCAGCAGGTCGAAGCCGGTGCAGTTGATCACGAAGTCGTAGCGTTCCGAGAGCATCCCCTCCGCAGGGCTCTCGAATTCGAGCAGGGCGCCCTCGCCGTCCTCGGCGAGGGCGACGTGGACGGCGCGGCCGGTGACGAACGAGAGGTGGTCGTCGTCGGCGATCCGGGCGAGCACGGTCTGGTCGAAGACGCCGCGGTCGCAATGCTTGACGAAGTCGCGCCGGGTTTCGATGTCGAGGTGTTCCCAGCTGACGTTGTCGGGGTCGGCGAAGACGCGGTTCTCGAGGAAGCTCTCGCCGCGGCTGAGCGGCAGCGTCGGCGTGTAGATCGTCAGCCGCGCCTCGGGCCGCATGTCGCGGAGGAAGACGAGGGCGCTGAGGGCGCTCTCGCCGCCGCCGACGATCGCGATCTCCACCTCCTCCCCCTCCGGCACCCGGGTGAATTCCTCGCGGCGGCTGTCGCAGTGGAAGACGCGCGACTCGACGTCGGGGTCGTGGGGGAAGTGCCGGTGGACGCCCGGGCCGGTGAGGACCAGCGCCCGGCCGCGGTGCCGCTCGGGGTCCTCGGGACGCCCGCGCTCGGCGACCTCGACCTGCCAGCTCTCGCGCCCCCCGGAGAGCGAGACCTCGGTCACCCTGCCGTCGTAGACGGTCACGCCCTCGGTCGCCCGTTCCAGCACCCAGCCGAGGTAGGTGCCGTAGTCGCGGTGCAGGACCGAGGGCGAGCCGGAGTTGACCCAGGCCGCGTATTCGTGCCGTTCCATCGCGAAGCGCTGCCAGGTGAACGGCAGCAGCGCCGCGTCGATCTCGTCGCCGACCGGGCCGAACTGGCGCGAGCTTTGGTACGGGAAGCCGACGTCCTTGATCGGTGGGATCGCCAGCGGCTCCTCGCCCGAGGTCATCCCGTTCAGCCCCTTCCAGGAGGCGGCTGGCTCGGTTTTCTCGATCACGGTCATCGAGATCTCGCCGAGCCCGAGCGTGTTGATCGTGTGGACCTTGGCGGCGATCGCGGCGGCCTTCGCGCCCGCGCCGACGATGAGGATGTCGCTCTCGCTCATGCCTCCCCCTCAGACCGGCGCCAGGGTCGGGGACTCGGATTCGCTCGGGCCGGCGGCGCGCGGCTCGGCGATCACCTTGCCCTTCTGGTCGGGGGCGAAGGAGATCGCGCTTTTGCGCGCCCGCTCGGCGCTGGTCTCGACCGCCCGCAGCTCGGTGGTCTCGAGCACGACCCGCAGCACCCGCTTCATCTCCATTTCCGCGTAGCTGGCGGCGAGGCAGCGGCGGACGCCGCCGCCGAAGGGGATCCAGGTGTAGGTGCCGGGCTGTTTGCCGACGAAGCGCTCGGGCAGGAAGCGGTGCGCTTCCTCGTACCAGCGCTCGTCGCGGTGGATCAGGTGGATGCAGGGCGCCACCGTCGTCCCCGCCGGCAGCTCGTAGCCGCCCAGCCGCATCGGCTCCAGCAGGTTGCGGACGACGACCGGCACCGGCGGCCGCAGCCGCAGCGTCTCCTTCACGACCGCGTCGAGGTAGCCGCCGTCGCCGCCGAGGATGTCCTCGCGCAGCCGCTCCAGCTTGTCGGGATGGCGCAGCAGCCGCTCGAAGGTCCAGGAGAGCGTGCTCGAGGTCGGCCCGTCGGAGAGCAGCGTCACCAGTTCGTCGCGCAGGTCCTGGTCGGAGAGCGGCGAGCCGTCCTCGTAGCGGGCGCGGACCAGCATCGAGACGACGCCGATCTCGCCGCCCTCGGGGTCGGCCTTGCGGCGCCGCACCTCCTCCATCACCGCCTCCTCGACCGCGCCCATCGCCTCGCGGTAGCCGCGGCTGCGGATCACCCAGCCGGGGCCGAAGGCGGCGAGCATCGCCAGGTTGCGCGGTTCGTTCATCCAGGTGGTGAGGGTGCGCAGCCGTTCGCGCAGCGGCTGCAGGCGCGGGCTCTGCGAGTCGGGGCCGAAGACCGCGCGCATGACCACGTCGAGGGTGATGTCCTGCATCCGCGGCCAGAGCGCGAACGGCTCGCCGACCGGCCAGCGGGCGATCTCCTGCCGCGCCACCGCGGCCATCATCTCGGAGTCGGCCTGCACCGCCTTGCCGTGGAAGGACGGCAGCATCAGCTTGCGCCGCGTCATGTGTTCGGGTTCTTCCAGCAGCATCACCGAGCGCGGTCCCAGCAGCGGCCCCAGCAGCGGGTTGGCGACGTCGACGCCGACCGCGGGCCCGGCGGTGAAGACCTTTTTCACGTCGTCGGGGTCGGCGAGCAGCACCCAGTCGCCGTAGTGGCGGATGCGCAGGGTGAAGGTGTCGCCGTAGCGGCGCTGGCAGCGCTCCAGCCAGGGCAGCGGCCGCTGCGTCCAGCCAACCGCCTGCAGGGCGCGCGGCAGTCGCGGTCCGGGCGGCAGCGTGCTCACGCGTCCCCCTTCCCGTTCCCGGCGGCGATTTCGTCCATCAGCTCGTCCTCGAGCCTGCAGGTCGTCGCGATCAGCAGCTCGAAGAGGTCGGAGGTGAACTCCTCCGGCAGGTCGACCTCGGCGCCGCGGGCGAGGTAGCGCTCGCGCACCGCCTTCACCCGGTGGGGCTGCATCATCGGGATCTCGTGCTCGCTCTTGTAAACGGCGACTTCGCGGCAGATCTGCAGCCGCTCGCCGAGCAGCTTCGCGACCGCGTCGTCGATCTCGTCGAGGCGGCGGCGGAACGGCTCCAGGCCCTCGGCGCTCACCGGTCCTCCTCCCCCAGCAGGCCGGTGGCGAAGGCGTGGCTGCAGGCGGCGAGGTCGCCGAGCGAGTAGCCGCCCTCCTGGATCACGCAGACCGGCAGCCCGGAGCGGGCGAGCAGGCGCCCGACCTCGGCGAAGATCTCCGGCTCGAAGCTCCAGTTTCCATGCGGGTCGCCGGCGACGGTGTCGTAGCCGAGCGAGACGACCAGCGCCCGCGCGATCTCGGAGAGGTCGTGGACCGAGGCCGCGACCTCCTGCAGGTAGGTGCGTTCGTCCGGGCTCTCGGCGAAGGCGACGGCGCGTTCGCCGGCCAGCCGCGGCAGCGGCGTTCCCGGCGGCAGGTTGGTCACCGGCGCCGCGTGCAGCGAGTGCAGGGCGACGTGGGGCGCCATCCGCTCCAGCAGGGCCGAGGTGCCGTTCGGGTAGTGGAGGTCGAGGTCGACGATCCCGACCGGCTTGAGGCCGCCGTCGCAGAGGCGGCGCACCGCCGCGGCGGCGTTGTTGAGGTAGCAGTAGCCGGCGTGGAAGGCGGGCCCGGCGTGGTGGCCCGGCGGCCGGCAGACGGCGTACGTGTACCGGGCGCCGGCGAGCAGCCGCTCGGCGGCGGTGATCGAGGTGCGGATGCCCTCGCGGGCGGCGGCGACGAGGTTGGCGTTGACGGGGATGTCGGGCTCGAGGCCGGGCGGGGCGAACTCGGGCATCACCACCGGCTCCTCGCTCTTCAGTTCGGCCAGCGCCTGCAGGTAGGAGGCCTCGTGCAGCGCCGCCAGCGTCCGCTCGACCTCCTCGTCGGCGGCGTCGGCGCCGACAGCGCGGACCCGCGAGTGGCGGACCAGTCCCGCCCGCAGCTCGACCAGGCGCCGGTTGCTGTCCTGGCCCTCGATCCGGCGGTCGCCTTCGCGCACCCAGAAGGCGTCGTCGCCGCTGCCCTGCCGCTGCTCGACCATCACCAGCTCAGGAGCCATCGAGCAGCCTCCGCATCCGCGGCCCGAGGTGCTCGAACCCGTTGCGCTCGTAGAAGGACTGGGTCGAAGCGATCGCCGCGAAGGTCTCCCGCGGCAGGCCGACCTCGAGCCGGCCGACGCCGCGGCTTCGCGCCTGGGACGCAATCGCCTCGACCAGTTCCGCCCCGACGCCGTGGCTGCGCCACGCCGCGTCGACCCAGAGGTCCTGGATCGTCGCGTAGACGCCGGGCACGTGGATAGCTCGCTGCCAGCTCGCGGTGAGGACGCCGACGATCTCGCCGTCGGCCTCCGCGACCAGCACCGACCCGCCCTGCGGGTCGTCGAGCAAGGCTCGGACCTCCCCCTCCATCTCGGCCGGGCTCGGCTTGCGCCCGCCGAGCTCGACGAGCAGGCTTTCGACCGCGGCCGCGACCGCCCGCACGTCCTCCGCCCCCGCCTCGCGCACGGTGGCCCGCGCCGCCACCGGCTCGCTCATGCGGCCTTCACCCCTCGCGCCGCCACCGGCTCCAGCTCGACGCTCCAGGCCTCGCCCTTGGCGTCGCTGCCGGTGAGGGTCCTGGCGATCGCCGCCATCGGCGCCCGCGCCTTCAGCAGGATCTCGTCGAACTCCTCCTCGGGGTCGGACTGCATCACGATCGCGCCGCCGGCGCCGATCGTCGTCCTCCCCGGTCGCATCACGATCGTGCGGATGACGATGTTGAGGTCGGTGTGCCCGTCGGCGCCGAAGTAGCCGATCGAGCCGGAGTAGACACCGCGCGCCTCCTCCTCGAGGTCGTCGATGATCTCCATCGTCCGCTCCTTCGGCGCCCCGGTCATCGAGCCGCCGGGGAAGGTCGCGCGCACGCAGTCGACCGGGCTGCGCCCGTCCTCGAGCCGGCCGACGATCGTCGAGACCATCTGGTGGACGGTCGCGTAGGGCTCGACCACCATCAGGTCCGGCACCTCGACGCTGTCGACGTCGCAGACGACGCCGAGGTCGTTGCGGAGCAGGTCGACGATCATCAGGTGCTCGGCGTAGGTCTTTTCGTCGTCTTCGAGCTCCTTGACGCGCGCCGCGTCCTCGGCCGGATCCTCCACCCGCGAGATCGTCCCCTTGATCGGCCGCGCCATCACCTGGCGCTCGCGGTCGACCGAGATGAAGCGCTCGGGCGAGGAGCTGACGACGGCGCGCTCGCCGAAGCGCAGGAAGGCGGCGAACGGCGAGGGGTTGCTGCGGCGCAGCTGCCGGTAGAGCTCGAACGGCTCCGGTTCGGCCGTGGTCGAGAACTGGTCGGTGAGACAGACCTCGTAGGACTCGCCGGCCAGCAGTTCCGCCTGCGAGCGGGCGATGTCGGCGAGGTAGCGCGCGCGGCCGCGGCCCGACCGGAAGCTGACGTGCCCGCGCGGTTCGCTCGGCGGCGCCAGCGGCCGCTCCGCCGGCGGCTCGGCGATCGCCCGCCCGATCAGCTCCTCGGCGGCGTCGAGCCAGCGCTCGGCCTCCGGGTCCTCGCCGCGGCAGAGGGCGAAGAGGTAGGTCTTGTCCTTGGTGTGGTCGACGGCGACGACGCGGTTGGCCAGCATCATCGCCGCGTCCGGCAGGTCGGAGCTGTGGACGTTGGGCGAGCCGCAGTCGGCCTTCAGCTCGTAGCCGAGGTAGCCGACGTAGCCGCCGACGAGGCCGCGCTCGACCCCCTCCGGCGGCTCGACCTCGATCCGCTCCAGCTCCCGCTGCAGGTAGTCGAAGATCGACTTGCGCTCGACGGTCTCGGCGTCGCCCCGGCGCACCGTCACCTCGGTCGCGTCGACGTCGTAGGTGACGAAGCAGCGGTCGGCGCCGGCGGTGGTGCCCATGTAGGAGCACTGCGCGAGCCAGGTCGGAGCGTCGGCGCTGTCGAGCCAGAAGGACGGGTCGTGCGCGGCGAAGAGCTCTTCGTAGACGTACTCGGTCGGCGCCTGTCCCTCCAGCGTCCGCATCCGCAGCCGCATCTCGCCGCCCGCCTCCTTGGCGGCGGGGCGCGGCGCCGTGGAGGCGGCGCGGGGGGCGATCGTCGCCCGTCCGGACGGGCGCGCCTGCGGCTTGTTCTGCGCCGCCAGCTCGAAGAAGTTTTCGGCGATCTTCAGCCCGTACTCGGTCGAGATCGACTCGGGGTGGAACTGGACGCCCCAGATCGGCCGCTTGGTGTGTTCGACCCCCATCACTACGCCGTCGTCGGCCCAGGCGACGACGTGCCCTTCCGGCCCCGGCGGGCCGGTGATCGCGAGCGAGTGGTAGCGGACCACCGAGAAGCCCTGCGGCACGTCCTTGAACAGGCCCTTGCCTTCGTGCATGACCCGGCTGAGGCGGCCGTGCATCGCCATCGGCGCCCGGTTGACGGTTCCCTCCAGCAGGTTGCCGATCCCCTGGTGGCCGAGGCAGATGCCGAAGACCGGGACTTCGCTGTGGCGGAGGATGTCGCGGCAGACGCCGAAGTCGTGCCAGCGGGACGGATGGCCCGGCCCGGGCGAGAGCACGATCGCGTCGAAGTCCATCCTTGTCAGGACGCGCCAGGAGACGGCGTCGTTGTTGACCACCATCGGTTCCTCGCCCGAGGCCGCGGCCAGCAGGTGGAACACGTTGTAGGTGTAGGAATCGTGGTTGTCGACCAACAGCGTCTTCATCTCAGGCTCCTTCCAGTCCCAGGCCGCGGAGCCCCTTCTCCAGCACCGGCTGCACGACCGCCTCCACCTCCGGCGCGCGCTCGCCTTCCCGGTACCAGCGCGCGAAGTGGGAGAGGTACTTGGAGAGCGGCGCCACGTCGAACTCCTCGACGGCGCTGCGCAGGTGCACCCGGTAGTGCTCCGACTGGACCACGGCGAAGCGGTAGTCGGGGTCCTCGGCCGGCCGCTCGCCCCGCAATGAGGCCGAGGCGTGGTGGGCCTGGGCGCGCGCCAGGTCCCAGCCGAGGCTTCCCTTGCCTTCCACCAGCAGCTTCTCCTTGCCGAACTTGACCTGCTTGGTCGTCGGCTGCAGGAGGAAGTAGCCGAGCGCGACCTGGGCCGGCACCGTCTCCGGGTGCGGGTGGCGCCGCATCTCCTCGGCCAGCTCCGGGTCGCGCGAGAGCTCCTCCTCGAGCCACTCGACCAGGTCGTCGATCAGCAGCGCCCCTTTCTTGGACGAGCTGATCGATTCGTTCTCCCGCGCGACCATGCCGTGGAAGATGTCGTAGGTCGGCGGGCCGCCCCCGCGGGCGCTGCCGTTGCCGTTGCCGTTCTGCAGGCCGAGCTCGTCGATCAGCTTGCGGCGGCAGGTGACGTGGGCCACCCACTCGTTGCCGCAGACCTGCATCGAGATCACGTCGTCGAGTTCGTCGGCGGCGGCCCAGTAGGCGAGCGCCCGCATGTGCTGGGTCGGGAGGCCGTCGGCGCGGACCAGCGGCATCTCTTCCAGCTCCTCGCGTTCGGTCTCGTACATGATCATGTCGTCGCCCCAGCGCTTGGTCAGCGTGCCGGAGGCGAGGCCCTGGTTGGCGAACTCGCGCACCTCGGGCAGGAAGTCGGACTCGAAGATCACCTTGTCGAAGGCGATGCCGAGCCGGGCCAGCGTCTTGCGCTGGCCGGAGATCACCCAGGAGCGGGTCTTGCCCCACAGTTCCAGCGCCTTCTGGTCGCCGCCGAGGACGCGCATCATCATTTCGTCGGCCTTGTCGTCGTACTGGGTCGACTCGCGGGCGACGGAGTCCTCGGCGCCGTCGTCGCCGGCGCCGCCGTTGCGGCTGGCGGTGACGTAGTCGGCGTAGCAGAAGCCGACGAAGTGGTCGCTCTTCTCGTCGGCGTCGGGGCCGGCGTCCTCGCCGGCGCGGGTGGCGACGCCAGCCATGGCCTCTCCCATGCTACGGCCGACGTCGCAGATCAGGCTGCGGTTCTCGACGCTCGCCCCCGCCTGCTTCAGCGCGCCGGCGATCGCGGCGCCGACGGCGAGGTTGCGGAGGTGGCCGATGTGCAGCGCCTTGGTCGTGTTGGCGCCCCAGAAGTAGACGGCGTAGCGATTGCCGGCGGCCATGTCGGCGTGCTCGCCCTCGCCGCGCTCGCCGGAGCGGATCGCCTCCCCGGAGCTTTCGATCCACTCGTCGCTGAGCCGGACCGTCACCTGCTTGCCGTCGCGATCGAGCCTGGCGACCCACGGCTCGGCTTCGATCCGGTCGAGCGCGGCCAGCGCCTCGCCGTCTTCGTCCCAGTCGGTCACCCGCGGCACCAGCATCAGGTCGAAGTCGGGCTCAGGCCGGTAGGGCGCCCGTGCCGCCCACAGCGCCCTACCGCTCTCCCCCGCTGCAACTTCGTTGAATCTGTTGAAGATGTTCTCGCCCATAGCCCTTGTCGCTTTCGAACTCGTCGCCTCGAATTTGTTGTTCGAAATGCACCCGCCGGGGCTCGAACCCGGATCTTCGGCTTACAACGCCGACCCTTTAACCGATTAAGGCACGGGTGCTAGCTATGTGCGCGCCCCGATCAGTAACCCTGGATTGATCGGAGGCGGCGCGAGCATAACGTCGATTTCTGCGCACGTCAAATCTTTTGACTATTTCCCTGGAAATCAGGGGCATCAGCGGGCGATTCGGTTTGCACGAGGCGCCGGCGCAGGCTCCTGGAACTTCCGCTCCAGCTCCTCCGCCCGGGCGGCGAGCATCGACAGCGGCACCCCGAGGCCGGCGGCGATCCGCCGCACGTTGCCCCAGGTCGGGTTGACCCGGCCGGACTCCAGGTGCGAGATCCAGGTCGGGTGCAGCTCGGCCGCCATCCCCAGCGCTTCCTGGCTGAGGTGGCGTTCCTTGCGGAACTGCCGGATGGCCTTGCTGAGGCCGATCTGCGGGTCTTCGCGGCGCGCCATCTAGAGAAGGAAATGCGCCTCCCGCCCCCGCATCAATAGAGGTGGGCTCAAGTCGTGCCGCAGGCGAGGACCCGTTCGAAGGGGGCGGTCTCTCGCGATGTCGAACACGAACGTATGTTCGTATACGACGAACGGGATGTGAAGGGGCAGATCTGCCTCAGCCCGCTTCGGCGCGGGCGGCTTCCAGCTCCCGCCGCACGGTTTCGGTCTGGTTGGGGATCCGAAGGCGCTGTTCGAGCACCGGGATCGCGTCTTCGGGACGGCCGCTGCGGCGCAGCGCGTCGCCGAGGTTGAACAGCGCGTAGGCGTAATCGAGGTCTTCGGTGCCTTCCGGGAAGGAGCGGACGGCTTCTTCCAGCACCGGCACCGCCGCCTCGTATTCGCCCGCCTGGATCAGCGCATAGCCCTGTTCGTTGAGGGCGCTGCCACGTTCGGGGTCGGCTTCGGCCGCCGGCGCCGCCGCCACGGTCGGCGTCGTTTCGGCCGCTTCTTCGGACGAGCGCTTCTGCTCCGGCCTCGCCGCGGCGCTGGCCGCTGCCCTCCCGCCCCGCCGGTCGTTTCCCCCGCCGAGCACGACCACCGCAACCACCGCGACGGCCGCCAGCAGGGCGAGGATCGCCGCCAGCCCGAGGCGCGCGTTCCCGGGTCGGGGCAGGGGGGCCGGTGGGGCCGAGCGTTCGAGCGGCGCCTCGGGGACGGGCTCGAAGGCCTGCGTCATCTGGCCGTCGATGCGCTCGGTTCGATCGAGCCGCGCCAGCGCCTGCCGCGCCGAGGCGGGGCGGCCTTCGGGGTCGGGCCTCGTCAGCCAGACGATCAACGCCCTCAGGGCATCCGAGCGACCCCCCTCGCAGGAGCGCAGGACGACGCCGCAGGAGTAGAGGTCGGAGCGCGCGGTCGCCGGGCGCCCCTCCATCACCTCCGGCGCCGCGTAGCGCTCGGTGCCGAGGACGAGGCCGGTGCTGGTCAGCGCGGTCGCGTCCTGCGACAGGGCGATGCCGAAGTCGATCAGCTTCGCCGTCCCGTCCGGTTCGACGATCACGTTGCCCGGCTTGACGTCGCGGTGCAGGATGCCCGCCCCGTGGATGTGGGCGAGCGCCTCCAGCAGCTCGCGCGCCAGCCTCTCGCAGTCGACCGCCTCGCCCCGCCTCTGCCGCGAGGCGAGGTGCTCCCCGGGCACGAACTGCATCACCAGGTAGGGCCGTTCGCCCTCTTCGGCGTAGTCGTAGACGTCGACCAGGTTGGGGTGCGACATCGCCGCCGCCGTCCGTGCCTCGCGCCGGAAGCGGGCGACGAACTCGGGGTCGGCGGCGATCGTGTCGGAGAGCACCTTCACCGCCACCGGCCGGTCGAGCACCTCGTCGTGCCCGAGCCAGACCGCGGCCATGCCGCCGTGCCCGAGCAGCCGCTCGAGGCGGAAGCGGTTCTTCAGCAGCTCCCCGGCGGCGATCCCACTCACGCCCTACCCCATACCCGGTCGGCGCCTCATTCCTTCCAGCCGCTGGTGCCCGAGCGTCCCCGCGCCTCGCCGAGGCGCTCGCGGATCTCGGCGCGGATGCGGGCGACCAGCTCGACGGTGGCGTCGCGGAGGCCGTCGATGTCCTCGGCGAGGGTCAGCCGCCCCACCTGGCTGACGCAGAGCGTCCCCTCGACGTACTCGAAGGCGAACCCCTTCGGCGCCCTTTCGATCAGGTAGACGATGAAGCTCGGCGAGAAGAGCTCGCGCAGCCAGACCTCGTCGCGCTCGGGCGAGGCGTAGATGCGGTAGCAGCGGTCGAGCTCGGCGCTCTCGAGGTCGAGGCGGTCGTTGCCGTGGATCAGCTTCTCGGCGGCGCGGCCGAGCAGGTGCTCGTCCCCGGCCCGGTGGCAGAGCAGCCAGGGGGCGAAGCGCTTCGCCTTCGGCACGTGGGCGACCGCGACCGTGAAGTGGGCCTCCCCCTTCGTCTCGGTGCCGTCGGCGGCGACGGTGGTCTCGTCGCGGCTGACGATCGCGATCTGCGCTTCGAGGTAGGTCCCGAGCCAGCCCCGCATCAGCGCCTCGACGCTGCGCAGCTCCCCCTCGGCGAGCAGCGGCGTCGTCCGCGGCAGGCGCCCTTGCGGCTCGAGGGTGAGGCCGTGCGCGCTGGCGTAGGCGGCGAAGTCATCGAGCCCGGGCGCGTCCGGCGGCATGCCCTCGTATACACGATCGGCTCGACTCCGACCACCGGGCGCCAGATAATGCACGAGCGATGAACGCCGGGCACCACGTCAAGAACGCCCACCGCGAGATGATGGCGGTCGTCCAGGGTCAGACCAGGACCCACACCCACCTGCGGCGGCGGCTGCTGACGATCTTCCTCGCCACCGCCTTCATCTCGCTGGTCTCCACCCTCGTCGTCTTCCTCACCGAGCGCGGCGCCAGGGGAACCGAAATCCACAACCTCTTCGACGCCTTCCTCTTCTCCACCTCGCAGCTCCTCACCGCCTCCTCAGTCGCCGCTCCGAAGACCAACTTCGGCAAAGTCCTCGAGCTCTTCTTCGACATCTGGGCGATCACCGTCGTCGCCACCCTCGCCGGCTCCTTCGGCGCCTTCTTCCACGCCCGCAGCAAAGAGATGGACGGCGAGATCGAGCGCACAGAGCGGCAGCTCTCGCACGAGGTGGAGGCGCTGCGGGAGCGGTTCTGACAAATCAGCGTTCTTTCGGTACGCTTGGTTTTCAGTGGGGAAACTCGTCGTCACTGGACTCGCGATCGCACTCGCCGTCCTCGCCATCGCCGCCCTCCCGGGCCAGGCCGCTGCCGGCGACAAGGACTGCTCCGACTTCGCCACGCAGCGGGCGGCGCAGATCTTCTTCCTCAAGCACGGCGGGCCGCGCCACGACCCCGACCGCCTCGACGCCGACCACGACGGGATCGCCTGCGAGGACAACCCCTGTCCCTGCTACCGCAAGCGCCACCTTCCCCGGCGGGCAAAGCGGGAGGCGTTGAGCGTCGAGCGCTCGCGGTTGTGAGCCCGAGGATGTTCCGGTGGATGCCGTCTGGATCGCGCTGATCGTCTTCGCCTTCGCCTTCCTCGCCCTGGTCATCCTCGTCGTCCGCTTTCCCGAGGAGATCCGGGATCTGATCCGCCGCACGGACAAGGTCGAAGTGAGGCCGACGGGAGTCGCCTGGCAGGCCTATAGGCAGGCGATCCACCAGAAAGAGCGGCGTGAACCCTCACGGGCGGTGGCGGGCCCGGTCTTGGGGAGGATCTCGGGAGGCCGCATCCTCTGGGTTGACGATTCGCCGGTGAACAACCGCCTCGAGGCAAGGGCGTTGCAGGCGCAGGGAGTCGAGGTCGACTTTGCCATCTCCAACGACGAAGCAGTCGAATACGCCGAGGCCGAGGACTACAACCTCGTGATCAGTGACATCGGTCGGCGGGCTCCAGAGAGCGCAACGGCGGGGCTCGAGCTGCCGGCACGCCTCCCACGAAGCAAACGAGGGCTTCCGATCGTCTACTACACCGGGTACGCCGAGGCGCCGCAAACTCCCTCCGGGTACCCAGTCTTCGACAAGCCCAGCGAGCTCTTCGAGTTCATCGCCGAGCAACTCGGCGGTGCCGACAGGAAAAACGCCTCGAGCCTGCGGCGGATCGGCTCCTAGCTCAGCGCTATTCCTCGAACGGGCGTTGAGCCGGAACCCCCAGTCCTCCCCCGAGGACCGCTCTCGGCCGATACGAGGGCATGACCAGCGGCTTCGAGATCCTCGCCAAGCTCGGCCACTTCCAGGGGGACGCGGCCACCGCGGTCGGCGCGATGGTGGCGGTGCTGGCCGTCCTCGCCTACTGGATCCTCAAGACCTGAGAACCTCTTCTGCATGTGGCTCCAGCGGACGATCCGCCTGCCGGCGCGACCGCGGGGTTTTCACCTCGTCACCACCGAGGTGCTGGAGGCGCTGCCCGAGCTGCGCGAGGTCTCGGTCGGCATCCTCCAGCTGCTGATCCAGCACACCTCCGCCTCGCTGGCGCTGAGCGAGAACGCCTCGCCCGACGTGCGACACGACTTCGAGACCTGGTTCGACCGCGCGGTTCCGGAAGGGGCTCCGTACTGGACGCACACCCTGGAGGGCGGCGACGACATGCCCGCGCACGTCAAGGCGGCGCTGCTGGGACCGTCGCTGACGCTGCCGCTGCGCGACGGCGAGCCCGCGCTCGGGACCTGGCAGGGCATCTACCTCTGCGAGCACCGCGACCACGGCGGCCCGCGCTCGCTCGTCGCCACCGTCTGGGGCGAAACGAAAGTATGAGGTGAGGAGAAGGCGGGCCTTCCGCGGCCCCTCACGGTGAGCGGATGTGGCGCTCTACCGATGTCGCGCCCGGCCGCTCGACTTAGGTTCGACCGGATGAAGGGCCTTTTCGCCGAAACCTGGGCATTGATCGCGATAGCGGCGATCGCCTTCGTCGGAGGGCTGCTGATCGGCGACCTCGGCGGCTCACCGGAAACGAAGACCGTCTACGTCTCCTCCGCGAGCGAAGAAGAAACCGGCGCCGCGGAAGCGAGCGAAGAAGCGGGGGTAGAAGGAACCGGTGCCGAAGAAGCCGCGGCGGGCGGAGAATCCGCGCAAGCGAACGGCTCTGGCGGTCAGATCTTCGCCAGCGCCGGCTGCGGCTCCTGCCACACCCTCGCCGCGGCGGGATCGAGCGGCGAAACCGGTCCTGATCTGAACAAGTTCCTCGCCCCCGACGATGACACCAAAGGGATCGAAGTGATGATCCTCGAACCGAACTCCGAGCTCGCCGAAGGCTACCCGCCGAACGTGATGCCCCAGAGCTACGGCGAAACCCTGACGCCGCAGGAAGTCCACCAGCTCGCCGAATTCCTGGTCGCGACGACGCCGGCCAAACCGTAGCCTCAGCTGCAGCCGTTGACGATCGCGTCAGCCCATTCGGGCGGGGTCCATTCGAGCCCGTCGTAGTTCCAGACGAAACCGCCGCCGATCGAGCTGTGCGTCTGGCGGATCGCGCGCAGGCCGGCTTCCATGTCCTTGGGGCTGAACTTGCGTTCGGCTTCCTTCGCCCCGTTGCAGCCGGGGACGATGAAGCTCTGCGCGTCGGAGACGCCGTTGCCCTGGCGCCCGATCTTTTCCGCCCAGAGGTCGAAGTGACCGGGGTACTCCTCGGGCCTCCTGTTGTAAGTACCTTCGTAGAACTGCACGTTGAACCAGCTGAACATGCTGGTGCCCTGCCCCGTCCTCGTCATCGACAGAACCCCTTTGGGACCCGTCCAGAATTCCTCGTTGTTGTAGGGGGCGGCGGTGACGAGCGCGTTCGCGAGCGTGCTGCGGTAGTTCTCCACCATCAGCGCCAGCAGCTTCGCGTCGCCGGGTTCGAAATTCCCCTCGTAGTCGAGGTCCATCCCGTCGATGCGGTTGGCCGTGGTGAACTTGACGAATTCGCGGACGAAGCCCATGTAGTCCTTGGCGATTGCGTCGAAGTCGCTCTGGAAAGGACCAACCGACATCAACACCCGCTTCTTCACCGGGAAGCCGGACTTCAACCGTTCGATCGCCTTCGGGAGCCCACTCCACACTTTCGCCAGCGGAGTGTCGTTGTAGTAGAGCTGCAGTGGTTCGCGAACGTGGATGAACGGCAGGATCACCGTGTCGAACTTGGTCGGCCCGATCGCGTCGACCGCCGCTTCGACCTCTTCCGGCTTACCGTCGAACCCGTACGCCCAGAGAACCGTCCTCGCCATCGCGGCGATTAAAGCAGGGACGAAAAACTCCCATGACTATTCAGAGAGATGTTCGAGCACGAGTCGGCGGAGCTCCTCCGGCGCTTCCAGGGGGGCGAGGTGACCGCAGCCGGGGATCAGGGTCGCCGTGGCGTCCGGCAGCCTCGCCCCGAGATCCTGAGCCGCGTTCTTGAAATCGACCATGTCCTCTTCGCCGGCGGCGAGGAGCACCGGGCAGTCGATCGCGGCGAGCAGACCGGGGCGGCGATCCGGTTCCGCGCCTCATCGGGTGCACCCGGGCGCACCCAGGCCGAGACCACCGCGGCGACCGCCCGCTCGAAGTCGCCCGCCTCGACCGCGGCCTCCTCGGTCTCCCAGACGGCGAGCAGCTCGGGGGAGGGATCGGGTTCCGTCAGCACGTCCTCCCAGTGGGCCACCGGTCCCGGCCCGGCGGGGTCGCCATGCCCCAGCCTACGGTCCCCGGACCGCCGCCGTTCAGCGCGGACCGCCGATCTCCCCGCAAGACTCCCTCGCGTGCCGCTCCTCTACGTCGACATGCTGGGCATGAAGGCCCGCTACCACCGGGGTGGGCCGCGCGCCGCCCTGCGCGGCTACCGCCTGCTCGGGGAGTTGGTGCAGGAAGGGCTCGAGGCCCTGCCGAAAGGACACGCGGTCAGCGGGGGCGTCCAGTCCGATGCCGCCTGCCTGCAGTTCGCCTCGACGATCGACGCCGTCACGGTGGGCCGGAAGCTCTTCTCGGACACGTTCAGGCGCAGCAAGCGCTCGCGGCTGCTCTGGGTCCGGGGCGTGATCGTCGACGAAGGCCATCCCGAGGCGCCGATCGAGACGACGAAGCGACTCCAGCGCTCCACGCCGGACGTGTTCGTCCGCGAGTTCGCCCTGCCCCTCGTGCGAGCGATCCACGCCGAGCAGTCGGGATTCCACGGCCAGCGCCTGCTGATCGAGAGCAAGCTCGTCACCCCGGAGCTGAACAAAACCCTGCGGCAGGAGATCGGCAGCGGCCAGCTCTCCCCCACCCACCGGCTGAGGTACAGCAGGTACCCGCCACCGACCGGTCGCTTCCGGGACGTGCTGTGGCCGGTGCCGGAAGACCTCGACGACTGGCCTTTCCTCGGCCGGCGGATGCTCGACCGCCTTCGCTGGGCGAACGACGGCGGGAACCCGGCCTTCCTACATGCCTCGGCCACGCATCTCCTCTTCGAGGAGATCAACTCCATCATCCACAGCCTCACCAGCTGACCGGCCCCGTCGGCCGGCTCGACGGGGTCTCGCGATCTACGCCCGAGCAACAGGTAAGTGGTCATCGGTCCCTTCCCCTTCACCTCGATCGTCCCCCGCCGGCGCAGCTCGTAGCTGGGTCGCGCCGGGGCGCATCCACGAGCACCGTCTGAGCATACGTCGCGACCCTCCGTGCCGGGCCGAAAAGCGGCGGCCTGAACCCGACCGCGGGCACACCCGTACACCCGGTCACACCAACCGCGTCGACCGCTTCGAGCAGCGTCGCGAATCGATAGGAGCCCGAAATGTCCCTACCCCGTGTCACCACTGCTCTCTGCTCCCTCGCCGCACTTGCCCTCATCGTCGCCGGCTGCGGAGGCGGTGGTTCCAGCAACACCACGACCAACGGCGAAAACGCGGCCTCGAGCAGCGAAGCCCCGGCCTCCAGCGGCAGCGGGATGACCGTGAGCACCGGCGAAGTCCCCGGGCTGGGAACGGTCCTGGTCGACTCGGAAGGCCTCACCGTCTACCAGTTCGCCAAAGACCAGGGGAGCACGTCCTCCTGCTACGGCGCCTGCGAACAGGGCTGGCCGCCGGTGATCGCCAAGGGCAAGCCGAGCGGCGAAGGCGAAATGGCCTCGCAGCTAGGCACGACCAAGCGCAAAGACGGGACCATGCAGGTGACCTTCGCGGGGCATCCGCTCTACACCTACGCCGGCGACACCGAACCGGGCGAAGCGAACGGCAACGAATCGACCGCCTTCGGCGGCAAATGGTCGGCGCTGAACGAATCCGGTGAAGTGGTCTCCGGCTCGGCCGGCGGCGGATCGGCAGCGGCGCCCGAAGAAAGCGAAGGCTCCGCAAGCGGAGGTTCCGAAAGCTCGGGCGGCGGCTACGGATATTGAGCCGCAGGGTTCTCCTCCTCGGTGTCGCGGCGCTGGCGATCGCGGGGTGCGGGAGCGGTGCCTCCTCTCCCTCGCCCCGCGACCAGCTGGCGGCGTACGTCACCAAGGTCGAGCCGATCAGGCTGCAGGTGAACCGCCTTCTCGACGGCGCCGATCCCACCCTCTCGGCCCTCGGCGACCGCCGCCTCGCCATCCCCGTCGCCCAGCACCGGCTGGGGCGGCTGGAGCGGCGCTTCGCCGCCGACGCGGTGAAGATCGCCGCCGTCGGTCCCGTACCGGCGGCCCTGCGCGCCGCCCAGCGCGCCTACGCCCACACCTACGTCCTCGAGGACTCCTACCTGAGCGCCCTCGTCGCCGCCCTCCCGGACCGCGCCTTCGACGAGCTCCCCCACACCCAGACCCAGCAGCGCGCGGCGATCACCGCCTGGCGGATCCAGCTCGAACTGCAAGCCGCCAAGCTCGGCCTGCCCTTGCCGCCCGACCTCCAGGCCGCCGGCCGCGGCGAGATCGCCCCCTGGCCGACGGGGGATTGAGGCAGGTCAGGGCCCCTTGAGGGTCTGAAAGACTGCCCTGCATGGCAGGGCCCGCCTACGGCACCGCGCGGTGCCTGCATGTCGGATCATTCGACGTCGCCACGACGGCCAGCGCTCTGTCTCAGCTTGCCGGAGTGCTCGCCGGCTTTGCATTTTTCGCCGTCATCTTCATTCTCACCAGCACGGCGACCGCGGAGCATCGACCTCGCAGCCGAAGGCTCGCAGCCGCCGACTACGACGAGGCGCTGCTGACCCTGTTCTGCGCGACGTTCGGACTTGCGATCACCGCGATCCAATACGCGATCGTCGCCGGCGAGCGAAACGTCGGGCTGCGTTACGGGAGGGCCGCTTCGGAAGAACTGATGGCAGACATATCGCTCAGCCTGTCCATTTTCCTGCTCGTGGCCGGGATGCTGTTGCTGGTCGTGCCGAGGGTCTTCAGCAACACCCAGAAAGTGGTGCGGGTGCTCGCATCCGTCGGAGGGCCACCGATGACGGTTTTTTACATCGCGGAAACGGCGAGGGAGGTAGCAGTGGGAGCTTGGGCCGGGAAGTCGGGCTTGACTCTTTGCGGATCCGACTCCTTCTATTCTGCGGTGCAGCTTTGGGCGCATCTGATCGCCCCCCTGCTGGTGCTGGGCATCGCCTTGTCGTTTTGGATCGTGCCGCGGTTCCTGTCCACCGACCAGCGACGGGCACTTGAAGACATGGCCACACGTGGGAGGACCGCGATCCCGGTGGCAACCCTTTTCGGTGTCGCCATCGCGGTGGTGGGAGGGTTCTCGTTCGATGAGTTTCACCCGCACAGTCACCTCGCCGAGGGATGGGTCTGGGTCGCGCTCGCCGTGACGGCACTGCTCGTGCTCGCGCAAGCCTTTCTCCTGCGCTTCCGACCCAAGGCGCCGACGTCGATCCCCCTCCGTGGATGATCGAGACCGTCGGCCTGGTTCCTTACCATCCATCACTCAAATGGCCATCCAGCGAATGGACCACGTCGGCATCGTGGTCGACGACCTCTCAGCCGCAACCGAGTTCTTCGTCGAGCTCGGGCTCGAGCTGCGGGGCGGGGGTCCCGTCGAAGGCCCGTGGGTCGACCGCGTCATCGGGCTGGAGGGCGTACGGGCGGAGATCGCGATGCTGCAGACCCCGGACGGCCACAGCCGGGTCGAGCTGGCGAAGTTCCACTCCCCGCCCAGCCAAGACGTCAACCGGCCCGCCGCGGCAAACGCACCGGGCATCCGCCACCTCACCTTCGCCGTCGAGGACATCGACGACGTCGTCGCCCGCCTCCAAGCCCGCGGCGCCGAGCTCGTCGGCGACCTGGAGCGCTACAAGGACAGCTACCGCCTCTGCTACATCCGCGGCCCAGAGGGAATCATCGTCGAGCTGGCGGAAGAGATCTAGTCGGGGAGACAGGATTTGAACCTGCGACCGCTCGGCCCCCAGCCGAGTGCGCTACCAGACTGCGCCACTCCCCGTGGGTCTTTCATTTTGACGGATCGGACGGCGCGGTGCCTATGGGAACGTCTGTTCGGGTCTATTTGGTGGGCACATGGGGAGATGCTCGCGCTGCGGGATGGAGAAGCCAGACGAGGAATTCGCCTGGCATCGACGCGCGCGAGGACAGAGACAGACCTACTCCCGCCCCTGCGGCGCCGAGTACCACCGGGGGCACTACCGAGCCAACAAACAGCGCTACATCGATGCCACCGCGCGGCGGAAGAAGGCTCAGCTCGAAGGAAGAGTCGTCTTCCTCGTGGACCACTTCCGCAACCACCCTTGCATCGATTGCGGCGAGACCGACCCTGTCCTCCTCGAGTTCGACCACCTACGGGACAAGAAGTTCACGATCGCGACCGGGATCCGGAACCGCAACCGGAACGACGTCCTAGACGAGATTGCAAAGTGCGACGTGGTTTGTGCAAACTGTCATCGGCGTCGCACCGCACAGCGGGGCGAATTCCTTCGCGCGGCGGTAGCTCAATGGTAGAGCCTTAGCCTTCCAAGCTAATGATGCGAGTTCAATTCTCGTCCGCCGCTCTCTCGTAGGACCGTCGAGGGTGGGCCGCTCAGATCGATGAGCGGCCCTGCCGATTAGGAGCGGATGAGGCCTCGGATCTTTGGCCGTGTCGCTTTTGTTCGGCCATGCCGAACAAAAGCGCCTATCGCGGTGGCGCTCGTCCTTCTCGTCCTTCTTGCCGGCTGCGGAGGCTCGGATGGCTCCAGCGGCGGCGGCGCCAGTTCATCCTCTTCCTCCGGCTACGTCGACTGGCCGCTCTTCGGGCGCGTTCCCGAGCGGACGCATTACCTGCCGGACGAGAGCCGGGCGCTCGATCCCCCGCTGAGGCAGGCCTGGTCGATCGACACGCATGCGCTGATCGAGTTCCCGCCGGCGATCCACGACGGGGTCGCCTACGTGATCAACAAGTACGGCAACGGGAAAGCGGTGCGGCTGCGGGATCGCAAGGTGCTCTGGGAACTCAACATCCGCCCCAGCAATAAAGGGAAGCCAAACTTCGTCACCGCGCCCGTCTACTACGAAGGCGCCGTCTACGGGGCGTTCCTCGACGGGCACGTCGCCGCGGGCGACGCCGCGACCGGCAAGAAGCTGTGGGTGCGGAAGCTGAACGCGCACCTCGAATCCTCGCCGCTCGCCGTCGACGGCACGCTCTACCTCGGCACCGACACCGACAAGCTGGTGGCGCTGCGCGCCTCCGACGGCAAGCCGCTGTGGAGCTTCAACGCCCCGGGCGCGATCAAAGCGAGCCCCAGCTACGACGACGGGCGCGTCTTCGCCGCCGACTACCAGAGCTCGGTCTACGCGCTCGACGCCAAGGCCGGCAAGCCGATCTGGCGCGCCAACACGAGCAAGCAGCCGCCCTTCGGCCGCGGCGGCTTCTTCTCCTCCCCCGCCGTCGCCTTCGGCCGCGTCTATGTCGCCCGCGACGACGGCACCGTCTTCGCCCTCGACGAGCGGACCGGCAGGGTCGACTGGTCCTTCGACACCGGCGGCGCGGTCTACGGCTCGCCCGCCGTCGCCCGCGTCCCCGGCACCCCGCCGAGCGTCTACATCGGCTCCGAAAACGGCCGCTTCTTCGCCCTCGACGCCCGCACCGGCAAGCCACGCTGGAGCTACGGGGTCGGCGGCCCGGTACCCGGCACCGCGACCGTGATCGGCCACACCGTCTACACCTCCAGCTTCAAGACGCGGGAAACGACCGGCCTCGACGCCCGCACCGGCCGCCCCACCTTCCACATCAAGCAGGCCGGCTACACGCCGATGGTCTCGGACGGCAAGCGCCTCTACCTGGTCGCCTACTACGCCCTGATCGGGCTCGAACCGGCGAGGCGCTGACCGGCGCCCCGGCCGCCCCCTCAGGGGATCGGGCTGTGGGCCCGGCTCGCGTCCAGCTCGAAGATGCGGAAGTCCCGCCCCAGCACCGGCTGGGAGACGTTGTGGACCGGGGTCTCGCCGATCGTCCCGTCCGGCGCGCCGGCGTGGGCGTGGCCGTGGAGGACGAGGTCGGGCCCGTGCTCGAGGATCGGCGCCGCCAGCCGGTCACTGCCGAGGAAGACCCAGATCTCCCGCGGCTCTCCCTCCAGCGTCGCCTCGATCGGCGCGTAGTGGAGGAGGACGATCCGCAGCGGGCAGGTGGCCACCTCCCGCAGGCCCTCGTCGAGCGCCCGCACTTCCGCGGTCGCCTCGGCGTAGACCGCCCGCAGCGAGGGCTCGCCGAAGTCGGGCAGGTGGCGCGGCGCGAAGCCGCCGACGAAGCCCTTGACGCCGACGATCCCGACCTCCACCCCGTCGACCTGGCAGGTGGCGGCGTCGCGGTCGAGCATGTGGACGCCGCCATCGGTCAGCCGCTCGAGGATCGGGCCGGCTTCGTCGTTGTGCCAGTCGTGGTTGCCGAGCACGGCATAGACGGGCGCCTCGACGGCGGCCGCCGCCTCGCAGAGGATTTCCGCCTCGGCGAGCGTGCCGTGGCTGGTCAGGTCGCCGGCGACGAGGACCAGGTCGACGTCATCGCCGAGCGCGGCGAAGGAGGCGACCACCGCCTCGCGGTTGGAGTCGCGGCAGTGGACGTCGCCGGTGGCGGCGATCCGCAGCTTCCGCCCGTTCGTCTCAGGCGCCATCGCCAAACCTCCTACCCGGCCGAGCCGCACGTTTACCCCCCGTCCGCGCGGGGCAGCGAAAAGGGGCATGGCCGAGAGCCTGGGCAAGAACGAGGTCGCCGAGGAGCTGACCGACGCGCTCAAGCGCGCGGTGGCGGCGCTCGACGGCGCCGGCGTCCCCTACCTGCTCGGCGGCGGGCTCGGCTGCTGGGCGCGCGGCGGGCCGCCCTCCTCCAACGACATCGACCTGATGGTCAAGCCCGGGGATGCCGAGCGCGCCCAAGAGGCGCTGGCCGAGGCCGGAATGCGGCCGGAGACGCCGCCCGAGCAGTGGCTGCTCAAGGCCTGGGACGGCGACATCCTCGTCGACCTGATCTTCGAGCCCTCGGGGATGCGGATCGACGACGAGGCGCTCGCCCGGGGCGAGGAGATGAGCGTCGAGGCGATGCAGATCCGCGTGATGGACCTCGGCGACATCCTCGCCACCAAGCTGCTCGCCCTCGACGAGCACAGCGCCGACTACCGCGACCTGATCCTCATCACCCGCTCCCTGCGCGAGCAGATCGACTGGGACGGGCTGCGCGAGCGCACCGCCGCCAGCCCCTTCGCCGCCGCCTTCTTCACCCTTGCCGAGGGGCTGGATATCGTGCCGGCGCCGGTCGGCGAGGGGCGGGCCGGGGAGTGAGGGCTCAAACCTCCGCCAGCAGCTGCCGGTAATAGGGGTGGAAGCCCAGACGCTCGTAGAGGCGCGTCGCATCGTCGTTCGCCTCGACCACGGCGACCATCCAGTGGCTGACGCCCTCGGCGCGCAACCGCTCCCTGGCGGCCTCGATCAGCATCGTCCCGATCCCTTCTCCGCGGGCGGACTCGGTCACCGACAGCGTCTCCAGCTCGCCGATCCGCCCGCCGATGTCCCAGCTCGCCGGCGAGGGCTTTGTGGTGACGACGGCGTAGCCGCTCGGCGCGCCGGCCGGATCCGCCGCGGGCACGGCGGCGAGCATCAGCGCCTCACCGGCGCGCAGCCACTCCAAGTACTGTTCGCGCCGACGCGCCCAGCCCGCCTCGTCGCTGCGGACCGGCCAGGCGCCGTCGATCACGTCGCGGTGGAAGCCGACCAGCGCTTCGAACAGCGGTCCGACCCGGTCGACTTCGTCGACTCCGATCTCGACAACCCGGTGCCCGCTCACCGGTTCATCACCTATGAGAGCCTCGCGTCCAGCTCGATCTCCGGCACGCCCGCCAGGGCGCGCGAGA
The DNA here is from genome assembly GCA_051961435.1 of Solirubrobacterales bacterium. Classification (GTDB taxonomy): domain Bacteria; phylum Actinomycetota; class Thermoleophilia; order Solirubrobacterales; family 70-9; genus VAYN01. The sequence continues at coordinate 83,481 of JBQCDH010000016.1, forward strand.
CCGGACACCCTTCCTTCGCTTTCTGCGCGTAGGAGCGGAAAGCGTCCTCGTCGATGCCGGGCACCGAGCCCTCGACGCGGAGGTCGATCCGGGTGATCGTCGGCGCACCGTCCGCCAAGCGCAGCTGAACCTCGGCCCGCGCCCGCAGCGAGTCCGGCGCATGGCCCTCTTCGCTGAGGATCAAACTCAGCGCCATCGCGAAGCAGGACGCGTGCGCCGCCGCGATCAGCTCCTCGGGGTTGGTCCCCTCCCCCTCCTCGAAGCGCGAGGCGAACGAGTAGGGGCCCTCGAAGACCCCCTCCCCCACGGTGACGGTGCCGCTGCCGCCTTTGAGATCGCCCTTCCACTCGGCGCTCCCGTTCCTCGTCGCCATCGCTCGCTCCCTTCGTCGAAGTACGAGCCGAGGCTACCCGGATCGACGACGAGGGAACCGCCCAGGAAGCGACGGGGCAGCTAGGACTCGAACCTAGAATCGCCGGTTTTGGAGACCGGAGCCTTATCCAATTTGGCCACTGCCCCAGGGTGGTTGATCGTACCTGGCGAGTGCGGGCGGAGGGACTCGAACCCCCACGGGCCGAAGCCCACCAGGACCTAAACCTGGCGCGTCTGCCAAATTCCGCCACGCCCGCGTGGCCGGCCCGGCTCGGGCCTTAACGCGCGGCCAACGCCGCCTCGTCGCTGACAGATTCTATGATCGGGCCGTGGCGGTAGGAGAGGTGAGGCCCGGTTACGAACTGTGGCGGCCCAATCGCGAGAAGCCCGGTTCGGTCACGACCAAGTTCGTGGTCGTGCTGCTGCTCGCCGCGACGGCCGTGATCGCGGGGCTGATCACGATCGGCGGCTGGTCGGTGCTGAAGGGCGGCAGCGGGATGGGGATCGTCTGCGCGATCTACGCGATCCTCTACGCCTTCTTCGCCATCATCGTCGCCCGCTGGAACCGTGGCATCCTGCCGGTGGCGGCGGCGCTCTCGATGATCCTGGCGATCTTCTGCGCGGTCGGCGCCGAAAGCTGGTTCAACCGCGACCGGGCGGGCTTCGCCGAACCCCTGCTCGGCTCCTCCTTCGTCGGCCTGCTGGTGATCCTCCTCGGCCTGCTGCAGATCGTCGTCGTCGCCGCGTCGCTCTACGCCTTCAACCAGGAATGGCACGTCGAGGAGGAGCGGCCGATCGGCTCCGGCGAGGAATACGGCGCCGGCTCCTCGGGCGGCGCCCCGCAGCCCGCTTGAGCCCGCTCTATCTTTCCGGGGGCGCCGGAGTGGCGGAACTGGCATACGCGATCGACTCAAAATCGATTGCCCTTGCGGGCTTGTGGGTTCGAGTCCCACCTCCGGCATCCCGGGCAGCGGTCTCGCCGTGAGCGGGGGACCTGGGGAGCTGCTGTGGGAGCCTTCGGCCGAGCTGGTCGAGCGCTCGCGGTTGACCGAGTTCAGGCGCTGGCTGGAGCGCGAGCGCGGCCTCTCCTTCGCCGGCTACGAGGAGCTGTGGCGCTGGTCGGTCGACGACCTCGACGGGTTCTGGTCGGCGATCTGGCAGTTCTTCGGGGTGCGGGCCGACGGCGAGCCGGCGCCGGTGCTGGCCTCGCGGGAGATGCCGGGCGCGCGCTGGTTCCCGAACGCGCAGCTGAACTACGCCGAGCACGTCTTCGCCGGCAAGGACGACGGCGAGGTGGCGATCCTCCACGCCTCCGAGCTGCGCGAGCTCGGCGAGGTGAGCTGGGGCGAGCTGCGCCGCCAGGTGGCGGCGGTCGCGGCGGGCCTCCGCGGGCTCGGGGTGCGGCGCGGCGACCGCGTCGTCGCCTACATGCCGAACGTCCCGGAGGCGATCGTCGCCTTCCTGGCCACCGCCTCGATCGGCGCGGTCTGGTCGAGCTGCTCGCCCGACTTCGGCCCCGCCAGCGTCGTCGACCGCTTCGCCCAGATCGAGCCCAAGGTCCTCTTCGCGGTCGACGGCTACCGCTACGGCGGCAAGGACTTCGACCGCCGCGAGGTCGTCGCCCGGCTGCAGGAGGCGATGCCGAGCCTGGAGCGCACCGTCGTCCTGCCCTACCTCGACCCCGCTCCCGACCTCACGCCCCTGCGCGACGCAATGCGCTGGGAGGATCTCCTGCAACGCGGCGGCACCGCCGAGTTGCGCTTCTCTCGGGTCCCCTTCGACCATCCGCTCTGGGTCCTCTACTCCTCCGGCACCACCGGGCTGCCGAAGGCGATCGTCCAGGGCCAGGGCGGGATCCTGCTCGAGCACCTGAAGAAGCTCCACATCCACGTCGACGCCCACCCCGGCGACCGCCTCTTCTGGTTCACGACGACCGGCTGGATGATGTGGAACTTCATCGTCTCCGGGCTGCTGACCGAGGCGGCGATCGTCCTCTATGACGGCAACCCCGGCCACCCGGACATGGGCACGCTCTGGGACCTGGCCGAGCGGGCGCGCGTCACCATGTTCGGCACCAGCGCCGCCTTCATCGCCGCCTGCATGAAGGCGGGGGTCGAACCCGGCGCGGGCCGCGACCTCGGCGCCCTGAAGGCCGTCGGCTCGACCGGCTCCCCCCTCTCCCCCGAGGGCTTCGACTGGATCTACGAGCACGTCGGCGCCGACACCTGGCTGTTTTCGACCAGCGGCGGCACCGACCTCTGCACCGCCTTCGTCGGCGGCGTGGCGACCCTCCCTGTTTACCGCGGTGAGATCCAGGCGCGGGCGCTGGGGGCGGCGGTCGAGGCCTGGGACGAAGACGGCGAGCCGGTGGTCGAGGAGGTCGGCGAGCTGGTCGTGACCGAGCCGATGCCCTCGATGCCGCTCTACTTCTGGGGCGACGAGGACGGCAGCCGCTACCGCGAGAGCTACTTCGAGATGTTTCCCGGTGTCTGGCGCCACGGCGATTGGCTGGAACTGACGCGGCGCGGGACCGCGGTCATCTACGGCCGCTCCGACTCGACGATCAACCGCGGCGGCATCCGCATGGGGACGAGCGAGATCTACCGCGCCGTGCTCGGCATCGACGATGTCGTCGACGCGCTGGTGGTCGACGTGCCGCGGCCCGGCACCGACGGCTGGATGCCCCTCTTCGTGGTCCTGCGCGAGGGCGCCGAGCTGGACGAGGAGCTGCCGCGGGAGATCGCCCGGCGGGTGCGCGAGCGGTGCTCGCCGCGCCACGTGCCCGACGAGGTCTTCCAGATCGAGGAGGTGCCGCGGACGCTCAGCGGCAAGGTGCTGGAGGTGCCGGTGAAGCGGATCCTGATGGGGACGCCGCCGGAGAAGGCCGCCAGCCGCGACTCGCTGGCGAACCCGGCCGCGCTCGACTACTTCGTCGAGATGGCCGGGCGCCTCGGGGCCTGAGCGCCGCGCTCCGAGATCCTTTCGGCCGTCGCCCGCAGCACCGCGAGGACGTGCTCGGGTTCGCAGCGAACCTGCTCGTGCGTGAACCGCAACTGAGTGAGGCCGGCGGCGGTGTGCGCCTGGTCGCGGAGCCGGTCGCGAGCCTGCTCGGCCGGCGTGCGGTGGTAGCGCAGGCCGTCGGTCTCGACGACGAGGCCGAGGTCCGGCCAGTAGAAGTCGACTTCGAATTCGTTGACCCACCGGCCGGTGAGCGGAACCGGCAGGCCGGCCTTGCGCGCGAGCGGCAGGAAGCGCCGTTCGAGCTCCTCTTTGGTGAGGCGAAAGGTGCGCCGGTCGAGGACCGTGCGGAGGCGGGCCACGCCGGGCTCACCTTGGCGCAGGTCGAGCGCCTCGCGCAGTTGCGGCGGGTGGACGAGGTCGTATTTGTCCGCCTCGTTGGTCGCCCGCTCGAGGCCCCGGCGGTCGAGCCGGAGCGAGAGGTCGATGAGGGTCTGGAGCGGAGTCGTGACCGGGATGCCGTACTCGCGAGTTACGTCGCGCTCGAGATTGAGCAAAGGTCGCCGATGAATTCGAAGGCCTGGGTGGCGCCGGCGAGAAGGCCTGGATAAGGAGACCTCTATGACGCCTCGCTCCTCCCAGTCGATACGCCAAAGCGCAGCCGCACTGGAGTGACTGAGCAGAGCACCGTCCCCGCAGGCAAGCACCGCTGCCATCCAGTGTCCTTTATCGCTGACCTCCGGCCGCCCCACCGCAAAGACACCTCGACGCACCGGATGGAGCAAGCCCCTTTTGATGCGATGACCAATGGCGTGTCGCCCATAACCGAGGCCGCGAAGCTGCTCCCGAGTCACTACCCCGTGCTGGCGACGCGTTAGCGCCCATGCTTCTCGCGATTGGTGAGTTAAGCCGGCTATAACCGGCTTAAGTCACCAATCGCCCGCGACCCTCCCCCTACCCAGCCTGTTTTCGGGGAGTTTGCGGCGCTTCAGACCATACCGAGGCCGCCGCTCACGCCGAGCGTCTCGCCCGTGACATAGCTCGCGTCGCCTGAGGCCAGGAAGGCGGCTGCGGCGGCCACCTCCTCGGGCTGGCCGAGGCGGCCCATCTGGGTGGAGGAGCGCATCGTCTCGATCACTTTCTCGCCGATCTCGCCGAACTCCTTGGCGCCCATCAGGAGGGGGGTCTCGATCGGGCCGGGGGCGATCGCGTTCGCGATCACGCCGTAGCGGGCGCTCTCGCGGGCGATCGCCTTGGTGAAGCCGATCACGCCGGCCTTGGCGGCGGAGTAGGCGGCCGAGCCCTTGGAGCCGACGCGCCCCGCCTCGGAGGAGATGTTGACGATGCGGCCGTAGCCGCGCTCCTGCATCCCCGGCAGCGCCGCGTGGGTGCAGTTCATGACGCCGCCTAGGTTGACGTCGAGCACCTGCCGCCACTGCTCCTGGCTGACGTAGACGAAGAAGCCGAAGTTGTCCATGCCGGCGTTGTTGACGAGGATGTCGGGCTCGCCGACGGCGGCGACGGCGGCGCGGGCCGCCTCTAGGTCGGTGACGTCGAGCTCGACCGCGTGGCCGGCGATCTCGCCGGCGACCTGCTCGGCGCCGGACAGGTTGAGGTCCCCGACCCAGACCTCGGCGCCCTCGGCCGAGAGCCGGGCGGCGATCGCGGCGCCGATGCCGCTCGCTCCACCCGTGACCAGCGCCTTGCGCCCCTCGAGCCTCATACCGGCGGGAGCATAGACTGCGCGGCCTTGGAACCGATCCCGATCATCGGCGGCACCGGCGCCCTCGGCGCCGGCCTCGCGCGCCGCTGGGCCCAGGCAGGCGCGCCGGTAGTGCTCGGCTCCCGTTCGGCCGAGCGGGCCGAGGAGGCGGCGGCGAAGGCGCGCGCGGCGGTCCCCGGCGCCGACGTCACCGGCCTCGGCAACGCCGAGGCCGCGACCAAGGGGGAGATCGTCTTCCTCACCGTCCCCTTCCGCGCCCAGTCGGAGAACCTCAACAACCTGCGCGACGTGCTCGAGCCCGGTCAGATCCTCGTCGACTGCACGGTCCCCCTCGCCGCCGCGGTCAGCGGCAAAGCGACCCGCTCGCTCGGGGTCTGGCAGGGGTCGGCCGCGCAGCAGGCGCAGGAGATGGTCCCGGACGGCGTCACCGTCGTCTCCGCTCTGCACACCGTCTCGGCGCCGGTGCTCGCCGACCTCGACGCCGAGCTGAGCGAGGACATCCTGATCTGCGGCGACCGGAAGGCGGACAAGGCGCGGGTCGCGAGGTTGATCGAGCGGATCGACGGCCTCCGTGCGGTCAACGCCGGGGCCTTGGAGATGGCCCGTATCGTCGAGACGCTGACCCCGATGCTGATCTCGATCAACGTGCGCAACAAGTCCCGGGCCGGCATCAGGATCACCGATCTTCCCGAGGGCGATCCCTGGGCGTGAGCGTCATGCGAGGGCGCT
>JBQCDH010000017.1:0-9247 GCA_051961435.1 Solirubrobacterales bacterium
CCTTCGGGCCTGGCTCCCGAAGATGCTGCTCCCCTTTGGGGAGCAGGAATCAGATTGCATGTCGCGCGCTTCGCGGACATTCGCCCAGGGGACGACCGGACCCCTCTCGACAACGTTGCGTGGTTCCTTTTGCACCGCATAGGTGCATAAGGAACCACGGAACTGGGAGCTGCCTTTCGTCGGCTGGCGTCTAACGGAGCTCTTTTGCGGAGGGGACCGGCACTCCTGCGGAGGAATGTTCGGCGAGATGCAATCTGGTTATTGCGCGGCCGAAGGCCGCGCTCCAGGTTCTCCCCGACCGCAGGGAGGGGAGGTCGATTCCGGAGGAGGAGGGCCGGTCCCCTGTGCCGGGTGGGGTCGGTCCCTCAAGCCTTAACCGCCCCCGGCTGCGCCTCCCGCCCCTCGAAGCTGAAGTCGGGGATCACCCGGTCGAGCCAGGTTGGCATCCACCAGTTCCAGCGCCCCATCAGCTTCATCGCCGCGGGGACGAGGATGAGGCGGACGAGGGTGGCGTCGAGAGCGATCGCGACGGCGGCGCCGAGGCCCAGCTCCTTGATCGAGGGGACGCCGGTGAGCACGAAGACGGCGAAGACCGCCGACATGATCAGCGCCGCCGAGGAGATCGTCCGCGCGCTCGTGGAGAGGCCCTCGGCGACTGCGCGCTCGTTATCGCCGTGGATCATGTACCGCTCGCGGATCCGCGACATCAGGAACACCTCGTAGTCCATCGAGAGGCCGAAGACGATGGCGAAGATCAGCGGGATGTTGATCGTGTCCAGCGCCCCCTGGCTTTCGAAGCCGAGGAAGCCGTCGAGCCAGCCCCACTGGAAGATCGCGACGAGGACGCCGAAGGCCGCCCCGATCGAGAGCAGGTTCATCAGCACCGCCTTCAGCGGCAGCAGCAGCGAGCGCAGCATCACCATCAGCACGACGAAGCTGAGCGCGAGGACGAAGAGGACGATCTTCCACATCGAGCCGCCGATCTGGTCGCGGACGTCGTGGCTGCGCGCGGTTTCGCCGCCGACGTTGACTTCGGCCTGCCGGGCCAGGGCGGAGGCGGGGACGATCGAGTCGCGCATCCGTTCGACCAGCGCCGTCGCCGCGTCCGACTCGCTTGGCGCGCTCGGCGTCGCCTGGATCAGGACGTCGTTGCCGGCGAAGGCGGGCGGTGCCACCGAGCTGACGCCGGCGGTCCCTTCCAGCCGGCGAACGAAGCCGGCGACCGCGGCCCTGTCGGGCGCGCCTTCGAAGCCGGCGACGATCTGGACCGGGTCGGTGCCGCCGCCGAGCTGCTGCGAGGCGATTTCGCTGCCGACCCGCACGTCGCTGTCCCTGGGGAACTGCGAGAGCGCTTCGGTGCCGGTTTCGAGCGAGAGCAGCGGCGTCGCCAGGAACAGCAGTACCCCCGCCACGCCGATCACGGCGGTCCAGGGCCGCGCCATCACCCGCGCCGTCCAGGCCCGCCAGAAGCGGTTCGGGCCGGCGCCCAGCTGCTCGGCGGTGTGGCGCCGGTAGAAGCGGCGCCGGAAGAACGCCTCGACGCGGCCGACGATCCCGCCGGGCAGCACCCGGTCGCCCAGCATCGCGATCAGCGCCGGCAGCAGCGTCGTCGCGGTCAGGATCGAGACCGCCACCACCGTCATCGCCCCCAGCGCCATCGAGCGCAGCGCCTGGTTGTCGACCATCCACAACCCGGCCAGGGAGATGATCACCGCCAGGCCCGAGAAGGTGACGGCGAGGCCGGAGGTCGAGAGCGCCAGCCCCCGCGACTCGCCCTTGCCGTGGCCCCCTTCGCGCTCCTCGCGGTAGCGGGCGAGGATGAAGAGCGAGTAGTCGACCGCGACGCCGATCCCGATCATCGAGGCCATGTTGGTGACGAAGACCGAGGTCGTCATCTGCAGCGAGATGAAGTAGATCAGCGCGCCGGTGACCAGCACGCTGACGAAGCCCAGCGCCAGCGGCAACGCCGCCGCCGCCAGCGAACCGAAGACGACGAGGAGGATGATCGCGACGATCGGGAAGCCGCTCGACTCGGCCTGGGCGAGGTCCTCCTTGGAGATTTCCTGCATTCCCGCCCAGATCGTCGGCTGCCCGACCAGGTACGGAGTGACCCCAGCCGCGGCGGTCCCCGGGTCGAGGTCTTCGCGCAGGGTCTTGGCCTGGTCGATCAGCTCGTCGGAGGAGAGGTCGCTGCGCAGCCGCAGCAGGACGACGTCTTCGCTTTGCAGCTGCCGGCCCGCCTGCGCGGCCGCAGCCGGCGGCAGGGCGACTTCGTCGAGCTTCGCCACCTGCGCCCGCACCCGCGCCACCGCCGCCTCCCGCTGCGCCGCGGTCGCCCCCGGCGCCGCTTTCAGCACCACCGCGATCCCGTCCGCCTGCGAGCCGAAGTCTTCCTGCAGCGATTCGCTCACCTTCATCGACTGGCTGCCGGGGACGTCGAAGCCACCGCCGGTCAGGTGGTCGGTCTGTTTCGAGGCGAAGGGAAGCGCGAGGACCACGATCGCGACCCAGGCGGCGAGGACCCAGCGGCGACGGCGTCCCAACCAGCCAGCCAGTGCCCTCATCGCGTCTCGCATGTCGCCCTCCTATCGTGGTTTCAAGCTCCAGACGAGCCTCCCGCCCGGGGCGTGACAGGGTCTGTGCGCCACGTCACTTCGTGAGCGGCGTCACTCGGCGAGCGCCCTCGCGCCCGCGTTGCGGCTCGCGGCCTGCGGGAGGGGCGCTACCCGGAGGCGAGCAGGTAGCGCGCCGCGCCGACCCCGACTTCGAAGGCCCCGGAGCTGTCGCGCGAAGGGTCGGAGAGCGCCTGCAGGGCGAACCCGTCGCCGAGGGCGAAGAGGTAGGAGACGACGTCCTCGGCGGGGAAGCGAAGGCTCAGGACCCCCTCCTCCTCCTTGCTGCGGAGGACTTCGGCGACGTGGGAGCGGGTCTTCTCGAAGAGCTGGCCGACCTCGTGCTGGATGTCGGGGTTGCGGCGGCCGGCGCTGAAGAGCTCGAAGAGGAGGAGGAAGAAGCCGGGTTCGTTCTCGATCATGTCGGTGAGGCTGGCGACGAGCGCGCCGATCACGTCGTCGACGCTCTTCGCCGGCGCCAGCCGCTCGTCGAGCCGTTCCACCCGCAGCTCGGTGTCGCGCCGCACCACCTCGACCAGGAGTCGCTCCTTGGTCCCGAAGTAATAGTGGAGGAGGCCGCGGCTGACCCCCGCCTCGCGGGCGACGTGCTCGAAGGTGGAGCCGGCGGCGCCGCGCTTCGCCACCGACTCGCGCATCGCGTCGACGATCCGCTGCGCCTTGTCGCCGCTCAGCTCCCGCTCTTTGGTCGCCGCCTCCATCCAGGCCTAGCTTAGAACTGCCTCAGGACCCGTTGATGCTCGTGGTCGAGGTGTACTCGAACTCCTCTTCGGCGCCGAAGAGGGCGTCGAGCACGGCCTTGCGGGCGCCCTCGCTGACGGCGAGCGCGATCACCGCGCCGACGATCGCGATCACCAGCAGGCGGCCGAGACCGCCCTTGCGCTTCTTCTGGGCGCGCAGGCGCTCGCTCGCCTCCTGCAGGTTCTCGGCGGCCTTGCGCAGTTCCTTCTGGACCTTCTTGTCGCTGGTCACGGCCTTGACCGTGCCCTTGCCGTTGCCGGTCGCCCGCCCGTAGGCGCCCTTGGCCGCTTCGAAGGCGTCCTTGAGGCTTTCGCGCAGGTCTTCGTCCTCGATCAAGCGCTGCACGTACGGGTTTTCGCGGGCCGTCTCGTAGATGTCGCCGGCGCGGGCCGTCTTGGTCTTGCTCATGCCTTCTCCTCGCTGAAGTTCGGTGGCCAGTACCAGAATAACTCTCAAACCCATACCCGCGGCTCAGCGAGGGGCAACACCGTCCAGCAAGACGCCGTTGCTGCGCCAGCCGAGCTGGGCCTGGCGCACCGCCTGCAACCGCAGCGGCACCAGTTCCGGGCCCGGCAGCCGGTAGCGCCGGATGTGAAGTGGCCCGACGTCTTCGTAGGCGACCTGGCGGAAGCCGGGGCCGAGCATCCGCCGCGACGGCGGGGGCGCCGCTCCCTGCGAGACGAAGTCGATTTCGTGGACGAGCCAGTCGTACCCTTCCGTGGGCTTCAGCTGGATCGCGCCGGTCGAGAGGTAGTAGCGCAGCGGCGCCTCGCCGAGAGCCCAGAGGACCATCGCCCGCGGCGCCTCCGGTTCGCCGAGCCGGTCGGCGACGGCGCTCCAGTCCGGCCGCTGCAGCTCGGGCGCGGCGCTGGCCCAGATGCAGAAGCCGAGCGAGTAGGCAAGCAGGGCGGCGGCGAGTGCGCCGCCCAGCCGGCGCGCGCGCCTGATGGTCACGGCGATCGCGACGACGAGCAGCAGCGGCAGCAGCGCCGGCAGCAGGTTGCGGGCGAGCACGTAGTCCTTGGTGGTCGAGGCGATCGCCAGCAGCAGCGGCAGCCCCACCGCCACGGCGGCGACGCCGAGCGGGACCGCCGCGGCCCGCCGCTCCTCGCGCCTGCCGCGCCAGGCCAGCAGCGCGAAGGCCGCCAGCGCCAGCGCCAGCGGCACGAAGGCGAACTCCGGCCGCTCCGGCTGGCCGATGATGTCTCCGGTCTCGCCGCTGACGAAGGTCGCCGCGGTTTCCCAGAGGCGGTGCCCGAGGCTGAACTTGCCGATCCATTCGGCGTGCCCGAAGGACATCTGGTGGAGGACCAGGGGCACCAGCGCCAGCGCGACCAGGGCGACGATCCACAGCCCCCGCAGCGCCTCGCGACCGCGCCGGCGCAGCAGCAGGACGACCTCGGCGGCGACCGGGAAGACGGCGAAGTAGTGGGTCGTAAGCGCCAGCGCGGAGAAGATCCCCCAGGCGACGAGGTCGCTTTTTTCGCGCCGGCGTCCCCTGCGCAGCGCCCGCACGCAGTAGAGCAGCGAGAGCCCGCAGAAGAGGGCCAGCATCGAGTAGGCGCGCGCCTCCTGCGAATACCAGAGCAGCATCGGGTTGACCGCGACCAGCGCCGCGGCGGCCAGGCCGGCGCGGCGGCCGCGCAGCTCGCACCCGATCAGGTAGGCGACGGGGACCAGCAGCACCCCGCAGAGGGCCGAGAGCGAGCGCAGCCCGTAGGCGCCGGTGCCGGTGGCCTGCGTCCAGACCCAGGCGACCGCGTAGTAGAGCGGTGGCGCCGACTCGCTGAAGCCGACCGCTTCCATCGCGTGCCCGAAGCCGACCCGCAGCACCCGGCTGGCGGTGACGATCTCGTCGTGGTGGTAGCTCTGGGCGCCGAGGGTCGCGAAGCGCAGGGCGGCGCCGAGGGCGGTCAGCCCGACGACGATCCAGAACGCCCGCGACCGCGCCCTAGCCGCTGCGGCGACCGAGTGAATCGGCGCGCGTCCGCCCCGTTGGGGAAGGCTCGCGACCTCCATCTAAGAGAGGGCGGCGTCGAGGGCCGCGGAGACCTCGTCGACGTAGACGAACTCGAGCTTGCCGAGCTCGTGCTCGGGAATCTCGCTCACGTCGCCCTCGTTGCGCGCGGGCACGATCACCTTCTTGATCCCGGCCCGCTGCGCCGCCAGCGACTTCTCCTTGACGCCGCCGATCGGCAGCACCTGGCCGGTCAGCGTCACCTCGCCGGTCATCGCCACGTCGTTGCGGACGGGGCGGCCGCTGACCAGCGAGGAGAGGGCGACGGTCATCGCCACCCCGGCCGAGGGGCCGTCCTTGGGGACGGCGCCGGCGGGCACGTGGATGTGGATGTCGTGGTCGGCGAACCACCCGTCTTCGAGCTTCGGGGCGATCGCGGCGCAGTGCCCGCGCACGTAGGAGAGCGCCGCCTGCGCCGACTCCTTCATCACCTCGCCGAGCTGGCCGGTGATCGTCAGCCGGCCCGAGCCCGGCATCGAGGTCGCCTCGATGAAGAGGACGTCGCCGCCGGCCGGGGTCCAGGCGAGGCCGGTGGCGACGCCGGGATCCTTGGTCCGCCGCCGCTGCTCGGCGAAGACGCGCCGCCGCCCCAGCAGCTCGCGCGCCTTCTTGCCGGAGATCCGCACCTTCCCCTTCGCCTTGCCCTCGGCGACTTCGCGGGCGACCTTGCGGCAGACGGTGCCGATCTGGCGCTCGAGGTTGCGGACGCCGGCCTCGCGCGTGTACTCCTCGACGATCGCCGTCAGCGCCGCGTCGGCGAACTCGATCTGGGAGGGCTTCAGCCCGTTCGCCTCGATCTGGCGGCGAACCAGGTAGCGGCGGGCGATGTGGCGCTTCTCCTCCAGCGTGTAGCCGGCGAGCTCGATCGTCTCCATGCGGTCGAGCAGCGGCCCCGGGATCGTGTCGAGGACGTTGGCGGTGGCGATGAAGACGACGTCGGAGAGGTCGAACTCGAGGTCGAGGTAGTGGTCGCGGAAGCCGTCGTTCTGGGATGGATCCAGCACCTCGAGCATCGCCGAGGCGGGGTCGCCGCGGAAATCGGCGCCCATCTTGTCGATCTCGTCGATCATGAAGACGGGGTTGCGGGAGCCGGCGTCGCGCAGGGCGCGGACGATGGTGCCGGGCATGGCGCCGATGTAGGTGCGGCGGTGGCCGCGGATCTCGGCCTCGTCGCGGACGCCGCCGACCGAGATCCGCTCGAACTCGCGGCCCAGCGCCTTCGCGATCGATCTGCCGAGGCTGGTCTTGCCGACGCCAGGCGGGCCGACGAAGCAGAGGATCGGGCCGGGCGAGGAGGGGTTCAGCTTGCGCACCGCCAGGTACTCGAGGATGCGGTCCTTGATCTTCTCCAGGTCGTAGTGGTCGGCGTCGAGGACCTCGCGGGCGTGGCCGAGGTCGAGGTCGTCCTCGGTCTCCCGCGACCACGGCAGCTCGACCAGCCACTCCAGGTAGGTGCGGATGACGCCGTGCTCGGCGGCGGCGGGCGGCAGCCTCTCCAGCCGCGAGAGCTCGCGATCGGCGGCCTTGAGGGCGTGCTCGGGCAGTTCGGCCGCCTCGATCTTCTCGCGCAGTTCGTTTACTTCGGCCTGCTGCTCGTCCTCTTCGCCGAGCTCCTCCTGGATCGTTTTCAGCTGCTGGCGCAGGAAGAACTCGCGCTGCCCCTGCTCGATCTCCGACTGCACCTGCGATTGGATCTGGGTGCCGAGCTGGACCACCTCGAGCTCGCGGGCGAGGATGCGCGAGAGGTGGCGCAGCCGCTGGCCGACGTCGACCTCTTCCAGCAGCTTCTGCTTCTCCTCGGTGCCGATCCGCAGCGCCCCGGCGATCAGGTGGCTGAGGCTCGAGGGGTCGTCGATGTTGGCGACCGCCATCTGCAGCTCTTCCGGCAGGTATGGGATCTGCTCGACGATTTCCGAGAAGGTGCGCTGGACGTTGCGGCTGAGCGCCTCCAGCTCGGGGCCCTCCTCGCTGACGTCCGGCAGCTCGCCGATCCGGGCGACCATGTAGGGGCGCTCGGCGACGAAGCCGCCCAGCTTCACCCGCTGCATCCCCTGGACGAGGATGCGCAGGGTGCCGTCGGGGATCTTGACCATGCGGGAGACGGCGCCGACGACGCCGACGTCGTAGAGGTCCTCGGGTCCCGGTTCCTCCTTCTCGGGGTCGCGGGAGGTGACCATGACCAGCATCCGGTTCGCGCCGAGGACGTCGTCGATCAGCCGGACCGAGCGCTCCTGGACGACCGCCAGCGGCGCCAGGGTTTCCGGGAAGGTGACGGTGTCGCGCAGGGGCAGGATCGGCAGCGCATCCGGCAGCGGCGCGCCGGCGCGGATCGCGTCCTCCGCCTCGAGCGGGGCGTCGACCACCTCCAGGACGGGGGCGCCCTCCATCACCTGCGGCCTATCGGGACCCGTCGCGTGGTCTCGCCGGGGTCGCGCAGTGGCAGCTCGATCCGCAGCACGCCGTCTTCGTAGGTGGCGCTGGCGCGCTCGGCGTCGACCTCGACCTGCAGCTCGACCACCCGCCGGAAGGGGCCGGAGGGGATCTCGATCTGCTGGTAGACGCGGCCCTCGGTCTCCTGCAGGTGGCGCTCGCCGACGATCGCCAGGTGGCGGCCGCTGACCTCGATCCCGACCTCGCTCAGCTCGACCCCGGCGAGGTCGACCTTGACGATCGCCCGCTGCGGATCGCCGCAGTAGTAGACGTCGACGTTGGGGGAGAACCCGCGCGAGCGGCGGGTCACGTACCTGGTGCGGCTCCACTCCGCGTAGACGTCGCGCTGGGGCATCGCGCACAAAATACCCAGCGGCGCCGGAGTTTTACGCGGCGCGGGATGCCCAGCGGGGGGCTCGCATCAGCAATACGGGCTGCCGCGGGGGTACGAGTCCCTCCGGCCGGTTGGGGCGGAAGGTGGTGCAGGCCTCGTTCAGCTCGAGGGCGCAGAGGAGGTTTTTGCGGAAATAGCAGTCCTCGCAGGTGGGGGGCTTGGGCTTGCGCGGCATCTGCGCGCATGTTTGCACCGCCACCGGGTAGGCGCAGGGGCCGATTCCGCAAATCGCCACGACTTTGAAACGCCTTCGTCACAGCTTCCCCGCGCTTTGCGGGAGCACCGCCTGGCGGCTGTAAGATCCGTGCCGATGGAGGGTCATTCCCGCACGGAGAAGCTCTCCGCTTCTCCGCCACTTTTCAAAAGCGAATTCCTCAACTTCTTCTCCCGCGTCCACCCCGCGATCCCGGCGATCGTCTTCGTCCCCGTGGTGGTGGCGATGGAGTGGATCGGGGCGGATCATGGCTACGCCGCCTGGCAGCTGGCGCTGCTCACCCTCGCCGGCGTCGGCGTCTGGACGCTGACCGAGTACTGGCTGCACCGGCTCGTCTTCCACTGGGAGCCCGACAACGCCTTCGGCCGGCGCATGCACTTCATCATCCACGGCGTCCACCACGACCACCCCAACGACAAGATGCGGCTGGTGATGCCGCCCTCCGTCTCGATCCCGCTGGCGGCCCTCTTCTTCGGTGGCTTCTGGCTCATCCTCGGCGACGCCGCCTTCCCGGTCTTCGCCGGCTTCATCGGCGGCTACCTCGCCTACGACTACACCCACTACTACGTCCACCATTTCGTCCCCAAGACGGACTTCGGCAAGCGCCTGCGCGAACACCACATGCGCCACCACTTCCAAGACCACCGCTACGGCTACGGCGTCTCCTCCCCGATCTGGGACCACGTCTTCCGCACCTATCCGCGGAAGATCAGCAAGTACCGCGGCTGAGGCGGTAAGGGAGCGGGTGCCCCTCCCCGGGAGGCTTTGGGTCAAGCCGATGAAGCTCGTTGGTC
Source organism: Solirubrobacterales bacterium (assembly GCA_051961435.1). GTDB lineage: Bacteria > Actinomycetota > Thermoleophilia > Solirubrobacterales > 70-9 > VAYN01. The sequence continues at coordinate 9,221 of JBQCDH010000017.1, forward strand.
CCGGCTGAGAAATACCGTGTCCAGCGG
>JBQCDH010000018.1:0-164265 GCA_051961435.1 Solirubrobacterales bacterium
CCCCCCCCGCGCCCGCCCCACCCCCCCCGCCCCTGGGCGGGGGCCCCGCGCGCCCCCCCCCCCCGCCCCACCCCCCACGGAACTCGAAGCCGCTCACTCTTATGCTGACCCTGTGAGCTCCGAGCCGCTCTCCATCGCCCAGGTCTTCCCGGTGCGCCGGGCGGGGGCGAACCCGGCGGCGCGGTTCGCGCGGGCCGTCTCCGACGAGCTCGAGCGGCGCGGCCACGAGGTCCTGCGGGTCAAGACCGCGGACCCGGTCAAACGGCTGCTGAAAGGACGGGATCTGGACGTCGTCCACGTCCACGACCCCTTCGCGCCGAGCGCGCCCTCGGCGGCGCTGCGCCACTCCTCCTCGCTCAACGTCGCCACCTTCCACGATCCGAGGGAGCGGGTGCTGGCGACCCAGGTGGCGCGGCCGCTGGTGGAGATCTTCTTCGGCCGGATCGACGCCCGCACGGTGACCAGCGCCGCGACGGCGCAGCTGCTGGAGCGCTACTTCCCGGCCCACTACGAGCAGATCGGCGGCGGTGAGGAGGGGGCGGGCTGGGCGGCGGTCGCCGACGAAGTCGAAGCGATCTACCGGCGGCTGCTGGCGCGGCGGCACGATCCCACCGGCGAACCGGAGATCCGCGAGCGGATCTCGCGGCGACCGCTGATCGAGGTCGACCTGCACATGCACACCGACCATTCCGGCGACTGCGCCACCCCGGTCGAGGTGCTGCTGCAGACCGCTCGCGACCGCGGCCTCGGGGCGATCGCGATCACCGACCACAACGAGGTCTCCGGCGCCCTGGAGGCGCGCAAGATCGCCGAGCAGATGGGCGACATCAAAGTGATCGTCGCCGAGGAGGTGAAGACCGCCGAGCAGGGCGAGGTGATCGGCCTCTTCATCGAGGAGAAGATCCCGAAGGGGCTGACGATGGCGGAGACGATCGCCGAGATCCGGCGCCAGGGCGGGCTCGTCTACGTGCCGCACCCGTTCGACCGCTTCCACTCGGTGCCCGACTACGAGCACCTGCTCGACATCGTCGAGGAGATCGACCTGCTCGAGGTCTTCAACCCGCGGGTGGCGCTGACCTCCTTCAACGAAGAGGCGGTGCGTTTCGCGACCAAGTACCGGATCGTGCCGGCGGCCGGGAGCGACAGCCACGTCGCCCAGGGGCTCGGCAGCGTGCGGCAGCGGATCCACGACTTCGACGGGCCGGCCGAGTTCCTCGAGGCGATGCGGGACGCCGACATCACCCGCAAGCACAAGAACCTCGTCTACGTGCAGACGCTGAAGTTCCTGCAGACGACGGGCCGGCCGAAGGCGCCGAAACGGCGGGTGCCGGACGCGAAGCCGGTGCGGGGCGGGCGGCCGCGGCGGCCCGGCCAGCGGCGCCGGGCGAGCAAGTCCTGATGCAGACGGAGCGCCGCAAAGGAGCTGCGGCGCCCTCGTCAAAGAGTGCGCCGATGCGCAGCCTCGACGACGAGATACGCGAGAAGTACCTGGAGCGGGCGATCCGCGAGCTCAACCAGATCAGCCGCGAGATCCAGGAGTGCCGCCACTGCCCGCGCGGCAAGCTGATGCCGGTGCTCGGCTCCGGCCACCCGCAGGCCGACGTCTTCATGCTCAAGCAGGCGCCGATGGCGTCGGAGATCGAGGAGGGGGTCGCCTTCTACGGCCGCTCCGGCAACGCGCTGATGAAGAGCTTCAAACGGCTCGGGATCGACCCGCTGGTCGTCTACGGCACCCTCTGCGTCAAGTGCCCGATCCCCGAGCCCGATCTCGCCGCCGGCGAGTGCGTCGCCCGCCTGGTCGAGGAGCTGGCGATCGTGCAGCCGAAGATCGTCGTCGTCATGGGCGAGCCGGCGCTGCGCATCCTCAACGGGCTCAGCGTCCCCCTCTCGCGCCCGATCGAGCCGCGCGAGGGCGAGATCCAGGCCTTCACCCCCACCGTCGACGCCCTCTACACGCCGGACATCGACCTCTCCCTCGACGAAGAGGGAGCCAAGCAGCGCTTCTGGCGCGCCTTCCGGATGCTCGGCAAGTGGTACGAGGACCTGCCCCCGTACTAGCGATTGGTGAGTTCTACCCCCTATAGGCGGGCTAACTCACCAATCGTGAGTCAAGCCGCCGGGGCGGCGGCCTGGGCCAGGGCGGTCATCGCCTCGACCTTGGCGGAGGCGAGGCCGCGGACCACGGGGGTGTCGAGGGCGCGGTAGGCGGCGAGGGCGTCCTGGGCGGCGGTCGCGTTGGGGGCGGCGATGCCGACGGTGCCCTCGGGCTCGCCGAGGCGGTCGAAGTGGTCGCGGTAGCCCTTGTGGAGGTCGCGATAGAAGGACTCCTCCTTGGCCAGGCGCTCGGCGGCGTCGGGGCCGACGGCGGTGCGGACGTAGCCGAAGACGGGGGGCGCCTCGCGGCCGGCCGCGGCGGCGCCGGCTTCGACCTTCTCGCGGGCGCCGGCGGCGAAGTCGGGGGTCATCCAGTTGAAGAAGACGCCGTCGTAGGAGCCGCCGGCGAGTTCGCACATCTTCGGCCCCATCGCCGCGAGGACGAGTTTCACCCCGGGCAGCCGCTCGCGCAGCTCGGGGAGGGACTCGCGCATCTTCGTCAGCGGCTTTTCGGTGAAGCCGGCGCCGACGCCGAGCCAGAGCTTGGCCGGGTCGACCCCGGACTCCTCGAGGTCGGCGGCGATCTGCTCGGGTGGGGTGCGGTCGAGGGCGATCACGGCGACACCCAGCTCCACGTCGTCCGCGGCGGCGGCGAACTCGGCCAGCGTCGCCAGCCCCTTCGCGCCGGGGTGGTCGTTCGACCACATCGACTCGTAGCCGAGCTCGGCGCAGCGGGCGGCCAGCGGCCGCGCCACCTCCGGGTCCAGGCCCGCCGCTACTCCGAACGCCCGTCTCGCCATCAGTGCCGCCTCCTCAGCTCTCGCGTCCGGGGGCGGCTACCCGCTCGAAGAGGGCCACACACTCGATGTGCGGGGTCTGCGGGAACATGTCGACCGGCCTCACGCGGCGCAGCCTATAGCCGGCCTCGCCGAGCTGAGCGGCATTGGGGGCGAGCGTGGTCGGGTTGCAGGAGACGTAGACGATCCGGCTCGCTTCGCACTCGATCACCCGGCGGACGATCTTCTGCGAGAGGCCGGCGCGGGGCGGGTCGACGACGACCACGTCGGGCTTGCCCGCTTTCTCCAGCAGCGGCCGCACGCCGGTGCGGGCGTTGGCCGCCATGAAGTGGGCGTTCCCGATCTCGTTGCGGCGGGCGTTGCGCTCGGCGTCGGCGATCGCCTCGGGGACGATCTCCAGCCCCCAGACCTCGCCCGCCCGCCGCGCCATCGTCAGCCCGATCGTGCCGATCCCACAGAACAGGTCGAAGACGCGCTCGCGCCCCTCCAGGCCGGCGAACTCGGCCGCGACCGCGTAGAGGCGCTCGGCCATCTCGGTGTTCGTCTGGAAGAAGGCGGCGTGGGACATCTCCAGCTGCAGGCCGCAGAGCTCCTCGCGCAGCCGCTCCTCGCCCAGGACCCCGGTCGGGCCCTCGGTGCCGCCGCTGTCGCCCTCGACGATCGTGTGCAGGTCGACCGGCGGGCGCGGGAAGCGCGCCTTCGCCGTCACCAGCCGCGTCTGCACCTGGCCGGTCCGCCACCCCTCGCGCACGGCGAGGTTGCGGAGGACGCCGCGGCGGGCGCGGGCGTCGTAGGCGGGCACCGCTTCGGCGCGGGCCCATTCGCGCACCGCGTTTCGCGCCTCGTTCCCCGCCGCCGAGGCGAGGTGGCAGTCCTCGACGTCGACGATCAGGTCCCAGCGGCCGCGGGCGTGGAAGCCGAGCGTCGGCTCGCCCGCGTCGTCTTCGCCGAAGGAGTACTCGAGCTTGTTGCGGTAGCGCCACTGAAGCTCGGCCGGGACGATCTCCTCCAGCTCGAAGCCCTCGAGGCCGCCGATTCGCGCCAGCGCCTCGGCGACCTGCTCCTGCTTGTGGGCGAGCTGGCACTCGTAGGGCAGCCCCTGCCAGGGCGCGCCCGGGCACGGCTCGCCGGCGTGGACGCAGGTGTCGGGCAGGCGGTCGGGCGCGGCGCGCAGCACCTCGACCGCCCGCGCCTCGGCGAAGCGCTTCTTGCCCTTGGTGACCTCGGCGCGGACGAGGTCCCCCGGCAGCGCCCCGGCGACGAAGACGACGAAGCCGCCGGCGCGGGCGACCCCCCGACCGCCGAAGGCGAGGGAGTCGATCTCCAGCTCGAGCAGCTCGCCGCGCCGAGGCGCCCGAGCTGCCGCTGCGCTGCCGGCGGCCCCCTCCACCTAGATCAGGGCAGCGCTTTGCGCGCTTGTTTGACCAGCCGCTCGAGTTCCTTGATCAGGGCGTCGCGTTGTTTCTTGCCCCGTTTGACCAGTTCGGTGAGCAGTTTCTCGGCGTCGGTGCGGGTCATGCGGCCGCGTTTGACGGCGTCGTCGACGACGTCCTGGATGCGGTCGCGGCTGAGCGTGACGCTCTGCTCGAGGCTCTCGCGGAACTGGGCGACGCTCTTGTCGAGGCCGCTCGTCGGTTTGCTGGAGGCTTTTTTCGAAGAAGCTTTTTTCGCGCCGGCTTTTTTGGCGCTCGATTTCGCCGTCGATTTTTTCGCGGCCGCTTTGCTTTTTGCTTTCGCTCTCGAGCTCGTTTTCGACGCTTTCGATTTGGCCCCGGCTTTCGCTTTTTTGGCTTTGCCCGACGCTTTTTTGTCAGCCATCTATCTGCCTCCGATTCGGTTGACCCGCAGGGTGTGGCCCGACTATCTCAGTTCCTGTGGTTGCCAGGCTCGGCGGCGGCGAAACGCGCCTGCACCGGCGCATGGTCGGAGAGGCGCAGCGCCCTCCCTTCGAGGGGAAGCTCGCGCTTCTGCGGCGGCCACCTCGCCGGCCGCTCCACGACCTCGAGCCCGCGGCAGAAGACGTGGTCGATCGCCCCGGGCGCGGTCGGCGGCCCGACCAGCTCGAACTCCTCGCGCAGCCGCTCGAAGATCTGCGGCTGCTCCGCGGGACGGAGGTTGAGGTCGCCGCCGAAGACCAGCGCCCGCCCGCCCGCCCACTCGCTCGCCGCCCGCGCCGCCCGCAGCACGTCCTCGGCCGCCAACTGCGGCTGGTCGTTGGTCGCGTGCAGGTTGGCGACGCAGACGCCGGAGGCGGTGCGGACGAAGGCCATCGCCCGCCGCTCGGGCGCCCCTTCGTGGATCGCGATCTCCCGCCGCTCGGCGATCCCCCCGAGCTTGCCCGGCACCCGCACCAGGGTCAGGTTGGAGCCGCCCTCGCCGGAGGCCATCAGGTCGGGGTTCTGTCGCGCCAGCAGCCCGCGCAGGGCGCCGAGGCCGTTGCGCGAGGTCAGCGCCCGGTGCCACTCGGCGCCGCAGGCCTCCGCCAGCGGCGCTGCGAAGCGCGGCGGGCACTCCTGCAGCAGGGCCACGTCCCACTCGGCGCTCGCCAGCAGCGTCGCGAACTCGCGGGTGAGGTCGCGGTTGACCTGGATATGCGTGTCGTTGCGCTCGTCGAGCCGCAGCAGCCGCGAGCGCCAGGTGCGCAGCGCCGGGTCGGGCGGGAAGTCCCTGCCGTGGAAGAGGTTCCAGACCAGCGCCGTGAACTCCATCGCGGCCGTAGTATCCAGCGCTTGAAGCGCGACTTCCTCACCGGCGAAGAACTCGGCGCCTTCGAGCTCGGCAAGCTGCTCGACCGTGCGGCGGAGCTGAAAGCGGGCCGTGGGGAGCGGCTCGGCGGCGAGGGCCTGGCCGGGCGCAGCGTCGCGCTTGTCTTCGAACGGCCCTCGACGCGGACGCGGATCAGCTTCGAGGTCGGCGTCGCCGAGCTGGGCGCGCACCCGGTCGTCTTGCGCGGCGACGAGATGCAGCTCTCGCGCGGCGAGTCGATCGGCGACACCGCCCGCGTCCTCTCTCGCTTCGTCGATGCGATCGTGATCCGCTCCGGCTCGCACGAGGCGGTGGCCGAGCTGGCCGCCGCGGCCGACGTGCCGGTCATCAACGGGCTGACCCCGTTGCACCACCCCTGCCAGGCGCTGGCCGACCTGCTGACCCTGCGCGAGCGCTTCGGCGACCTCCAGGGCCTGCGGCTCGCCTACGTCGGCGACGGCAACAACGTCGCCCGCTCGCTGGCGATCCTGGGCGAGCTGGCCGGGGTCGAAGTGGTGGTCGCCGCGCCGCCCGGCTACCAGCTCGAGGAGGGGCACGGGGCGAAGCTGACCGACGACCCGCGCGCCGCCGCGGCCGGCGCCGACGCCCTCTACACCGACGTCTGGATCAGCATGGGCGACGAGGAGGAGGCGCCGCGCCGCCGCGCCGACCTCGCCCCGTTCCAGCTCGACGCCGACCTCCTGGCTGCCGCCGCGGAGCGGGCGATAGTCCTCCACTGCCTGCCCGCCCACCCGGGCGAAGAGATCGCCGCCGAGGTCCTCTACGGCGCGCGCTCCGCCGTCTGGGACCAGGCCGAGAACCGCCTGCACGCGCAGAAGGCGCTGCTGGAGACGCTGCTCTCCTAAGCTGGAGCTGATGTACCCGGAGATCCACATCGGGCCGGTGACGCTGCAGACCTTCGGGCTGATGTTCGCCTTCGCCTTCCTCGGCGCCGGGGCGCTGATCTGGAAGCGGCTGGGGGAGATCGGCAAGCCGCCGGACTGGGCATACGAGATGGGCTTCGCGGCGCTGGTCGGCGGCGTCGTCGGCTCGCGCGTCTACTTCATCGTCCAGAACTACGGCGAGGTCAAGCACGACCTGCTCGGCAACCTCTTCTCCGGTTCGGGGCTGGTCTGGTACGGCGGCGCGATCGGCGGCGCCCTCGCCGTCCTCGCCTGGGCCTGGTACCGCGACTTCCTCAGCCTCGCCCTGCTCGACCTGGCGGCGCCGGCGCTCGCGATCGGCTACGCGATCGGCCGCTGCGGCTGCCAGCTCTCCGGCGACGGCGACTACGGCAAGGCCTGGAACGGGCCGTGGGCGATGGCCTACCCGAACGGGACCGTCCCGACCGACCGCACCGTCCACCCGACCCCGGTCTACGAGACGCTGGCGATGGGGCTCGGCGCCTTCCTGCTCTGGCAGCTGCGCGACCGCGTGCGCGCCGGCGTCCTCTTCGCGATCTACCTCCTCTACGCGGGGACCGAGCGCTTCCTGGTCGAGTTCCTGCGCCGCAACCACCACGTGGCGATGGGGCTGACCGCGGCGCAGCTGGAGAGCCTGGGGATGATGGTCATAGGGACGATCTGGATAACCGTCGTGATCCAGCGGCACGGGGGCATCGGCCGGCCGGTGGCGAGCGAAGCGGTCGGCGTCCCAGCCTGACCGCATCGCGCCTGCGACCCGGTGCTATCTTGCGCAAAATCTTTGGAGCGCTTTTTTAAGGGAGGATGGGGAAAGTAATGGCGGCAATCGACGTACAGAGCGAGGGGCCCTCGGCCCGTACCGTGGGTGCGATCCTCGACGACGCGGCAGAGCGGATCGCGGCCGCCGGCGTGGAGGAGGCGCGCAGCGACGCCGAAGTCCTCGTCGCCGACGCGCTGGGCGTCAAGCCCGGCGAGCTGACGGTGGAGAGCGCCGGCGAGGTCAGCGCCGAGGTCGCGGCGAAGATCGAGGCAGGCGTCCAGCGCCGGGTGGAGCGCGAGCCGATGGCCTACATCCTCGGCCGCGCCCCCTTTCGCAGCCTCGAGGTCTACGTCGACGAGCGCGTGCTCTGGCCGCGCAAGGAGACCGAGCTGCTGGTCGAGGTGGGGACGACGCTGCCTGAGGGCGCCCGCGTCCACGAGGTCGGCACCGGCTCCGGGGCGATCGCCCTGGCGCTGATGTCGGAGCGCCCCGACCTGAAGATCACCGCCTCGGACCTCTCGCCGGAAGCGGCCGAAGCCGCGCGCGAGAACGCCGAGCGGCTCGGGCTCGACCTCGACGTCAGCGTCGCCAGGGGCCTGCCCGACGAGGTCGAAGCCGAAGACGTCGACCTGGTGATCGCCAACCTTCCCTACGTCACCGACGAGACGATCTACGAGCGCTCGCCGGAGATCCAGAAGGAGCCGCGGATCGCGGTGACCGGCGACTGCGGCGAGGACGGGCTCGGCGTCATCCGCGGCCTGATCGCCGAAACGCCCTCCGGCTGGAAACTGGCGATGGAGCACGACACCCACCACGGCCCGGCGATGCGCGAGCTGCTGCGCGACGCGACTACGCTTCAGGACTATGAAGGCGACGACCGGGTCACCGTCGGCTACGCACCCTGAGCCGGCCAGCGATGAGTGAGGCCCCGACGGGGGCCGACGCGCCTCCCAAGGGCGACCGCTCGGTCGCCGTCTCGACCGAGGAGCAGCGGCGGGCGAAGGTCGAGCGGCTGCGCGGGGAAGGGGTCGATCCCTACCCGCACTCGTTCCCGGACCGCGACCACGTCGAGGAGATCGAGGCGGCGCACGATCCCGCCGCGCTGGGGGAGGGCGAGCACGAGCAGTTCGTCTACCGGGTGATGGGGCGGATCACCGGCAAGCGCGGGCACGGCAAGACCGCCTTCTTCGACGTCCGCGACGTCACCGGCACGATCCAGGCCTACGCGCGGCGCGACATCCTCGGCGAGGAGGCCTTCCAGCGGATCGAGGACCTCGACATCGGCGACCTGGTCGGGATCGTCGGGCCGCTGCACGTGACCAAGCGCGGGCAGCTGGCGATCGGCGTGCGCGAGTGCACCCTGCTGGCGAAGGCGCTGAAGGACCCGCCCGACCTCTTCCACGGCATCTCCGACCCCGACACGCGCTACCGCCAGCGCGAACTCGACCTGATGGCGAACGAGGAGTCGCGGGAGATCTTCAAGCAGCGCGGTCGGCTGACCTGGGAGATCCGCAACTACATGAACTCGCGCGGCTGGGTCGAGCTGGAAACGCCGGTGCTGCAGCGGCTGACCGGCGGCGCCGCGGCGCGGCCATTCGTCACCCACCACAACGCGCTCGACCGCGACCTCTTCCTGCGCACGGCGACCGAGCTGTACCTGAAGCGGGCGATCGTCGGCGGCTTCGAGGACGTCTACGAGTTCGGCAAGTTCTTCCGCAACGAGGGGATGTCGCCCCAGCACAACCCCGAGTTCACGATGCTGGAGATGTTCGTGGGCGGCGCCGACTACAACGGCGTCATGGAGTTCATCGAGGGGCTCGTCTCCAGCGTCGTCGAGACGGTGATGGGGACGACGAAGGTCGTGCGCGACGGGGTCGAGATCGACTTCGCCGCGCCCTGGCCGCGGGTGCGGCTGCGCGACGAGCTGCTGCGCGAGACCGGGCTCGACATCTACGAGGCGAGCCGCGACGAGCTGGCCGAGGTGGCCGGCGATTCCGTGGACGAGAACGACGACTGGGCCGGAGTCGTGGACACGCTGCAGGGGAAGCTGGTCGAGCCGAAGCTGATCCAGCCCACCTACGTCATCGATCTGCCGATCGACATCTGGCCGCTGGTCAAGGTGCACCCGGAGAGCCCGCGGATCTGCGAGGCCTTCGACGGGATCGTCGCCGGGATGGAGATCGTCGGCGGCGGGACCGACTTGAACGACCCGGTCGAGCAGCGCGAGCGGTTCATCAAGCAGCGCGAACGCCAGGAAAGCGGGGCGGAGGCGGACCCGCACCCCCACGACGAAGAGTTCGTGCGGGCGCTCGAATACGGGATGCCGCCGGCGAGCGGCTGCGGGCTGGGGATCGACCGGCTGCTGATGATCATGACCGGGGCGAAGACTTTGAGGGACGTGATCATCTACCCCGCGATGCGTGAGGCGCCTGGCGAGAGTTAGTGCGGTTTGTGCCGCGCTGCTGCTGGTCTGGCCAGCGGCGGGTGCGGCGGCGGGTCATTGGCACCCGGACATCGCCGCCGCGCGCAGGTACGCGCAGCGGCGGGCGGGACGGGTCGCCTTCGCGGTGATCGACCAGCGCGGCCGCTTCAGCGGCTACCACGTGCGGGAAACGTCGCCGATGGCGAGCACCTTCAAGGTGATGCTGCTGGCGGGGCTGCTGCGCAAGCGCGGCGAGCATCCGCTGCGACGCAGCGACCGGCGGCTGCTCGGGCCGATGATCCGCCGCTCCGACAGCGTCGCGGCGACGACGGTGCGGGACATGGTCGGGGTGCGGCGGATCCACCGGCTGGCGCGGGTCGCCGGCATGCGGGACTTCCAGTACAACCCTGTCTGGGGCCTCAGCCGCAGCAGCCCCAGGGACGAGGTCCGCTTCATGTACCACCTGCAGCGCTACGTCCCGGGGCGGCACCGGGCCTACGCGCGCTGGCTGCTCTCGCACGTCGTCCGCTCGCAGCGCTGGGGCGTCGGCCGCGTGGTGCCGCCGGGCTGGAAGCTCTTCCTCAAGGGCGGCTGGGGCAGCGGCAGCGGCCGCGTCGACCACCAGGTGGCGCTGCTCAAGCGCGGACGGCGGCGCATCGGCCTGGCGATCTTCACCCAGTTCGACCCCGGCCACGCCTACGGCAAGCAGACGCTGCGCGGGGTCGCGGCGCGGCTGCTGAGGAGGCTCCCGTGAGGAATGCTTCAAGCGTTCTTGACTAAAACTCCTGCGGGTGTTAGGGCTATGCGCTCAAACAGACCCGGATGCTCTGTGTCTGGGAACAAAGGGAGAGAGAGATGAAATACCTGAAGACGCTCGGCCTCGCCGCTGTCGCGGCCGCGGCCTTGATGGCGTTCGCCGGAGCCGGTTCGGCCTCGGCGACCGTCCTCTGCCATGAAGCGAAAACGCCCTGCCCGCAGAAGTGGTCGAAAGGAACCGAAATCGAGTTCACGGTCAGGCCCGGGACCACGGCCAGGTGGGCCTCGGAACCGACCACGGTCATGGAATGCTCGAGCGGAGATCTCAAAGGATCGGTCACGAGCGCCGGCAGCTCGACCGAAACAGTCAAGATCCCGCTTAGCGCCTTCTCGTGGACCAACTGCTCCCCTGCGAGCAGTTCGACCTTGGAAGCCGGGGAACTGGAAGTTCATTCCATCTCCGGTTCCGAAAACGGGGCAGTGACACTGAAGGGGTTCACCGACCGAATGGAAAACACGCCGTTCGGCAACTGCGTCTATACCTCCGGGTCGGCGGGGATCAACCTTGGCACGCTGACAGCCAGCAAAACCGGTGAAGCGATCATCGATATCGAAACCACGCTGACCAGGAAAGAAGGGGCGCTCTGTCCTCTCACCGTCACCTGGTGGGAGCAGTGGATACAGACCAAGCCGAGCGGAACACCGCTCTTCGTCGAGCCGAGCTGATCGGAGACTGAGCGAGAGCTGCGGCTGCCTGCGTGGGCGGTCGCGGCTCCTCCTGAGCAGCTAGTAGGAGCGCAGCAGGCCGCCGTCGATCGGGATCACGGCGCCGGTGACGTAGGCGGCGCGCTCGGAGCAGAGGAAGGCGACGAGGTCGCCGTACTCCTCGACCGTGCCGAGCCGGCCCGCCGGCACTTCCTCCCGCGCGGCCGCTTCCACCTGCTCCAGCGAGCCGCCGAGCTCGGCCATGCGGTCGGTGGCGAAGCGTCCGGTGGCGACCGTGTTGACGGTGATCCCGTCCCCGGCGACCTCCCGCGAGAGGGTCTTCAGGAAGCCGACCGCGGCCAGCCGGTGGGCGTTGGAGAGGTTGAGGGCGGGGTTGACCTCGATCGTCGTGGTCGAGCCGACGTTGACGATGCGGCCCCATTTGCGGGCCTGCATCGAGGGCAGGACGGCGCCGGCGAGGATGCGCGGGGCCAGCACCAGCGAGGCATAGGCCTGCTCCCATTCCTGGAAGCCGTGGTCGAGGGCGCCGCCCGCCGGCGGGCCGCCGGTGTTGGCGACGAGGATGTCGATCGGCCCGACCTTCTCGGCCACCTCCAGCGGCAGCTGCGCCAGCCGCTCGAGGTCGGTGGCGTCGGCGACGAAGCCCGTGGCGGCGTCGCCCAGCTCCGCCGCGGCCTCGTCGATCCGCTCTTCCGAGCGGCTGGCCACGGCGACCCGCGCCCCTTCCCTCACCAGCGCCCCGGCGATCCCGCGCCCGATTCCCCTGCTGGCGCCCATCACCAGGGCCACGCGCCCCTCCAGTCCGAGATCCATGGCCAGAGCCTAGCCCCGGCGACAACGCTCAAACCCCGTTGCGCGGGTATCTTTCCTATCGAGCGCCCGTAGCTCAGTGGTCAACGGGTCCTTTCGGGGGCCCAAAGAGCGTCGGTCTTTCAAGCCGAAGGTCGCGGGTTCGACTCCCGTCGGGCGCATTCCTTGGTGTTCCGGGCCGTGCCGGGGATTGCGTGGTGCAGAGCCAAGTCCTCGGTTTCGGACCGAGATGACGTTCCGCTGGCGTCCGAGCGATTCCTCGCGGTTCCGGACGGTCTGTGTCACATCCAGGTCACATCGAGCGGCGGGCAATAGGGTCTCCCGCATGCCTCAGGAGAAGGCCAAAGCTCGTAAGGCGGTTCGCGCCGCGCAGAAGCAGTTCGAGCGCGAATCCGACGCGGCGCAGAAGGCTCGCCGCAAAGCGTTCGCCCAAGCGCAGAAGGAAGGGCTATCGCTCCGGGAGATCGGCGACGAGATCGGCTTGACCCACGCACGGGTCGCACAGATCATCAAAGGGGAATAGCCGTTCTGTCAAGTTTTTCTTGACAGAAGATGCTAGGCTGACGACACAAGACAAAAGCGCCCCCGCGCTGGTGGAACAGCCGGGGGCATGGCACAGGAGGGTTAGCTCCCATGCACGACAAGCCTATTGGCGCCGCTCACGAGGGCGCCACGACCGCGGCCCAGGACGTTAGAGACCGGGCACGCGTCCTCCGAGAAGTCCTCGACCTCTACCCGGAGACGCTGACGCTCGACGAGCTGGTCCGTGAGCTGACCGTCGACTCGGTGGAGTTCGAGGAGCGCGATCGCGTCCAGCGAGCCGTACGCGATCTGATCGCCGGCGGTCTGGTTCATCGGGTCGGGGATCTCGTCCTGCCGACGAGGGCCGCGGTCAACTTCCACGGCCTTAGCGAAGACTGAACAGAGCGGAAAGGCCGCTCCGTAGTCGAGCAATGACCAAGGCATCCAGCAAGCCAAGCCACCAGGCAGATGGAACCCAGGAAGAGAACCGAAGGGGAGATCACGTAGAAGCAGCGCATCTACCGACGAGAAAAGCGCAAGTCCTGAGGCAGGAACCAAGGGCCGCCTCAGAAGCAATAACCCCACGTCCCGACACACTACGAACCCTCCGGATTCGGATGCATCGGGCCGCTCCTCCCGTCCCTCCGGGCAGCCCATTTTGGCACGGCTTCGCCGTGCTGAGGCTGCCCTTAAGGAGGGCCGGGAGGGGTCTGACCGTCGGTCGTCTGGAAGGTCTCGGGATGAAGCCGATGCAATCGCTGCTTGCTCTGGACATAGGGGGCATGGAGAGGAAACCGGACCCCAGCTTCTTCACCGAGCGCACCCTCGCCGACCGTCTCGCAGTCTCCGACCGCACCGTCCGCAACTGGATCAGACGCGGCGACCTGCCCAGCTACAAGTTCGGAGCGGCGCGTCGGATCGACCCGGCCGACGTCAAGAAGTTCCTCGATCGCCACAGGGACGAACCGGCATGAGGCGCGAGTCGCCCATCAAACGCCGCAACCCCTCCGGCCAGATCGTCTGGGTAGCCAGATACACCGGCCGCGACGGCAAGAAGCACATCGCGAAGCCCACCTGGAACCGCGGCAAAGGAACCTTCAGGCGGAAGGCCGACGCTCAGAGAGCTATCGACGAGGCCTACGGCCTCTCGGACCGGCCCGACACCCTCGGCGACTACGCCGCGACCTGGACCGAGCGCCACCCGCGCTCCGAACGCACCAACGCAACGAACGACCACCGCATCAGCCGAGTCGCCGACGTTGAGATCGAGGGCGTCCCCTTGCAGGACTGGCCGCTCCGCGAGCTCCGCCGCCGTCACACCCTGGCCTTGGTCGACCACATGCTCAGGACCGAAGGTCGAGCCACCACCGGAGCCGTCGGCATCCTCCGCGCCCTCTCAGCAATGGCCGAGGACGCGATCACCGACGAAGTCTGCGACCTCAATCCATTCAAGGGCATCCGCATCCGAGCCAACGATCCGAGGGCGCAGAAGAAGCCGAGGCCGATCCGCGTCTTCACCTTCGAGGAGATGCACCGCTTCGCCAAAGCGGCCGGCCGCTACGAGGCGATGGTCCGCGTCTTCACCGACTGCGGCCTCAGGCTGGGGGAGGTGCTGCCGCTACGGCCGGAAGACTTCGACGGCGAGACGCTCCAGGTCCGCCGCACCGCCCACGAGGGCCAGATACTCGAGGGCACGAAGACCGACCACGGTGAGCCCGACGCCGGCCGCGTCGTGCCGGTCCCGGCGACCCTCGCTTGGATGCTCGAAGCCCAGATCAACCTCAACGGCCCCGACTGCCAGCTCCTCTTCCCAACCCCCCGCGGCCGGCTCTGGCGTGAGCGCACCTTCTACCGCGACCTATGGAAGCCCGCCCAGGAAGCCTCCGGCCTAGACATCCGCCCCCACGAGTGCCGCCACAGTTATGTCACGCATCTGCGAGCTATTGGCGTGAACGACGCCGACCTCGCCGAGATCGCAGGGCATCGCGTCGAGACGATGCTGGCGCGGTATACGCATGCCGTTCACCAAAGTTTCCCGAAAGTGCGCCGAGTGATCGGCTGATTCGACGGTAGCGAGTTTCTAGGTATAGGCTCAGCCGCTATCGAGTACCTAGCAATACTTCCGACCGAGGCCCGGAACTCTTTGCGGCGTTAAACATGCCGGGTTTTTTCAGGCAGCATTCGTCAAAGGTTTCGGTGGGGCTCGTTGGAAGCGAGTCTGATCGACTCCGCGATGCTCAGCGCGGGGCGATCTGGGCTCTTGCTTCTCACTGGACCGCTAGCGCCGAACCTGCACAGGTTGTCCTACCGACCGGAGTCGGCAAGACCCTTGTGTTGACCGCCGCCCCCTTTGTTCATCGAGCCAAGCGGATCTTGGTCGTGGCTCCATCCAGGGTTGTTCGAGAGCAGCTTGAGGAGGCGTTTCTCAGTCTAAATGGTCTCAAGCGAACTGACGCATTGCCCTTTGACGTCCCCGAGCCAGAGGTCACAACGATCCGGGGGAAGGCGACTGCGCAGACTTGGAAAGAGGCAATTTCCGCCGATGTCGTAGTTGCAAATGTGCACGGCGTTAGCCCCACTTTTACCAACGTGACCCCGCCTCCCCCCGATCTATTTGATCTCGTGCTGGTAGACGAGGGTCATCATGTCCCCGCGGATGCCTGGCGTTCCTTACTGGAGGCGTGTCAGGCCAGGATGGTATTTGTTACTGCGACTCCCTTTCGCAGGGACCACCGTCCTATACCCGGAGAGATCGTCTACTCGTATCCTTTGGATCGAGCGATCTCAGACGGCGTCTACACCCCTGTTGTGTTCCGGGCCGTAAATCTCGGTCTGGGGCAAAACAAGGACGAGGCGCTCGCGCAGGCGGCGGCAGCACGCCTCAAAGATGAGAAGCATGTAGAAGCAGGAAGCCGTCTTTTAGCTCGCGCTGGTCGTGTTGCCCATGCGGAAGAGTTGGTTGAGATCTACAGGGGGGTAGGCGTAAAGCTTGCGTTAGTAGTGGCCAAAACCTCTTGGCGCCAGCTCCAGAAAAAGTTCGCAGCGGTTCGCAATGGGGATCTAGATGGGATTGTCTGCGTGGGGGCGTTGACTGAGGGTTTCGATATGCCTCAACTGCGTATTGCTGCTTATCACGAGCCCCACAAGACGCTTGCCCCGACGCTTCAGTTCATCGGGCGTCTATCTCGGCCAGGCTTGGCGGTTAGCCCAGAGCTATTGGCGGTTCCCGAAGACATCGGAGCTGAGGTTGAGATCCTTTACCGCGAGGATCGTAGTTGGCAAGAGCTGCTACCTGATCTGGTTAACGGGCTGGTGGAGGATGAGCGCCAAGTACGGCGCTTTCTGAACCGTGGCACCTGGGAACCTTCGTCACTACGACTTCCACCGCTTGCAATTCGTCCCGCTCGCTCTGCCCGCATCTTTCACGCCGATACGGCACAGATAGATCTCGACAAAAGTCCGCAGAGGCTGGGAGGCGCTGATGTCGTGTGGCGGTTCTACTCCGACGAGTCGAATCTCCTTGCTCTTGTCACCCGGCATCCCCAACGCCCGCGGTGGCTCGACGATGAGATGTTGGATGCGTGGAGCTTCGAGCTCCATCTCGCCTGCTATGTCGAGGAGCGAGGCACGCTGTTTCTTGCCTCAGAGGTCAACCCTTGTCTACGCGATCTTCAAGACCAAATTGGGGCGGGAGGAGCAGTAGCGGTTGATGGCGAGGAGCTTCGTCGTCTCGCTTGGGAGATAGCGCCTGATGCTTGGTTTTCGATTGGCATGCGACCTACGCGAGTAACTGGGGCGGCTTATGAGCAATCGGCCGGTCCGAGGGTTGAAAATGCATTGGGGGAGGACCGCTTGCGAGGTCATTCTCTTGGCCACGGAATGGCTGGCGGAGGTGGAAAGGGAACCTTCGGCTTCTCCGTCCAAAAAGCCAAGCTATGGGAGCCAGAGGCAACTGGAAATCTCCTTGAGTTCCGGCATTGGTGCGAGGAGCGAGCAGAGGACCTCGCGACGGCTGCCCGCGATACCAAAGGACTTCCTGGCCTGCCGGCCATGACCGTTGCGACCCATTTCGATGTGTTTCCTCAAGTGCCGGTAATGGCTGCGCTAATGGAGCACACGCTGATTCGGGATCCGGCCCCACTGCGGTTAGGAGCGGATCGCTTCTTTCTTCACGAGTTAGAGCTGTGGGCTGCTGTGAAATCCGAGACGGAGTTAGAGCTTGAGATATGGCGCGAGGATAATCTGCTGTGGTCCGCGCTACAGGATCCGTCAGGCGGCATAACGGAGTTGCAGCGAGGTCTCGAAGCAGGTGAACCTGGAACCGGTCAACTCATGCCGTTGGCAGACATCTTGACTGAGTACCCACCCATTATCCACTTCACCGATGGCAGTTCTATTCAAGGCAGGCATCTGGAGCGCCCACATAGTCCCCATAGACCAGTTGCTGACGCGACCCTCGAGGCGTGGGGTTGGGATGGGGCTGATATCCGTCGCGAGGCAGGAGTTGTCCAGACTGGACCCTTGCCAGTTCAAGGATATGTAGCTAAATGGCTGGCAGAGCGTTGCGAAATAGTACTCACCGACCACGGCTCGGGCGAGCTATGCGACCTGATAGGAATTAGTGGCCTTTCAAAAGACCTGGTGTCTTTAAGTATTGTGCACTGCAAGGCCGCGGCCACGGATAAGCCACGAAGGCAGTTGACGGATATCAATGAGGTTCTGACCCAAGCCGCCAGAAGTGCTCGATGGGCTGATCCTGCAGCGGGCCTATGGGCTGAGCTTGACGACCGCAGGGTTCGGCGTCCAAATCAATTTCGGATATTGCACGACCCCTTGGAGTTGACCCCGAAACTGTTTGGTGACTTGGACTCAGAGCCCCCGTCAATGCGCTGCACTATCTTCGCAGTGCAACCAGGCCTAGAGATCAGCCAGGTTGATGGTTGGACGGAGGGAGAGTCCCTCATCAATGTCGCAGCCGATTGGTGCCGATTTGGCCGGACTAGATTCCGCTTGATCGGATCGAAGTAGCTGTGAAGCCGTGCTGCTTTAGATAGCCTGGCGGACCGATGTCGGAAGAGCGGTCAGGATACCTTCGAGTGCTGCGTTTGGATCGTGCTCAAGCCATCCAGCTTGTGCTGGTCGGCTTGGTGCTGGCGCTTGGGGTCAACCTCATAGCCGTCTTCATTACCGAGAAGGTCAACAGCGGGTTAGCATTGGTGTTCGGTGCCATCACCATTTGCCTTGCTCTTGGCTTGGCGCTTCGTAGCGTCTACCGCCCTCGTCCCAGATATCGGGAGTTTCAGGGGTATGTCGTCTATGACCGAGATGAGAATGAGCTAGTCGGACTTCGCTCTGGCTACCACCTCGGAGACTCAATAGCACGATACCTTGAGGCGGGCTTAGCGGAGAGCGACCAGATCAAGGCGATCTGGTCCCGGAACCCAATCGGTGCGCTCTTGGATGGCGACGAGAGCGGGAGGGGTGATCCAAGGAAAGGATTAGAGCTAGTACGGCAGGCCTGCGAGTACTTTGTCCTTCGCAGTTTCTCGACTCGACTCAGTGAGCACTTTACTTCTGGTGAGTTCGCCAAAGATGAGCTAGCGACCCTGTCCCACATCGATTTGCCTGATGTGTTGCTTGAGAACCGCTTTCTACGGATTTTTGCGGAACCGATGGAGGACCGTGCTCCATTCTCACCTAGTGAGGGCGGAGACGATACCCGGGTAGTCAGTCAGCGTGGCGGTGCCCTTTATGAGCCCTTTAGGCTAGTTCACCCAAAAGGCTGGCGCGTTATCCGATCCGCTCATCGGGATATCGAAATTAAGACTAGGCGCTTTGTGCTTCGAGTGCAGCCGCGGTGTGAGGGGTATATCGCGACCCTCCCGCCCCTCTACTTGTCTAACTACCTTGGGTTACACCAAGAGATTGAGGCCAATAGCGGGAGGTACGCAGCTCTAAGAATTGATGTGTCCATCGAGATTGCTCCACGGCGCGCCTGGTTGATGACTCGGCGAGGATGGCGTTATTACCGCTGGATTGATCGGTGGATCGGTGACCTAGAGCCACAAATCTCGATGGACGCATATTTAGACGAGATTGGGTTTGCGACGTCAGAAACGACCCTGCGCCTGCTAGACAACCGACCTGGGCTAGAGCGATCAATCACCGTTGCAGATCATCGCAGTGATGGGAGACCTGCTGACCCAGCGGTCGTTCCGAAGAGTCCGCATGCTCCCTTCGCGGCAGGTGACCGAGTCGAGCACGTGACTTTTGGGGTTGGGCAAATAGAGAGCCTGGAGCCTGGCGGGGTCATCGTTGTACGTTTCGAGGGCGACGAGAAGGATCACCGCAAGTTGATGGCTGACTACGCTCCTATTCGACGGATCTCCTGATGCATTCGGCGGCCTCGCCGGAGATCGTCTGTCATTGAGCCAGCGCTGACAAAACACAGCAACTGAGATCCTCCACAGACGGTGGTAGATCTAATTGGAGAGGCGAGGGACCATAGGGGCATGCGGGTCGTCATTCCTGCAGCCCTGTGGCAGGGCAAGATCCTGCGAAACCACCCGGAGTTGGAGCCGCATCTTGCCGATGTCCTGAGGGCAATCGCGGAACCTGATCGCGTCCTGCCCGATCCGGTCTACGAGAAGCGTCGCCGCAACTATCTCCGAGGAGCTGGTCCTAGCCGCTGGTTGCAGGTGGTCGTAAGCTATGAACAGGATCCGGCGCGGGTCATCTCCGCGTTCGGCAACCGGAAGGACCCGCGGTCATGGAGCAAGTGAACATCAGGATCGGCCACATCACCTTCGACCATGCCGACTACGACGTCGGCAATGACGTGCTCTACCTGCATGTTGGAGCGCCCCAGGAGGCGGAGAGTGAGGAGACTCCCGAGGGTCATGTGCTCCGCTACGCACCGGGTAGCCAGCGCATCGTCGGACTGACCGTTCTCGGTGCTCAGCGCATCCTCGATAACGAGGGTGAACTGCGGGTGACGATTCCGGAGCCGGTAAAGGCCAGCGCTGACGACCTCGCGCCGGCACTGGCCGCCGTCTAGGTCGCATCCGGGTCACATCAGCGCCGGAATCCTGCTCCTCATAAGGAGGACCCTCCTCCTTTCAATCCGACGGGGATTGGCTCCCTAGAGCGGATCAGCGACTTGGGGGATCTGTAAGGCTCGCAGAACAGTAGTGCAAGGGGCGTCTAATTAGTAGCGTCTATGCCGTCGAAATGGTAGTCTTAGTCAATGACTGATGGGGCTAGCGCGCCGCGACGATATTTGCAGCGGGTCGTAGACGAGGAGCTCGAGGAGCTGGCGAGTTCGTTGCCTGCGGTGGCGATCGTTGGTGCGAAAGGGGTCGGCAAGACCGCGACTGCGAGTCGGCGCGCTACCACGGTTCACGCGCTCGACGATCCTGCGCAGCGAAGCGTTGCTCGGGCGGACCCCGCGCGGTTGCTGGAGTCGGCGCCACCGGTGCTGATTGACGAGTGGCAGTACGTGCCCGAGTGCTGGGACCTCGTGCGGCGGGCCGTTGACGCCGGCGCCGATCCGGGCCGCTTTCTCCTGACCGGCTCCACCTCGCCGGCCGGGGTGGAGACCCATTCGGGAGCGGGTCGCATCGTCAGCCTTCGCATGCGTCCCCTGGCCTTGTCCGAGCGCGGCGTCGAGCAGCCCTCCGTCAGCCTGCGCGAGCTGCTGCATGGTGGGCGCCCGTCGGTCGGGGGGCGCACGGACGTGAGGGTTGACGACTACGTTCAAGAGATCCTGCAGTCGGGCTTCCCCGGCTTGCGTGGGCTCTCGGGTCGACCACTGCGCGCGCAGCTCGACGGCTATCTCGATCGGATCATCGATCGCGACTTCCCGGAGTTGGGACACCCGCTTCGCAATCCCGCCGGGCTCCGGCGCTGGATGACCGCGTACGCCGCCGCCTCATCGACCACCGCCTCGTTCGAGACCATCCGAGACGCCGCCACCGGCGGCGAGGGCGAGAAGCCCGCCAAGACCACGACGCAGCCTTACCGCGACGTACTAGAACGACTTTGGGTTGTTGACCCGGTCCCGGCGTGGACGCCAACCCGGAATCGCATCCGGCGTCTCTCGCGCCCGCCCAAGCACCAGCTTGCCGATCCGGCCCTCGCCGCGCGGCTCCTCGGCCTCGATGCGGACGCGCTCCTGGCCGGGGGACAGGCCACCCCCCCGATTCCACGGGACGGAACCCTGCTCGGTGCCCTGTTCGACTCCCTCTGCACCTTGTCGCTTCGCGTCTACGCTCAAGCATCGGAGGCTCGGGTCTTTCATCTGCGTACCAGCGGAGGGGAGCACGAGGTCGACCTCATCGTCGAGCGGGAAGACGGTCGCGTCCTCGCGGTTGAGTTCAAGCTCGCCCGCGACGTCGGCGGCGATGACGTCCGCCATCTGCGATGGCTTGCCGAGCAACTCGGCGACTCGCTGATCGACGCGCTGATCGTCACCACCGGCGCGGAGGCGTACCGGCGCCCAGACGGCATCGCCGTCGTTCCGGCGGCGCTGATCGGTATCTAGCTCCTACCTGGAGGTCGCCGCGCTACGGTGCGGTTGTGGACGCTGAACCGCCAGAGATCCGGGTCGCATCCCGGTCACATCACCGCCGCAATCCCACCTCTGGCGCAGAGGTCATTCAGCCTTTCAAGCCGTAGGTCGGAATCGGAGAGGTCGATCTCACGAAGACGCCTCGCCGGCCGTTCTAATAGAGGAAGCGTGAGCGAGATGAGCCGACCACAAGTCCGCTGGACGATCTATGAGAGCCCGATTGGGGCGCTGTCGCTCGTTGCTGGACCGGAGGGGCTTGCTGATCTCGGCTTTCCCGGCCGCTTGCGGTTGCCTCCGGACGCCGAGAAGGGGCCGGTCCCGAAGGTGGAAGAACAGCTTGGTGCTTACTTCGCCGGTGAGCTGCGGGGGTTCGAGCTGCGGCTCGACCTGCGCGGCACTCCCCTGGAGCGGGAGGTTTGGCGGCGGCTGCTGGAGATCCCCTATGGGGAGACGATCAGCTACGGGGAGCTGGCCGGGCGGATCGATCCCGGTCTCTTCGACGATGGCGTCGAGCCTTGGCGGCGGGCGCGGGTGGTGGGCGCCGCCAACGGGCGCAATCCGATCTCGATCGTCGTCCCCTGCCACCGGGTGATCGGGGCTGACGGCTCACTCACCGGCTATGGCGGGGGGCTGCAGCGCAAGCGGGCATTGCTGGAGCTCGAGCGGCGGGTGATCGGCCGTGGGCGCCTGGATGGCGGCACGTCGCCGGCTCAGCAACTGGCGATGCTGTAGGCGCATGCAGGAAGGCACGGTTGCGCCGCTGTTAGCCTCGCCTCGATGGCGGCACCGACGCGAGACGAGGCTTGGGATCTGTTCTGCGACTGGACCGAGTCGGAGTCGCTGCGGCGGCATGTGCTCGGGGTCGAAGCGGCGATGCGGGCTTATGCGGGGAAGTACGGGGAGGACGAGGAGCTTTGGGCGGCGACGGGGATCCTGCATGACCTGGACTACGAGCGGCACCCGGACCTGGAGACCGGGCATCCGCGGGTGGCGCTGGAGCTGTTCGAGGAGCGGGGCTACCCGCGGGAGCTGATCGACGCCGTCGCCGGGCACGCTCCCTACCTGGGCGTGCCGCGGGAGACGCGGATGGCGAAGGCGCTCTTCGCGGTCGACGAGCTGACGGGGTTCATCGCCGCCGTCGCCCTCGTGCGGCCGACCGGGATCGCGGGGCTGACGCCGAAATCGGTCAAGAAGAAGATGAAGCAGCCGAGCTTCGCCGCCGCGGTCGACCGGGAGGAGATGCGCCAGGGCGCCGCCGAGCTGGGCGAGGACTTCGACGAGCATGTCGCCTTCGTGATCGCCGCCCTGCAGCCGCGGGCCGGGGAGCTGGGACTGACCGGTGCCGGCGCGGGCTGACTCGATCAGGGAGGCCCGCTCGGAGCTGGCGGCGCGGCTGCGGGAGCGTTTGCCGGAGATCCGCGGGGTGATCGCGACCCGGGTCCATTCGATCTCCGACCCTCGCAACGTCGCCGACCCCGCCTACCTGGAGGCCCTCAACGCGGCCGTCGCCGCCGCCGTCGACCATCGGCTCACGCTCCTCGAGACGGGGGAGCGGCAGGCGCCGGCCGTGCCGGCGGTCCTGCTCGCGCAGGCGCGCCTGGACGCGCGCGACGCCGTCCCCCTCGACGCCGTCCTGCGCCGCTATCACGCCGGCAACACGCTCTTCGGCGACTTCCTCGTCGAAGAGGCGGAGCGGGCCGAGGTCCCGAGCTCGACCCTTCGTCGCCTGCTCGGCGAGCAGGCGACGCTCGGCGACCGCCTCCTCGCCGCCGTCAGCGCCGAGCACGCCCGCGAGGCGCAGAGCCGTCCCCGCAGCGCGGCCGGGCGGCGGCGCGAGTGCGTCAAGAGATTGCTGGCCGGCGAGCTCGTCGACCGCTCCGAGCTCGACTACGACCTCGACGCCCATCACCTCGGCCTGATGGCGAAGGGCGAGGGAGCGGAGGAGCTGATGCGCGGGCTCGCCGGCGCCCTCGATCGCCGCCTGCTCGCCGTCCGGCGCGAGGAGGAGCCGCAGTGGGCCTGCTGGCTGGGAGGCAGGCGCGAGCTGGCGGCCGAGCAGGCGCTGCAAGCGCTCGCCGGCACCGTCCCGGAGGGCGTCGTCGTCACCGTCGGCGAGCCCGCCGAGGGTCTCTCCGGGTGGCGGTTCAGCCATCTCCAGGCCAAGACGGCGCTGCCGATCGCCGAGCGCAGGGGGAAGGCCGTCCTCCGCTACGCCGACGTCGCGCTGCTCGCCTCGATCGCCCGCGACGAGCTCCTCGAGACCTCCCTGCGCCAGCTCTACCTGGCGCCGCTCGAGCGGGCGCGCGACGGCGGCAAGGTCGCCCGCGAGACCCTGCGCGCCTACTTCGACGCCGAGCGGAACGTCTCCTCGACCGCCGCCGCGCTGGGCGTCGACCGCCGCACGGTGAGGAACCGCATCCGCGCGATCGAAGAGCTCCTCGGCCGCCCCCTGAGGGGCTCGGTCGCGGACCTGGAGATCGCCCTGCGGCTGGACGAGTAGCCAGCCCTGGCCCCTTTCCCAGATCGGGGAATTCCCGGCGCGCGAGGCGCCAAAAAGGGGAGGCGGCGGCAGCCCCCGGCCGGAGAGGATCGGCTCGATCGCACCGAATGGGAGGGCGATCGCACCGAAAGGGAGGGGAAGCATGAAGAGGAACACGATCTACGTCACTGCGCTGGCAACCGGGCTGGCGCTGATCCTCGCCGGCGGCGCTTTCGGCGACCGCAAGGAAGAGTGCGCCGGCAACCTCTGCATCGTCGACGACGGCGGCGTCTCGCCCTCGAAGCTGCCGCGGCACGGGAGCGCTCCCGTCACCGCCTGGATCGCCGGCGGGATCCACACCCGCGACGGCAGCCACCCGCCCGCGCTGCGCACCGTCGAAGGCGACGTCGACAAGACGATCGGCCTCGACGCCGTCGGCCTCCCCACCTGCCGGGCGGGGCAGATCGAGGCGCGCAGCAGCGCCGCCGCCAGGAGCGCCTGCCGCAGCGCGATCGTCGGATCGGGCAGCGCCGAAGTGGAGGTGGCCTTTCCCGAACAGAAGCCGTTCCGCTCGACCGGGCCGCTGACCCTCTTCAACGGCGGCGTCCACGGGGGAGCCACCGACGTCCTCCTCCACGCCTACGTCGACGTGCCCGCCCCCACCGCGATCGTCGCCAAGGCCGAGATCACGCGCATCCACCGCGGCCGCTTCGGCCTCCAGATCGCGCTGCAGGTCCCGAAGATCGCCGGCGGCTCCGGTTCGCCGACCGGGTTCAAGCTGAAGATCGGCCGCAAGTTCGCTTACAAGGGCCGCCAGGAGAGCTTCCTGACCGGGAGCTGCCCGACCGGCCACTGGCAGACCAAGGGCCGCGTCGAATTCAGCGACGGAACCCGGCTGGGACTGACCCATGTCTTCGCTTGCACCCCCACCGGCTGAGGCGGCTGCCTACCCCTCGCTGTCCCTCGCGCTGAGCGCGGGGGATCTGCGAGGGGCGAGCGCCTGCCTCGCCAGGGACGCCTGCCTGCTGACGCCCGACGGGACCGCGGTGCACGGCCGCGATTCGGTGCGCCGGGTGCTGGCGCAGCTGATCGCCGCGGACGTCGGGGTCGAGGTCGAGCACAGCAGGATCCTCGCCGCCGGCGACACCGCGCTCCTGCGCGAGCGCTGGCGCATCAGCAGCAACGGCGTCGACGGCACCCGGGTGACGGGCCGCCTCTGCCCGACCCTCTCCCTGCAGCGGATCGAAGGCGCCTGGAAGGTGGCGGTGCTGGTCCTCTGGGGATGGGGGCCGGGCTTCGACCGCTGAGGCAGGCGGCCTACTCCCGCAGCTCGTCGGCCAGCGTCGCGATCTCGCCGACGGTCGTCTCCAGCGCGTCGGCGAAGCGCAGCAGGGTCGTGTAGCTGGGGTTGCGGACGCCGCGCTCGATGCCGCCGACCTGGGTGAGGTCGGTGCCGGCGTATTCGGCGAGCTGCTCCTGGCTCAGGCCCTGCTCGAGGCGCATGGTGCGGATCGCCTCGCCGAGAGCGGCGTGCTCGGGCGAGCGGGGTTTGGAGCGGCGGGCGGGCGGCACGGGCCCCGCCAGCCTCTCGATTTGCGGACAGAACGGTTAGAGCATTAATGCCCTGACAAACTATTGGCGCGGTGAAAAGAGGCTTCTTCGACGGGCGCGCAGCGCAGGTGGTGGAAGGGCGCGTGCAGGCGCGAGCGCAGTTCCTCGACGGCCGCGGTCGCGTCGCCTCCCGTCGCCGTCCCGGTGACGAGGAAGACCTCGGTCGCGGGGTAGGTGCGCAGCTGGTCGGTCACGGTCTGGACGATGCCCTCGTCGCCGATGCGGGCGGTCGCGTCGACCCCCGCCTGCGCCAGCGAGGCGAGGCTGAGGACGAGGCTGCGCTGGGCGCGGTCATGGCCGGAGCGGGTGTCACAGGCCCAGCGGTCGAGGAAGCTGTTGCGGGTGGGGGCGACGACGCGCACCTCCGGCTCCGGCTCGTCCGGCTCCAGCGGGACCGAGGCGGCGGCGATCCGTTCCACCGCCGTCCCGTCCTCGAGCGGCTCGTCGACCACCACCAGCAGGTGCTCGCGGCGGTCGCCGGCGGCGGCGGGGACGATCGGGTGCAGCGGCGGGTTGCGAACCGCCAGCACGACGATGATGCCGGCGACGATCGAGCCCTCGGCCATCCCCATCCCCGGCCCGCCGAGGTAGAAGGCGCCGACGATGGAGATCGCGATCGCGGCCACGATCAGAGGGAGCTTCCATGCGGCTATTCCCTGATCGCTCATGTGAATGACCTTAAAGACTCGGCGCGAGCAGTCAATCCCCCTCGCGGGTGACGAGGTCCCGGAGGCTGTCGAAGTCCTCGGCGCAGGCGGGGCATCCCTCCAAGTGGGCGCGCATCCCCGGGATCCGCTCCTCCGCGCGCTCGCCGGCCAGGACCAGCTCGACGTAGCGGTCGAGCTCCTCGAAGCACTGCTCGCAGGTCAGCTCCCGCCCCTCCGGCCCCAGCACCCGGCTCAGCATCTCCTCGCGTTTCATCGCTCCTCACCTCTTTCTCCTACCCGGAAGCCGCGCTCGGCTAGCGAGCGCCGCAGCTTGCGCCGGGCGTCGTGCAGGGTCTTGTAAAGGGCGCCGCGGGAGGAGCCGAGGCGCTCGGCGAGGACGTCGATCGGCACCCCGTTGAGGGCGACCGCGACCAGCACCTCGCGCTGGCGCGGGCTGAGGCCCCGCTCGATCTCCTCGCGCAGGGCGGCGAAGAGCTCCGCGTCCTCGGCGCCGCGGCCGGTGGACCCAGGTGCGGCCAGCATCGCCCAGGCCTCCTCCTCGAGCGGGATCTCCCGTCCCTGCCAGGCGCTCCGGCGCACCTTCACCGCCGCCTCCAGCAGGGCGAACTTGTAGGCCCAGGTGGTGAAGCGGCTTTCGCCGCGGAAGCCGTCGAGCTTGCGCAGCACCGCCATCAGCGCGTCGTCGGCCGCCTGCTGGGCGAGGTCCTCGTGGTCACCGCCGCGCAGGTGCGCCAGCTCGGCGCCGCGGCGGCCGACCTCGAACCGCGCCGCCTTCAGCAGCAGCGCGTGCAGCTCCAACACGGCCGCCTGTTCCCGCGCCCCGCCCGCGCGCAGCTCGCCGACCCAGTCACGGGCGGCAGGATCGGCGGGCGTCGGCATCGGTGGCGTCATCAGCGCAGTCGCCATGCATTGTTAGCGACCGGCGCCGCTCGGTTCTTACTCATCGTCTTCAGCTTTGTGGCCCCTATGAGGGCTCAAAGGGCGGAAACGACGCACCAGAGGTAAGAAGCGCGCGTCAGGCGACACAGACAGGGCACACGTCCATACGACCTTGGAGGTCCCATGTCTACCACCGCAACCCTCGACCCGCGCGAAGCCAGCCTGGCGCCGACGTTCGGCGAACGCTTCAAGAGCGACCCGGCCTACCAGGCCTTCGTGATCATGCGCATCGCCTTCACCGTGGCGCCGATCCTCTTCGGCCTCGACAAGTTCTTCAACGTGATGGTCGACTGGGAGCAGTACCTGGCGCCCTGGATCAACGAAATCATCCCCGGCAGCGCCTCCACCGCGATGCACCTCGTCGGCGTGATCGAGATCGTCGCCGGCGTCCTCGTCGCGCTGAAGCCGCGCTACGCCGCCTACGTCGTCGCCGCCTGGCTGGGCGGGATCATCGTCAACCTGCTCACCTACTCGGGCTACTACGACGTCGCCCTGCGCGACTTCGGCCTGCTGCTCGGCGCCCTCACCCTGGCGCGGCTGGCGAAGGTCTACGACCCGCCGGGGCTCGAGATCCGGCTCTGAGCCTTCGGGAGGGGGCCGGCCCTCCTAGACTGGCCGCGTGCCGACGCTGCTCGAACGACTCGGGGTGGAGCTGCCCGTCGTCCAGGCTGGAATGGGCGGCGGGCTGAGCCGCCACGAGCTGGCGGCGGCGGTCTCCGAGGCAGGGGGGCTGGGGACGATCGCGGTCAACGGCGCCGGCGCGATCCGGCGCGAGCTGGCGGCGGCGCGGGCGCTGACCGGGCGCCCGCTCGCCGTCAACGTGCTGCTGCCCTTCGCCCGCCGCGAGTGGTTCGAGGCGGCGGCGGAGGCCGACGTCGTCGTCACCTTCTGGGGGCGGCCGCGGCGGCACGTCGGCGGCGTCTGGCTGCACCAGTGCGGCTCGGCGGCCGAGGCGTGGCGGGCCTGGAGCGCGGGCGCGGACGGGGTGATCGTCCAGGGGGTCGAGGCGGGCGGCCACGTGCGCGGGAGGAGGCCGGCGCTGGAGCTGCTGGAGGAAGTGCGGGCGGCGCTGCCGCCCACCTACCCGGTCCTGCTCGCCGGCGGGATCGCGGCGCGGGCCGACGCGCGAGCGGCGCTCGAGGCCGGGGCCGTCGCCGCCGCCGCCGGCACCCGCTTCCTCCTCTCGGAGGAGAGCCGCGCCCACCCCGCCTACGAGCAGCGCCTGCTCGCGGCCGAGGAGACGGTCCTCACCGAGCTCTTCGGCGCCGGCTGGCCGGCGGCGCCGCACCGGGTGGTGCGAAACGCCGCGACGGAGCGGTGGCTGGGCGGAGCGCGCCCGTCATTTGTTCCGCATAGCGGTGCAAATGACGGGCGCATCTCGGACGAGGAGGCGCCGACGCCGTTGCGGCCGCCGCCGGCGAACCGGGTCCTCAACCGGCTGCTGGCCCTCGGCACGCGTCGCGTCCCGGACTCGCTGCAGGCGCGGATGATCCGCGCTCAGCGCCCGGGCAGCCGCCTGCTCACCCCGGCCGGCCCGACCGACGACGGCCCCGCCACCCTGGTCGACGCCGGCGCGCTGTATGCCGGAGAGACGGTGGCGCGGATCGGCGAGCTGCGCCCCGCCGCCGAGCTCGTCCGCGAGCTGGGCGGCTGAGGCCGGCTCACTCTTCCAGCGCCGACAGCATCGGCGCCAGCCGGCGGATCTCCTCCAGGTGCTGGCGTGAGAGCCGCTCGATCGCCCGCTCCCCCTGCGGGGTCAGGCGCAGGTGCACGACCCGGTGGTCGCTCTCGTCGCCCGCGCGCTCGACCAGGCCCGCCTTCGCCGCCCGGTCGATCAGCTCGACGACGCTGTGGTGGCGCAGGACCAGGTACTCGGCGACCTCGCCGATCGTCGGCCCCGCCGGGTCCCGGTGCCCCCTCACCGCGAGCAGGAGCTGGTGCTGGGCCGGGGTCAGCCCGGCGGCCTTCGCCTCGCTCTCGCTCCAGCGCAGGAAGCGGCGCAGGCCGGTGCGGAAGCCGAGCAGCCGGCGGTAGTCCTCGTCGCGGACGCGGCTCACCTGCCCACCGCCTCCGCCGTCCCGTTGCGCCGCTGGCCGAGCAGCTGGATCGGCCGCAGCGGGCGCGAGCGGTGCCGCTCCTCCTTGAGGTCCCGCAGCCGGCCCGCCAGCAGCTGCTCGAGGCCGATCGAGCCGACGCGCCGGTCCGGCCGGCCGCGCTCGGCGACCGGCAGCACCGTCTGCCCCGACTCCGCCATCACGTAGGCGACGTGGCGAAGGGTGTCGTCGACGTAGACCGGCGGCCCCCCGTTCGCCCGCTCTCCGGCCGCGCCGCCGTCGCTCATCACGTCGCCGACGAACAGCACCTCGAGCGGGTCGACGCTGTATTCGCGGTTGATGTGGACGCCGCGCCGGGCGACCTTCTCGGTCAGCACCGAGCGCCGCAGCACCAGCACCGAGACGGCGTAGGCGGCGGTGGCGCCGATCAGCAGCGGCAGCAGCGCTTCGTAGCGGTGGGTCAGCTCGATCGCGAAGAGGACCCCGGTGAGCGGGGAGCGCATCAGCCCGCCCAGCACCCCGGCGAGCCCGACGAGCGGCCAGAAGCCGGGGGCGACGTGGGGGAAGACGGTCGCCTCGAGGCCGCCGAGCGCGCCGCCGATCATCAGCATCGGCGCCAGCACCCCGCCTGAGGTGCCGGAGCCGAGGGAGAGCGACCAGATCAGCGTCTTCACGATCAGGATGCCGACGATCAGGTTGAGGGCGATGCTGCCGTTGAGCTCGCCCGCGATCACGTCGTAGCCGACGCCGAGCGCCTGCGGGACGACCAGGCCGCCGACGCCGATGACGAGACCGCCGATCGCCGGCCACCACCCCCAGTGGATCGGCAGCCGCGAGAAGCCGTCCTCGGAGAGGTAGACGAGCGAGGTGGCGAGGAGCGCCAGCAGGCCGGCGAGGGCGCCCGCCGCGACGCAGAGCCCGTAGGCGGCGGCGTCGAGGTGCAACGCCCCCGCCGGCGCCGGGAAGACCGGACCGCCCCCGAGCAGGGGGACGCGCAGCGCCGTCGCCACCGCGACCGCCGCGACGACCGGGATGAAGCTGCGCGGGCGCCACTCGAACAGCAGCAGCTCGACCGCGAGCAGGACCGAGGCCAGCGGCGCGTTGAAGGTCGCCGCCATCCCGGCCGCGGCGCCGCAGACCAGCAGCGTCTTGCGCTCGTCGGCGGTCAGGTGCAGGAGCTGGGCGAAGATCGAGCCGGCGGCGCCGCCGGTCATGATGATCGGCCCCTCGGCCCCGAACGGGCCGCCGGTGCCGATCGCGATCGCCGAGCTGAGCGGCTTCAGGACCGCGACCCGCGGTTGCACCCGGCTGCCGGCGGTGAGGATCGACTCGATCGCCTCCGGGATGCCGTGCCCGCGCACCTTCTCGGAGCCGAAGCGGGCGACGAGCCCGACCACGAGCCCGCCGCAGACGGGGGCGAGGAGGATCAGCCAGGGCGAGTGGTGGCCGCTTCCCGGGGCGACCAGCGCCGTGCCGAAGCGGCCGTAGAAGACGAGGTTGGTGATCAGCCCGATCAGGCGCAGCAGCACCCAGGCGAGGCAGGCGCCGAGGGCGCCGATCGGCAGCGCGAGGGCGGCGATCGTCAATACCCGGCGGGAGACGTCGAAGTCGCCGAGGTGGTGGAGGTCGCGCTTGGGTGGAGAGCTCATCCGGAAGAAGTATCGTGGAACGACCTATTTTCCGGCCCGAGGGGAGGCGCGCGGCCTGTGACAATGGAGCGATGGCGGGGGGGCAGATCCTGCAGATCGCTGAGAGCTCGATCGGGTCGGGGCGCTGCGAGCTGCGGCTGGAAGGAGAGCTCGACCTCTGGAGCATCGAGCGCCTGCAGGCGGTCTTCCAGCGGGTCGCCCGCGACAACGAAGCGGTGGTCGTCGGCCTCGAGAGCTGCGAGTTCGTCGACTCGACCGGGATCGCCCTCTTCCTCCAGGCCCGGCGCCAGCTCGAGGCCGAAGGCGGGCGCCTCGTCCTCTACGGCTGCTCGGACCAGGTGCTGCGGGTCTTCACCGTCGCCGGTCTGACCGAGGCCGGCATCGTCTTCGGCAGCCGCGGCGAGGCGATCGCCGAGCTGAGGGTGGTGGACTGACGGGGGACGGCCGCGTCACACCGCCGCGGCGCGGTGCTCCTCGCGCAGCCGCGCGCACCAGAGCGCGAAGAGTACGACGGCTAGAGCCGCCCCCGCCCAGTGGACGCCCAGGACCACGGCCACGAGGCTCGGCAGACCGGCGAGGGCGGCGCCGATCAGCGCCGGGACCAGCGGCAGTCGGAGGGCCCGGGTGGTGAGGGCGGCGCAGAGCATCCAGGCGGCGGGGCCGGCGATCCAGCCCCAGTCGACGAAGAAATCGTGGGGAAGGGCGACGCCGAGGGCGAGAGAGAGGACGGCGACCGCGGCGAGCTGCAGCAGCGCCGCCCGCCAAAAGGTGGGGAGGTCCATCCCCACGAGGCTATTCGACGACGATCGTCCCCTTCATGAAGGGGTGGATGCTGCAGTGGTAGGCGAAGGTCCCCTTGTGTTCGAAGCGGACGACCACGGAGGTCCCCGGCTTGATGTGGCCGGTGTTGAAGCTGCCGGCCCGGGTCGCGGTGTGCGCCACCCTGCTCGAGTTGACGAACGCGATCCGGGCGCCTCGCTTGACCCTCAAGGTGGGCGGGTGGAAGGCGAAGTGGGCGATGTCGACGCGGGTCATGCCGCTCGCGCCCGCGGCGGTGCCCCTGTCGCCGGCGATCAGCGCCACCGTGATCGCCGCGACCAGGAGGACGAACGTCCAGCGCGCCTTCCAATCCCAAGAGGCCGTCATCGAGCCTGAATACGAACGCGACGCCGCCCGGGTTCAACCGGCGGCCGAGTCGAGCCATAATGGAGTCCTCCCGGGCGGTTAGCTCAGTTGGGAGAGCACCTGCCTTACAAGCAGGGGGTCACTGGTTCGAGCCCAGTACCGCCCATCCTCGTCTGCCCTCGTACCGAGGAGTGGACGGAATCGCTACATAATTTTACGTAGACAACCTCATCAGTTCTTGGTAGGGTCTCGCCGGGTTCATTGGATGATGAACCTTGTGTGGATGCAAAATCAAGACGGGAGGTTGTTTCAGAAATGAGGTATCCAGCCAAAATCGGAGGGCTCGGCTTGGCGTTGGCAGCGATGCTGCTGCTCGGCGCCTTCGCCGCTTCGGCCGCCTCGGCCGCCGAATTCAAAGCGGAACCGTCGTTCCCGGTGAAGTTCACCGCGAAAGGCGGCGCCGGCCTGCTCGAAACCAAAGCGGGCCACTCCGTCACCTGCACCGAAACCGAAGGCAGCGGGGAAGTGACCAGCGGGGTTGCCGTGGGAGGCGTCTCCGTGCACTTCAAGGGCTGTTTCGCGGAAAAAATCCCGGCGTTGCCCTGCACCACGGCGGGCCACCCCTCGGGGGAAATCGTCACCAACGCGATCAAAGGAACCCCGGTCGACCTCGACTCGCTGCACGTCCAGGCCGGCCTGCTGCTGCAACCGGAAAGCGGGGAAGTCTTCGCGGAATTCGTCTGCGAATCCTCGAGCCTGCCGGTCAAAGAGACGCTGAAAGTGACCGGCTCGGTGATCGGTCAGGTCAAAACCACCGAGCTGAACGAATTCCGCTCGACGCTCAACCTCGAATTCGTGCAGGCGGGCGGTGTCCAGGCCTGGACCCAGGTGGAAGGGGCGGGGGCCCAGCACTTCCTCCTGACCTCGGGCTCGGGGACGGCTCCGTTCGCGGCTGAACAGTCCGCCGTCGGGGAAGCGGTCGCGGGTCAGAGCACGACCACGGCCCTCGAAGGGAAGAAAATCAAGCTGGTCCCGTAGGACCGGCGCCAGGCAAACCGCGACGATGCCCGGTCATGGCACAGCGGTAGGCAGCACGGGGAGCGCCACCGGCGCTCCCCGTGTCGGCACCTTCGCGCGGGCCGCGCTCGGCTTCCTCGCGCTGGCGCTCGCCTTCGCCCTCTCATCGGCGACGAGCGCGCGGGCGGCGGAATGCGCCAACGAAGCGCGGCGGGTCGAACAGGGCGGCACCGCGCTCCCCGATTGCCGCGCCTACGAGCTGGTCACCCCGGCGGGCAAGGACTCCGGCGAACCGCTCGGCGCCCTCAGCAAGAACACCACCGAACGCAAGCCGGAAGGGGTGCCGGGCGCCCGCGCCGCCCTCGACGGCCAGCGCTTCTCTTGGTGGTCGGAATACGCCCTGCCGCAGAGCGCCCTCACCGGCACCTACGCGGCGGGCACGCCGGGGCTGCAGTACCTCTCGACGCGCACCGCCGGCGGCTGGTCGAGCGAGAACGCGATCCCGCCGCAATCGATCGAGTACGGCCTCGCCTGCCAGCAGACCGTCGGCATCGTCGGCTGGTCGGCGCAGCTCGAACGGGGAATGCTCGCCGACGGCATCGGCCAGGAATCCAAACTCTCCCCCGGCGGGCCCTTCAGCGGCGAAAGCCTCGAATGCGGCCACGACGAACCGCGCCTCGCCGCCGACCAGCCGCCCGGCTTCGAAGAGCGGGAAGGGTTCCAGAACCTCTTCGTCAGCGACGGGGAAGGCGGCTCCTACCAGCTCGTCGACGTGACCCCCGCCGCGGCGCCGCACCCGCGGCCCTCGCACTCGGGGCAGGAATACTTCCCGGCCTCCTTCCTGGCCGGCTCGAGCGACCTGCGCCACGTCGCCTTCGAAGAGGAACTCCCCCTCACCGCAGCGGCGGAAGAAATCTCGCCGGAGGTCGAAGCAGCCTGCGAAAAAGAAGAACGAGGCTGCTGGGAAGGTCACGACAACCTCTACGAATGGAGCGAAAACACCGTCGGCGGGGGCGGCACGGTGAGGCTGGTGACGATCCTCCCCGGTGGCAGCCCCGTCGAAGGCAGCCTGGCGGGCGCCACCAGGAACAACGGCGGCGGCGGGGTCGGCGCCGGCCAGGTCCCGCCGTCCCAGCTCACCCCCAACGTCGCCGCCTTCCGGCACGCCGTCTCGGCGGACGGTTCGCGCATCTTCTTCGAAGCCGCCGGCGGTCTCTACGTCCGTGAGAACGGGAGCACCACCGTCCGGATCGACGCGGCCCAGTCGGGCCTGCCGGGTGCAAGCGACGGCGGCGGGTCCTTCATGGGCGCCAGCGCCGACGGCACCGAGGTCTACTTCACCGCCGATGCCGCGCACCTGATGACCGGCGACACGGTTCCCGGCAGCGGCGAGAACCTCTACCAGTGCGAACTGCCCCAGGAAGAAGGGGGGCAGTGCAAACTCACCGATCTCACGCCCGCTCCCGAAGCCGGGGTCCTGGGCATGAGCGGCAGCAGCGAAGGAGCGCCGGAAGAAAGCGGCGCCCCGTACGTGTACTTCGTCGCCACCGGGGTGCTGACCGGTAGCCCGGGACCGCTCCCCGGCCAGCCGAACCTCTACCTGCGCCACGGGGGCACGACCAAGTTCATCGCCACGCTCGCCGGCGCCGAAGAAGGAAAGGGCGACGGCGGGACCCCCTGCACCAAATCGACTTCGACGGGATCCTGCCACGTCTCCTTCGGCGATTCCTGCGACTGGACGGCGCGGGGCGGGTGCGAATTCATCTACGAAGGGGGAACGCTGATAACCGCCTTCGGCGGCCTCACCTCACGCGTCTCCCAAGACGGGCGCTTCCTCGCCTTCAACTCGATCCGCTCCCTCACCGGCTACGACAACGAAGACGCCGCCAGCGGGGCGCCCGGGGAAAAGATGGACGCGGAGATCTTCCTCTACGACGCCGCCAGCGAAGAATTGAGCTGCGCCTCGTGCAACCCGAATCCGAGCGTCAAGCCGACCGCGCCGGCGATGATCCGCTGGCCGGCGACGCCCGACGGCAACTCCTACCAGCACGCCGTCTACCCGCAGCGCAACCTCACCGACGGCGGCCAGCTCTTCTTCGAAAGCCACGACGCCCTCCTGCCCGCGGACAGCGGCGGGGGGCTCAGCGTCTACGAGTACGAGTCGGGTCAGCTGTCGCTGATCTCGAGCGGCGACAGCGAAGCCGAATCGGTCTTCCTCGACGCCACCCCGGACGGCTCCGACGCCTTCTTCATGACCGCGAAGAGGTTGGTGCCACGGGACACCGACACCGCCTTCGACGTCTACGACGCGCGCGTGGGCGGTGGCTTCGCGGAAGCGAGCGAAGTGGCCAGCTCCTGCAAAGCCGAAGCCTGCCGGCCCGCCGTGACCCCGCCGGCGCCCTTCCCCGAGCCGGGCACCGCCAGCTTCGCGGGCCCGGGGAACGCGAAGGAAGCGCCCGCCCCGCGCCACCGGAAGCGCAAGCACCACCACAGGAAACGACACCACGAGAAGCGACACCGCAAACACCATGAGCGCAGGTACATGGCGCGGGCGTCAGCCGCTCTCTCCGGCGCCGGCACGGAACCCATGATCGCCGGCCCCAGGACCGCGACCGCCGCCTCGGGGTCCGCGGCCGGCGAACCGGTGGAAGCGGGCACGGCGCCGATCGTCGTCACCGAAGAAGCCGACCACGTCGAAACCACGAGCGCCGAGGTGCACGGCAAGGTCTACCACGAAGTCCTCTTCAACAGCCCCGAATGCCTGCTGCTCGGGGTGGTCTGCCACAACTCGGCGGGCTCGAAGATCACGGCGTGCTCGTTCGAATACGCCTCGGCGAGCTACTACGAAAGCCACGGCGGGACCTACGACCGGCAGGCGACCTGCGAACCCCCGCCCCCTTACACGGAAGCCCAGCAGGTGGTGCTGGTCGAGGCCGCTCTCGCCGAACTCGAACCGCAGGTCACCTACCACTACCGGCTGGTGGCGCAGAACGAAAAAGGCGAAACCGGCACCGGAGAAGACAAGACGTTCACGACGGTCGGCACGTTCGGGCCGCCGACGGTCGATTCCGAGGCATATGAACTCTCCCATCAGGGGGACGGGACCTTCACCGCCACCCTGCGGGCCGGGATCGACCCGCACGGCTTCGAAACCGCGTGCCGGGTCCAGTACGCGAGCGACGCTAAGTTCGCGGAGTCGGGCTTCGCCGAAGCAAGCGAAAAACCGTGCACGCCGGAACGGCTCCCGGTCGGATTCGGCGACGAGGAAGCGACCGCGACGGTGAGCGGGCTGGAACCCGCCGCTCGCTACCACTTCCGCTTCCTCGCCAAGAACGAAGAAGGCGAAGCCGTCGGCCCCGAGCGGAGCTTCGTCACCTTCGCGATCGAATCCTTCGAAGCGGTCCCGAGCGACCTACAGGCGGGCGGGCACCCCGATCACCTGAGCGAGCGCTTCCGGCTCAGCACGGCGCCGGAAGATCCCTGGGGCGCCGCCTTTCCCGGCTTCGCCGTGGTCAACGGCAAGGACATCGTCACCAGCCTGCCGCCGGGGTTGATCGGCAACCCGCTGGCGACGCCGCGTTGCCCGCAGTACCAACTGATCCACGCCGCCTGCAGCGGGGCCAGCCAGGTCGGGATCTTGAGAATCGAAGGAAACCGTCGCCAGGAACCCGGGACCGGCCGCTACGAACTGCCGCTCTACAACCTGGTGCCGCCGAGGGGGGTCGCGGCGCAGCTGGGTGCGCCGCTGCCCCGCCCGGTCAACGGCGATGCCCACGTCGACGCCGGCCTCGCCACCGGCTCGGGTTACGGGATCGAAGCCGCGGCCCTGAACACGAGCGCGGCCGAAGGGCTGATCTCGGTCGATGCGACGGTGTGGGGCGTTCCCGCCGATCCCAGCCACGACGCCGAACGGTTCTGTCCGGTGCCCGGGGGGGAAGAGGCGGTGGCGAGCAGCGGCGGCGAATGCCCGAGCGACGGGGAGCTCGAAAGCGACGCGAAGCCGTTCCTGCGCAACCCGACCTCCTGCTCGGCGCCGTCGACCGCGTCGCTGAAGGTCGACGCCTGGCAGGCGCCCGGCGATTTCGTCTCGGCCTCCTCGCAGATCCCGCCGCTGGAAGGGTGCGGCGGCGTCCCCTTCGAACCGAGCCTGGCGCTGGCGCCGACGGCGACGAGCGCCGACTCGCCGACCGGGCTGGCGGTCGACCTGCACCTGCCGCAGCCGGAAAGCACCAGCGAACCGGGCGAGGCCGACCTGCGCAAGGCGGTCGTCACCCTGCCGGAAGGGCTCGTGGTCAATCCCGCCGGCGCCGACGGGCTGGCCGCCTGCTCGCCGGCGCAGATCGAACTGGACGGGAGCGGGCCGGCGCGCTGCCCGGACGCCTCGAAGATCGGCACCGTGACGGTCTCCACGCCGCTGCTCGAAGGCCCCCTGTCGGGAGGCGTCTACGTGGCGACGCCGCACGCCAACCCCTTCGACTCCCTGCTCGCCCTCTACATCGCCGTCGAAGACCCGGCCACGGGAGTCGTGGTCAAGCTCGCCGGGAAGGTCGAAGCCGATCCCGCCACCGGGCGGCTGACGACGACCTTCGACCAGAGCCCGCAACTGCCCTTCGAAGACCTGAAACTCGACTTCTTCGAAGGCCCGCGGGCGGCGCTGAAGACTCCGGTCACCTGCGGGACCTTCACGTCGGAAGGCGTGCTGACGCCGTGGAGCGCGCCGGAAGGGGAAGACGCGACCCTCTCGAGCTCGTTCCAGGTCGATTCCGGCGCCGGCGGCTCGGCCTGCGTCGGCAGCGCCGATCAGGCGCCGAACGACCCGAGCTTCTCCGCCGGCACGCTCACCCCGCAGGCGGGCGCCTACAGCCCCTTCCTCCTGCACCTCACCCGCGCCCCCGGCTCGCAGGAAATCGAAGGCGTGAGCGTGACGCTGCCGCCCGGCCTGGTCGGCCGGCTGGCCGGCATCCCCTACTGCTCCGAGCAGGAGATCCAGAAGGCGGCGACCCGCGACGGGCTGTCCGAGGCGGCTCACCCCGACTGCCCCGCGGCTTCGCAGGTGGGGACGGTCATGGTCGGCGCCGGCGCCGGGTCGCAGCTCCTCTACGTGCCGGGGAAGGCCTATCTCGCCGGCCCCTACCAGGGCGCGCCGCTCTCGCTGGCGGTCGTCACCCCCGCCGTGGCGGGTCCCTTCGACCTCGGCACCGTCGTCGTCAGGACGGCCCTCCACGTCGATCCCGTGACGGCGCAGATCCACGCCGTCACCGGGCCGATCCCGCGCATCCTCGAAGGGATCCCGCTCGACGTGCGCTCGATCGCGATCGAGCTCGACCGCCCCCAGTTCACGCTCAACCCGACCAGCTGCGAACCGATGGCGGTCGCCGCCGCCGTGCTCTCCCCGCTGGAACAGGTCGCCACCCCGAGCAGTCGCTTCCAGGTCGGCGGCTGCGACCCGCTGCCTTTCGCTCCGCAGCTGGCGCTGAGCCTGAAGGGCGGCACCAAGCGCGGCGCCCACCCGGCGCTGAAGGCGGTGCTGACGACGCAGCCCGGGGAAGCGAACATCGCCATGACCCAGGTGACGCTGCCCCACTCGGAGTTCCTCGAGCAGGGACACATCCAGACCATCTGCACCAACGTGCAGTTCAACGAAGGGGGCGGCCACGGCGAACGTTGCCCGGCGGAATCGGTCTACGGCTTCGCCCGGGCCGAAACCCCGCTGCTCGACCACCCGCTCGAAGGCCCCGTCTTCCTGCGTTCCTCCCAGCACGAACTTCCCGACCTCGTCGCCGCGCTCGGCGGCCAGATCGACGTCGTCCTCGACGGCCGCGTCGACTCCGTCGACGAACGCCTCCGCAACACCTTCGAAGTCGTCCCCGATGCGCCCGTGCGGACCTTCACCCTGGAAATGGAGGGCGGCGCCAAGGGCCTCCTCGTCAACTCCGCGGACATCTGCGAACACCCGAAAGCGCACCGCGCCCTGGTCGAGATGGCCGGCCAGAACGGCAAGCTCTCCCGCAGCGAGCCGGTACTCGAAGCTTCCTGCAAGAAAGCGAAGAAAAAGAAGAGGCGGCATCGTCGCCACCACGGACACCGAGCCGCGGACGCGGCGGGCTTCAGAACGCCATCGGCCGCGGCGGCGACTCGAAACCGAGCAGGGCGGCGGTGACCGGGATCACCTCGTCGCCGGAACCTCCGAGACGGTCCTGCGCGTCCTGGCGGATGCGGTCGATTTCGCCGTAGCAGGCGGCGAGGGCGGTGATCAGTTCCTTCCAGCCGCGATCGTCCAGCTCCATCGCCACCCAGGAGAGGTGCCGGTCGAGGCGGGCGTCGAAGGTGCCGGCGGCCATCGCCCCCTCGGTCCTCGCCATCAGGCCCTGGACGGAGGTGCGGGTGAGCTGGTGGCGTTCCTCGAGCGACATCCGCTCGAACTCGTCGTCGGTGAAGAGGACGCGCCGACGGCCGCGGTAGACGTGTTCGCTGGCGCCGCGGCGCTGGTTGATCTCGGCGAGCTCGATGCAGCCGGCCTTTTCGAGCACGCGGAAGTGGTAGGAGACCTGCGAGAGCGCGTGCTGCTTGTTCTTGAAGCCCGGCGCCAGGCCTTCGTTGACGAAGGTGACGGGGGACATCGGCTGCTCGTTGACGACTTCCAGGATTCGAACCCTCATCGGATGCCCAAGCGGCGAGCAGAGGGTATCCGCTTCGCGATGACTCGTTTTTCGCTTCTTGGAAGCCGCCAATTCCCACCCT
The DNA here is from genome assembly GCA_051961435.1 of Solirubrobacterales bacterium. Classification (GTDB taxonomy): domain Bacteria; phylum Actinomycetota; class Thermoleophilia; order Solirubrobacterales; family 70-9; genus VAYN01. The sequence goes on from JBQCDH010000018.1 coordinate 39,408, forward strand.
CCAAATCATTCGATTCCTGACAGAGCAGATGAACCTTAATCCATTAAGACACGCACATTGCGTAAAAATGCGGCCATAGTGTGTTTCGTTTAGTGGCGATGTTTTGGTGAGTTGGTTTGTATTGGCTCTTCTGTCCACGAACCAGGAAAGGAGGAACGGCAGATGAAAATCGCCGCTTGCGAAGCGCAGATCCCGCTTGCCTCGTTCCACAAGGGCAACTAGGTGAAGGTGAGTGGCGCCCCGGAGCGGTGTGGTGCACCCGGGGCGCCGCCGCTGTTTTTATCCGAAGGCGCGGATTGCGAGGACGAGGGCGACGGCGAGGCCGGCGGTGGCGATCGTGATCCGCAGCGGATCGCTGGGGATGCGGCGGGCGTAGTGGGCGCCGACGCGGCCTCCGACGAACGAGGAGGCCATGAGCGTCACCGCGTAGCGCCAGTCGACGGGCGCGAGGAAGGCGTAGGCGACGGCCGCGAGCAGGTTGGCGCAGCCGACGAGCAGGATCTTGATCGCGTTGAGATGCTGGAGGGTGTCGGCGACGAAGAGGGCGAGCAGGGCGAAGAGCAGGATGCTGACGGCGGAGCCGAAGTAGGCGCCGTAGGCGCCGCAGAAGGCGATCCCGGCGGTGAGGAAGAGGGAGCGCTCGTCGCCGGCGCGCGAGATCCGCGGGGTCAGCCGCGGCTGGAAGAGGAGCAGCAGGCAGGAGGCGGCGATCAGCGCCGGCACGATCGCTTCGAAGGCGGCGTTGGAGGTGAGCAGGAGCAGCACCGTGCCGGCGACCGCGCCGAGCAGCATCGGCCCCAGGAAACGGGCGAAACGCTCGCTCTGCTCGCGCAGGAGGTCGGTGTAGCCGAGGGCGCCGCCGATCGCCCCGGGGACGATCCCGACGGTGTTGGTGACGTTGGCCGAGAGCGGCGGCAGGCCGAGCGCGACCATCGTCGGGAAGGTGATCAGCGAGCCGGCGCCGGCGACGGCGTTGGAGGCGCCCGCCGCGGCCCCGGCCGCCGCGACGGCGAGCAGCTCGAGCACGGGCTCAAGTCTGCCCGAAGAGGCGCCCGCGCAGCCGCGACCACAGCGACGGCGGGCGCGGCTGGGTCGCCCGCCACTCCTCCTCGGTCGGCAGGCGGCCGGCTTTGCGGGCGCGGATCACGCACTGGGTGTGGGCGTGGCGCCGGCGCGATTTGTCGCCTTCGGGCCAGATCAGAACGTGCTCGCTCAGCGCCGGCAGGCGCTTGCCGCAGAGGGGGCAGCGATAGGTGGCCGGCTTCAGGTTCTGCGCCGGTCGCATCCCCCACCAGCGCGGCTGGGCCGGCGGGGAATTGTGCTGGTCGCTCACTGGTCGTCCCGCCGAGTCTAAACAATTTTTCTGGTCGGCTGGCCAGATAGTCCAGCGCGTACCTTGAAACGCGCCTGCCCTGCCGGCGCCGTGGGCGCTACTCGGCGGGCGCCTCGCGGCTCATCGCCACCAGCGCCGCGCCAGATCCCCCCGACTCGACCAGCCCGTGCAGCTCGTGCGCGTCGAAGATCTCGTCGAGCTCCTCGCGGGTCAGCGTCTCCCGCTCCAGCGCCAGCACCGCCAGGTGGTCGAGCACCTCGAGGTTGGCCGAGAGCAGCGCCCGCGCCCGGCGGTAGGCCTCGCGCGCCAGCGTCATCGCCGCCTGGTCGACCTCCCGGCGGGTCTGGTCGGAGACCGCGTAGTCGCCGGTCGGGAGGGCGATCGGCGCCGGCCCGTCGTGGTCCAGCGCCACCCCCATGCCGAATTCGGCGACCATCTGCTTGCAGACGAGGTGGACCCGGTTGAGGTCGTCGGCGGCGCCCGAGTAGCTCTTGCCGAGCACCACCTCCTCGGCGGCGCGGCCGCCCAGCAGCGTCACCACCTCGTCGAGCAGCTCTTCGCGCGACTTCAGGTAGCTGTCCTCCTGCGGCGAATGGGCGACGAAGCCGAGCGCCGGCCCGCGCGGGACGATGCTGAGGATCTCCGGCGGATCGAGGCCGAGCAGGCGGCGGCAGAGCGCGTGGCCGGCCTCGTGGTAGGCGACGATCCGCCGCTCCTTCGAGTTGAGGCGCCGCGCCTGCTGCGAGCCGACGGCCTGGCGCAGCAGCGCCTCGTCGAGGTCCTCACGGGTCATGTAGAGGCGGCCGGCGCGGCCGGCGATGATCGCCCCCTCGTTGAGCGCGTTGGCGAGCTGGGCGCCGGTCATCCCGGTCGTCTTGCGGGCGACGTCGCCGAGGTCGAGGTCGGGAGCGAGCGCTTTCCTCTTCGCGTGGCTGCGGAGAACCGCCTCGCGGCCGGCGCGGTCGGGCGGGGCGACCAGCACGCGGCGGTCGAAGCGGCCCGGGCGCAGCAGCGCCTTGTCGAGCTTGTCGACGTGGTTGGAGGCGGCGATCACGATCACCATCCCCGGGTCTTTCTCGAAGCCGTCGAGCTCGACCAGCAGCTGGTTCAGCGCCTGCTCGCGCTCGCTGGTGCCGCCGTCGCCACCGCCGCCGCTGCGGGCGCCGCCGATCGCGTCGAGCTCGTCGATGAAGATGACGGCGCGGCCGGACTTGCGCGCCTCCTTGAAGAGGCGGCGGATGCGGGCGGCGCCGCGGCCGACGAACATCTCGACGAAGCTGGAGCCGGAGGCGGCGAAGAAGTCGACGCCGGCCTGGGCGGCGACCGCGCGCGCCAGCATCGTCTTGCCGGTGCCGGGCGGGCCGTAGAGGAGGACGCCGCGGGGCGCCTGGGCGCCGAGGGCGGAGAAGCGGTCGGGTTCGCGCAGCCAGGCGGTCACGTCCATCAGCTCGTCCTTGGCCGCGTCGACCCCCTGCACCTCCTCCCAGAGGACGGGGGCGGTCTTGCTCGCCTTCACCGTCTCGGGCTTGGTCGTGCCCATCATCCCGCGCATCATGCGGAGGAAGATGAAGAGCAACAGCGCCATGAAGAAGACGCCGAAGACCGGATACCAGTTGAAAAAGAATTCTTGAATTTCTGCGCTCATCGCTGCAGTGTGAAGACAAATGTGCGATTTACCCATCGCACATGTGTCCAATTTCGCACGGAAGAGCTAAAGGTCGTGCCTGAAGGTCAACTTCGCTCGATCTGCGAGCCCCCGACTATGGCGTCCTCGCCTGAGTCGCCGAAGACGACCCAGGCCTTGTTGCCGCCGTCGTAGTCGGGGGCCCACAGCTTCAGCGTCGCCGGGCGGCCCCAGATGGTCACCTGCTCCTCGCCGGTCGAGTCGAGGCCGCGCCAGATCCGCACGAAGGGGTTGTGCTCCCGCTCCTCGCCGATCGTCGTCGGCTCGCGGTGACCGGGATGGACGACGGTCTCGGGGTGAAGCTCCAGCAGCCGCAGCACCGAGGCCTTGAGGTCGTCGAAGCCGCTGGCCCCCGGCGCCATCGTGCCGCCGACCGTCCCCTTGAAGAGGACGTCGGCGGTGAAGACGTCGGTGCCGTCGACGAGGAAGGCGAGGTGGCCGGCGGCGTGACCGGGGGTATGGAGGGCTTCGATCTGCAGGCCGCCGGCGTCGAGCGTCTCGCCGTCGCCGAGGACGATCTCCACTTCGTCGTCCAGCTCCTTGGCGCAGTCGGGGTGGGCGACCAGCGGCGGGTTGCCGAGCCGCTCCCGTGCCTCGGCGAGGCCGGCGACGTGGTCTCCGTGGGGGTGGGTGACGAGGACGTGGGTGATCTCGATCCCGTCGCGCTCGGCGCGCTCGAGCAGCGGCCCGAGCTCATCGTTGCCGTCGATCAGGACGCCGGTCCCCCGCTCGGGGTCGGCGACGAGGTAGGCGTTCGACAGCCACATCGGGTTCTCGGTCCTCTCGACGATCACTGCTCCTCCTTGGTTTCAGGGCCTTCTCGGGCGGGGTGTCTGACCTTAACCCCCATATGCGTGGGGAAAGCTCAGACACGTCCGCGGGGAGGGGATGCTGCCGCGGCGGCGCTGCCCTCGAGCAGGGTGCGGGCGACGAGCTCGGGGTCGTCCCAGGTGGGGGTGTGGCCGACGCCGGGAAGGACGAGAAAGCGGGCGCCGACGGGGCGGCGGAGCGGCTTCGGCGGACCGAGCAGGCGGTCCTTTTCGCACCAGGCGATCGTCACCGGCACGTCGGCCGGGTAGCCGGCCGGGTCGAAGACGTGGCTGCGCATCGCCCGGTTGGCGGCGTCGTAGCCCTCGCCGTCGAGCCAGCCGTAGACGAGTGCGCGGGCGGCGTCGGGCGGGATCCGCTCGGGGTGGGCGGCGATCGACTGGAAGGCGGCGTGGCGGGTCTGCGGGAACTGGAGCGCGGCGGAGAGGAGGGGGCGCGCCGCCTTCACCCAGGGAGAGCCGCGCAGCAGCATCCGGGCGCCGCCGCCTTCGGGTTCGCCGAGCGGGCGGCGCCAGAGGCCGGCGGGGGAGAGGGTCGTGACCGAGGCCGCCCAGCCGAAGCGGCCCATTTCCAGCGCCACCCAGCCGCCGAGCGAGTTGCCGGCCACGTGCGGTCGCTCGATCCCGTTGCGGGCGCACTCCTCGTGCACGGCGCGGGCGAGGTTGGCGGCGCTCGCCTCTTCCCCCGCCGGCAGCGGCGGGGTCCGGCCGAAGCCCGGCATGTCGACCGCGTGCACCTCGCGCTCCTTCTCCAGCAGCGGGATCACCGGTTCCCAGACGCTGCGCGTGCCGCCAAGGCCATGGAGCAGCAGCAGCGGCTCGCGGCCGCCGTCACCTCTCCCGGCGCCGCCGGCGCCCCCGCTCACCGCGCGTCCGGCTTCGCGAAGAGCGCCTGCACGTCGCCGATCCGCCGCTCGCGGAAGCCCGCCTCCGAGGAGCTGAGATAGAAGTCCCAGAGCCGGCGGAAGCGCTCGTCGTAACCGCGGCCGCGCAGCCGCTCCCAGGCCTCGAAGAAGCGCTCGCGCCAGCTCGCCAGGGTCGGCGGGTAGTGGGCGGTGATGTCTTCGACCCAGACCTGCTTCATCGAGGTGACGCGCTCCAGGCAGCCGGCGATCAGCCCCTCCGAGGGCAGGCAGCCGCCGGGGAAGACGTGGGTGTTGGCGAAGCTCTTCGCCGCCTTCTCGATCTCGTAGATGCGGTCGTCGATCGTGATCGCCTGCAGCACCATCAGCCCGTCGTCGCTCAGCAGCCGGTCGCAGCAGCGGAAGTAGTCGTCGAAGTACTGCCAGCCGACCGCCTCGATCATCTCCACCGAGACGAGCCGGTCGTAGCGGCCCTCGAGGTCGCGGTAGTCCTGCAGCAGCACCGTCACCTGGCCGTCGAGGCCGGCCTCGCGGACCCGCCGGCGCGCCAGCTCGTACTGCTCGCGGGAGATGGTCGTCGTCGTCACCCGGCAGCCGCTGCGTTTGGCGGCGTGGATCGCCATCCCGCCCCAGCCGGTGCCGATCTCCAGCAGGTGGTTCTCGGGCCCGAGTCGGAGGCGGTCGCAGATGCGGTCGAGCTTCGCCAGTTGTGCCTCCTCCAGGGTCGCGTCCGCGTAGGGGAAGTAGGCGCAGCTGTACATCATCCGCTCGTCGAGGAAGGCGGCGAAGAGGTCGTTGCCGAGGTCGTAGTGGGCGGAGATGTTGCGGCGGGCGCCGGGGCGGGTGTTCTCGGGGACGAGGTGGCGGAGCCGGTGCCAGAGCCCGCGCGGGCGGGCGATCGCGCCGCGGAAGCCGTCCATCTCGCGCAGCTCGCGGGCGGCGATGCGGATCAGGGCGACGAGGTCGTCGGTCTCCCAGAGGCCGTCGACATAGCCCTCGCCGAGGCCGACGCTGCCGCGCAGCGGCCCGCGCCAGGCGGCGGGGTCGTTGACGGTGACGGTGGCTTGGAGGTCCGCGTCGGCCGGGCCGAAGCTGCGCTCGCGCGTGCCTTCGACGACGTCGATGCGGCCGCTGCGGACGCGGCCGAGGACGGCGCCGACGCCGGCCCGTGCGAGCGCGTCCCTCATGGCGAGACGAACCCTTTCGGGCGGCTCCCCTCCGGGTGCGGGAAGTAGCGCGCCCCCTTCAGCTTCAGCCGCAGCGACTGCGCGTAGATCTTCGCCACCACCTGCAGCGACATCGCCGGGTAGCGGGCGAGCAACCCCGCCAGGGTGAGCCGCGAGAGCTCCCGCCGCCGCAAGCTGAGGGTCGCGTCGAAGGTCTTGCCCTTTCCGTCCTGCGGGCGCGACTCGATGTGGACGGCGAGGCGCTCGCCGGGTTCGGCGGCGCGGAAGGCGTAGGTCTGGTCCATGCCCATCAGCGGCGAGACGTGGAAGGTCTTCTCGAGCTCCTGGCTGAGGACGCTACCGCGGCGCTCGCCGCGTGCCAAGACGTAGGGATGGCGCTCGCCCCACGGGATGTTCCGCACGTCGGCCACGACTGCTTCTACCCGCTCGCCCGGGGGGTCGAAGCAGTAGTAGAGGCTGACGGGATTGAACGAGTGGCCGAAGTAGCGCAGGCCGGCGAGGAGGCGGACCGGGCCGGTGGGGCGCTCGCCGGTGGCTGCCGCGACCGCGTCGCGCGCGCACTCGTCCAGCGGCCGTGCCGGATCGCCCATGAAGTCCTCGCGGCGGAAGCGAGCGGGGGCGGGACGGCGGGCGGAGAAGAAGGGATAGGGATCGAGCACCTCCGGCAGCTCCCCGAGGTCGAGGTACATGAGGAAGAGCCGGTAGCGAAAGGAGTGCTCGACCGGCTCGAAGCGGCGGTGGCGGATCGTTCCCTCGTAAACGGCCGAAGCGGGTCGTCCCTCGATCGCAGCGGTCACGCCGCCAGCACCTCGTCGATCACTGCCTCGGCGGCGATCTCGTCGCAGACCCTTAGCGCGCTGACGACGCCGTCCTCGTGGAAGCCCCAGCCCCAGTAGGCGCCGCAGTAGTGGGTGCGGCGGTTGACGTTGCTGATCTCGGTGTGCCGGGACTGCGCCGCCACGCCCTCCTTGGTGTAGAGGGGGTGGTCGTAGGCGATGCGCTCGATCGCCCGCGCCGGGTCGATCTCTTCGCCGCGGTTGAGGGTGACGAAGTAGTCGGTCTTCGTGCGCAGGCGCTGCAGGTTGTTCATCCAGTACGTCACGGTAGTCCCCTGCGCCGGCTCATCGGTCAGGTGGAAGTTCCAGCTCGACCAGGCGGCGCGCCGGCGCGGCATCAGCGAGGCGTCGGTGTGGAGGACGGCCTCGTTGCGCCGGTAGGGGATCGCGCCCAGCACCTCCCGCTCGGCCTCGCTCGGGTCGGCGAGCATGGCCAGCGCCTGGTCGGAATGGGTGGCGACGACGACGTGGTCGAACTCCTCGCTCTCGCAGCCGTCGGCCTCGATTCGCACCCGGTCCGCCAGGCGCTCGATCCGCCGCACCGCCGCCCCCGTCCGCACCCGCTCGCGCCAGGGCGCGACGATCGCCTCGACGTAGCGCCGCGAGCCGCCGCTGACCGTCCGCCACCTGGGCCGGTCGCGGAGGCTGTACATGCCGTGGTTGTCGAAGAACTCGGCCATGAAGCTGGCCGGGAAGCTCCACATCTGCTCCGGGTCGGCCGACCAGACGGCGCTCGCCTGGGGGACGATCAGCCGCTCGACGAAGTGGCGGGAGAAGCCCTGCTGCTCGAGCCAGTGGCCGAGCGAGGGCGCGGTCCCGTTCATCCCGATCAGCGCCCGCGCCTCGCGGTTGAAGCGGCGCCAGTCGCGGAGCATGCCGAGGAAGGTGGGGCTGAGCAGGTGCGCGGGACGGGCGAAGAGGCCGCGCGGCGTGCCGGAGTACTCGAAGCGGCCGCGCCCGTCGGAGACGGAGAAGCTCATGTGCGAGGGCTGGCTCGCCACCCCCAGCTCCGCCAGCAGCGCTTCGAAGCGAGGGTAGTTGCGGTCGTTGAAGACGATGAAGCCGGTGTCGATCCAGTGGGTCCCGTCCTCGGCCGCGACCGGCACCGTGTGGGTGTGGCCGCCGATCCGCTGGCCCGCCTCGTAGACGACGATCTCGTGCTCCCGGTGCAGCCGGTGCGCGGCCACGAGCCCGGAGATGCCGGTTCCGACGATCGCGATCCTCATCGGCCTCTCCCTACGGAAGGGGAGGCCGGTCCGGATCAGCCGTAGGGGCGGTAGACGATCCGGTAGCCGAGCAGTTCGGAGACGGTGGCGAAGCGGTAACCGCGGGCGCGGAGGGTGTCGATCACCTGCGGCAGCGCCGCCAGGGTCTCGCTGCGGGGGCCGCCGCCGTCGTGCATGAGGATGATCGAGCCGGGCTGGGCGTGGCCGACGATGTTGGAGTAGATCGCGCCGGTGCCGGGCAGCGACCAGTCGCGCGGGTCGACGTCCCAGGTGATCGTCCGCATCCCGAGGCTGCCGGCGGTGGCGACGACGCCGGAGTCATAGGCGCCGCCGGGCGGGCGGAAGAGGCAGGGCCTGAAGTGGGTGTAGGCCTCGATCCGCGCGGCGGCGCCGGCGATCTGCGCGTAGCCGGGGTATTCGACGTGGTTCATCGTGTGGTCGCCGAGCTCGTCGCCTTCGGCGAGGATCTGGCGCATCACCTGTTCGCGGCCGGGCATCTCCTGGCCGATCTCGAAGAAGGTCGCGTGGACTCCCTTTTCGCGCAGCACCCGGAGGAACTCGGGGGTGTATTCGCTGGGGCCGTCGTCGAAGGTGAGGGCGAGCGCCTTGCGGTCGCGCGAGCCGTTGGTGACGAGCCCCGCGCTGCCGCCGGTGCAGCCGACCGCGCGCACGGGGCGGAGGCGGAAGGCGTAGGCGCCACCGGCGGGGAGGGACTGGGCGCAGCGGCGGCCGGGTTCGCAGCCTTCGCTCTGGATCACGCGCCAGGCGTAGCGGTGGGGGCGCAGCCCGGCGGCGGCCGGTTCGAAGGCGACGACGAGCCTGCCGGGCTCGGGTCGCTTCACCGTCGCGCGCACGCTTCCCCGCGTCAGCGGCTTTTCGCTGGCAGAGACGATCACCAATCCGAGCCGCCGGTGCGACTTTGGGCCGCCGAGGCAGAGCCGCCGTTCGCCTTCGTGCCTGGCAGGGCTGAGCCCGAGGCAGAGGTAGCGCGAGGCCGCCCGCCGCGTGTCCGGCCGCGCTTCCAGCCCCGAGAGCGCCACCGGCTTCGCCGTCCGCAGCGCGAAGACCAGCTCCCGGCCCTTCTGCACGAGGGCCGCGCGCTGGAGTCGCGGGCCGCGGGCCGCCGCCATTCCCGGCATCGCCAGCAGAGCGCCGGCTAGCGCGAGGGCGCACAGGATCTTGCGGGAGGGGGCGATGGTCGGTGCCGGGCTGGGGATTGCGGGACCCTGTGGATGTTAGGCGCGGCGGGCGGACCCAAAGGGCCGCAGCCTCGCCCCCGTTACCGTGTTCGAACCAGACGTGAGTCCCCTACTTCGCAGGAGAGGCGGCGCGCTGGCGCTGCTGGCCGTCCTTGCCGCGCTCGCGGCGGCTGCCCTCTCCCCGGCTGGCGCGGCGGCGGAAACCGGCGGCGCCTCGCAGGTCGAAGGCGGCGCCGGCACCGAAACCGGCGCCACCCTGGGCAACACCGCCTTCGACCGGCAAGGGATGTGGATCTGGTACGTCTCCCACTCCGAGGGCGGCAGCGTCGGCGCGATCGTCGCCCGCGCCAAGCGCAACGACATCGGCACCGTCTACGTCAAGGCGGCCGACGGCACCGGCGTCTGGAGCCAGTTCGGCAAGGGCCTGGTGCAGGCGCTGCATCGCGGCGGCCTCGACGTCTGCGCCTGGCAGTTCGTCTACGGCGACAACCCCCTCGCCGAAGCCAGGGTCGCCGCGGCCGCGGTGAAGAAGGGGGCCGACTGCTTCGTGATCGACGCCGAGTCCGACTACGAAGGCAAGTACGCCGCCGCCGAACGCTACGTCCGGGGGTTGCGGGCGCGGATCGGCGAAACCTTCCCGGTCGCCCTCGCCGGCTTCCCCTACGTCGATTACCACCCCGCCTTCCCCTACTCGGTCTTCTTCGGGCCCGGCGGCGCCCAGTACAACCAGCCGCAGATGTACTGGAAGGCGATCGGCACCTCGGTCCGCACCGTCTACGAGCACACCTACCTCTACAACCGCATCTGGGGGCACCCGATCTACCCGATCGGCCAGACCTACGAAGCCCCCGGCGCCGCCTCGCTGCGGCTCTTCCGCCGCTTCGCCGCCAGCTACGGCGGGCTGCCGCCGAGCTGGTGGGACTGGCAGGAGACGAGCGGGCGCGAGTGGGGAGCGCTCGGCGCCGCCAGCGCCCTGCGGCCGGTGGCCGGCTTCCGCCAGGAAGTCGCCCACCCGCTGCTGAAGCGCGGCAGCAAGGGCGACCTGGTCGTCTGGGCGCAGGAGCACCTGGTCGCGGCGGGGCACGAACTGCCGGTGACGGGGATCTTCGGCCGACAGACCGCCCGCGCGGTCCACCTCTTCAAGGAAGAGCACGGCCTCCCGGTCAACGCCGTGATCGATACCGAAACCTGGAACGCCCTGCTCGCCTACACGCCCGTCCGCGGGGGCTGGGCCGGCGCCCGCGCCCGCTCGAGCACCTTGGCCACGAGGGCCTTGCCCCCGCACAAGCCGCTCTCGGCCTCGCTGCCGGCGAAGGCCGACGAGATCCCGCCCCGCCCCTAGTTCCGTGGTTCCTTTTGCACGACATGGGTGCATAAGGAACCACGGAACGGCTAGGCGCTGATGTGGGTGGTGAGGCGGCCGAGGGTGGGGGACTCGACGGTGACCTCGTCGCCGTCGCCGAGCCAGACGCGCGGGTTGCGGCCCATGCCGACGCCCTCGGGGGTGCCGGTGGCGACGACGTCTCCGGGCTCGAGCGTCATCAGCGCCGAGAGCTGCGCCAGCAGCTCCGGGACGCCGAAGATCAGGTCCTCGGTCGAGCTGCTCTGCATCTCCTCGCCGTTGAGGGTGAGGCGGATGCCAATCCGGTCCGCCGGCCCGGCCTCGTCCGGCGTCACCAGCCAGGGGCCGCAGGGCGCGGCGCCGTCGAAGACCTTGCCCGGCATCCACTGCGGCGTCGCCCCCTGCCGGTCGCGGGCCGAGAGGTCGTTGAGCAGGGTGTAGCCGGCGAGGTAGTCGAGCGCGTCCGCCTCGTCCACGTCCTTCGCCCGCCGCCCGACGACGAACGCCACCTCGGCCTCGTAGTCGGTCTTCGGCGTCGGCACCCGCACCGTCGCACCATCCGGCACCAAGGCGTTCCGGTACTTGCCGAAGAACGTCGCGCTCTGAGGCGGCTCCGCGACCCCCACCTCAGCCGCGTGCTTCCGGTAGTTCAACCCAATGCAGACGATCTTCTCCGGATCCGGAATCGGCACCAAGAGCTTCACCGCCGAAAGAGGATGCGAGGGCGCACCGGTGTCGCCAAGCCGCCCCCGCAGCTGATCAACCCGCTCATGAGCAATCAACTCCCGCAAGCTCCCCCGGCGCGGCTCCCCCAGCAGCGCCCAGGCATCGACAACCCGCTCGTCCTCGATCACTCCCGCCCTAGGGCCGTCCCCGGCGTCGAACGTCACCAGTTTCATGGCGGCAGCCTAGCTGTGAGCGTTCCTGCGGCGGGTGGCGACGATCGGGAGGGCTCTCCCGGTAGGGAGAGCCCCCGATCGGAGACAGGACCCGCCGCCCAGCTACGCTCGAACGGGCTCCGGCTCCGCCTCCTCGAACGCCGTGTCGACCAGCGTCTCGCGCTCGATATCGCTCTCGCGTACCAGCCACAGAGCGAACACCGACCCGGCGAACGAGAGGATCGCCCCCAGCACGAGGATCTCGTTCAGCCCATGCAGGAAGCCCTGTTCGGCCGCGCCCCGCGCGGTCTCCTGGACCTGCTGCGGCAGCGAGGAGACCGCCTGCCCGAGGTGGCCCGAGGAGGTCGCTTCGACCAGCCCGCGCGCCTGCGAGCCGTCGAGCGCGCCGCCCGCCACTTCCTGCGCCTTGGAGGCGCCGGCGCCGAGGAAGATCGCGCCCCAGGCGGCGATCCCGACCGCGATCCCTACCTGGCGGAAGGTGTCGTTGATCCCGGCTGCCATCCCGCTCTGCTCCTTCGGCACCACGCTCAGCGCCACGTCGGCGATCACCGGGTTCAGCAGGCCGACGCCGACGCCGCTGACGAGGAAGCCGGCCAGGAGGGCCGTCCATTCCGAGCTCAGCTCCAGCCCCGACATCAGCAGCAGCCCGACGCCGGTCAGCGCCAGCCCGGCCGCCATCAGGTAGCGGGCCTTGATTTTCGCCAGCGCCGCCCCCGACAGCGGCGCGACGATGAACGAGGCGACCGTGATCGGCAGGTAACGCAGGCCCGCTTCGATCGGCGAGTAGCCGAGGAAGCTCTGCAGGTACAGCGTCAGGTAGAGGAACAGCGCGAACATCGAGCCGGAGACGGCGAACGCCGCCAGCTGAACGCCGGTGAAGGCGCGCCGGCGGAAGAAGCCGAGCGGCAGCATCGGCTCGGCCGTCCGCCGCTCGATCGCGAAGAACGCCGCCAGCAGCGCCGCCGCGCCGGCGAACAGGGCGACGATGATGCCGCTGCCCCAGCCCTCGTCGTTGCCGCGCAGCAGCGCCAGCACCAGCAGGAAGAGCGCGGCGGAGAAGGCGACGAGCCCACCCCAGTCGATCCGGGTCGCGTTCGGGTCGCGCGACTCGCGCACCTTCCAGTAGGTGACGGCGATCGCGGCCGCGCCGATCGGCACGTTGAGCAGGAAGACCGATTCCCAGCCGAGCCCGTCGGTCAAAAGGCCGCCGACCAGCGGCCCGATCGCCACCGCGATCCCGATCGTCGCCCCGTAGATCCCCATCGCCATCCCCCGTTCGGGCCCGCTGGGGAACTCCTGGGCGACCAGCGCCAGCGAGACCGCGAACATCACCGCGCCGCCGACGCCCTGCAGGCCGCGGGCGAGGTTGAGGAAGGTCGGATCCGGCGCCAGCGCGCAGAGCAGCGAGGCGAGCGAGAAGACGGCCAGCCCGAAGGCGAAGACGCGCCGCCGTCCCAGCCGGTCGGCCAGCGAGCCGGCGGTGAGCACCAGCGCCGCCAACGAGAGCGTGTAGGCGTCGATCACCCACTGCAGGTCGGTGAAGCTGCCGCCGAGGTCGCGCTGGATCGCGGGCAGCGCCGTGTTGACCACGGTGATGTCGAGCAGGAGCATGAAGGTGGCGACGCAGACCGCGCCCAGCGTCCACCACTTGCGGTTGATTGCCGAGTCCATCGGGACCTCCAGACCATCGGGTACAATTCGTAAGGAAGCCTTGTCAGGCGACCTGACCAGGGCACCTTATCAGGCTTCCTGACGAAATGACTTCCGCCTCCGAAAAAACCTCGACCCTCGCGGGGAAACCTGGCCGCATCCCCCTCTCGGGGCTGCTCGGCGTCGCCCTCGACGCCGTCCTCGCCGACTTCCGCGAGGAGCTGGAGCGGACCGAGTTCGGCGACATCCGCCCCACCCACGGCTGCGTCTTCCGCTTCGTCAAAGAAGACGGGATGCGGCTGACGACGCTGGCGGACCTGGCGGGGATGACCAAGCAGTCGGTCGGGGAGATCGTCGACGACCTGGTCGCGCGCGGCTACGTCAAGCGCGTCCCCGACCCCGAGGACCGCCGCGCCAAGCTGATCTGCCTGACCGCGCGCGGCGAAGAGGCCCAGGCGCGCGGCTTCGCCCTCTTCGCCGAGGTCGAAAAGCGCTGGACCCGGCGCTACGGCGCCGAGCGGGTGGCGCAGATGCGCGAGCTGCTGGAAGAGATCGCCGCCAACGAGGCGCCGGCGGCGGTGCCGGAGCTGGCCCGCCCCGAGCTCGCGCACATCTAGTGTCCCGCGTCATAAGTTGGGTGCCACATCCGGCGAGACGCCGCCGGGGTGGTGCGGAACTTATGACGCGGGACACTAGGTCACAGGTGGCAGCCACGGCGGCCCGTCGGGCTTATACGGATGGCGCCTCCTCCCGGTGACGCGACCATTGCCCGCATGCGCAGCCACCTGAGCCCCCTCGACGCCGCCCTGCTCGAGATCGAGGAGGGCGACGAGTCCACCCACATGCACGTCGGCTGCGCGATGATCTTCGACCCCCCGCCCGGGGACGGGCGCCCGTCGCTGAAGAAGCTGCGCGAGCAGGCGCGAGAGCGGCTCAGCGAGTCGTCGATCCTGCGCCGCCGCCTCTCGATGTCGCGAGTCGGCGGCCTCTCGCTGCCGGTCTGGCTGCCCGATCCCGCCTTCGACGTCGGTCAGCTGATCCGCCGTGCGACCCTGCCCGAGCCGGGCGGCGAGGCGGAGCTGACGGACTGGCTCGGGGACTACTTCTCGCACCGGCTCGACCGCTCCCGCCCGCTCTGGGAAACGACCCTGCTGGAAGGGCTCGAGGGCGGCCGCTGGGCGCTCGTCTTCAAGGTCCACCACTGCCTGATCGACGGCATCAGCGGCGCCAGCATCGTCGCGGCGATGCTCGACATCCAGCCCCGGCCGGAGGAGGGGGAGGCGACGCTGGCGCAGCTGGTCGCCCTGCTCGGGGAGGACTCGGAGCGGGGAGTGCTGGCGCGCCAGCGGGGGGCGGTGGGCGAGGCCGCCGGCGGCGGCATCGACGCCCGCGTCCACCCGCGCAAGGTGGGCTCGATCCGCGCCCAGTCGCGGGCGATGGCGGAGACGCTGGCGCGCGAGCAGCTGGCGCCGCCCCCGCGGACGAGCCTCAACCGGCCGATCGGCGCGAGCCGGCGGCTGGCGGCGGTCGAAGTCTCGACCGAGGGGCTGGGCCGGGTGGAGCGGGAGCTGGGCGGGACGGCGAACGACGTCGTCCTCACGGCCGTCGCCGGCGGCCTCCGCCGTCTCTTCGAGTCCCGCGGCGAGAGCGTCGACCACGTGCGCGCGATGGTTCCGCTCAGCCTGCGCCTGCAGCAGGCGGGCGAAGCCCTGCTCTCGGGCAGCAGGGTCTCGTCGCTGTTCGTCGACCTCGACCTCGCCGAGCCCGACCCGCTGCTTCGCTACCGCAAAACCGTGGCCGCCGCGAGCGCGCTCAGCCACGGCAACCCCGCGGTCGGCCCGGGCGCCGCGATCGAGTTCGTCGGCCTGGCTCCGGCGCTGGTCCAGAGCGCCGTCGCCCGCCTCTCCTTCACTCCTCACCTCTTCAACGTCACCGTCACCCACTTCCCCGGCTCGCCGGTCGCTCTCTACTCGCTCGGCGCCCTGATGCGACGCACCGTCCCCCTGATCCCGATCTTCCCCGGCCACGCCCTCGGGGTCGCGGTCGGCAGCTACGACGGCAGGACGACCTTCGGCCTCAACGCCGACCGCGACGGGGTGCCCGACCTGCAAGTGCTGCAGGTCGGAATCAGGGCCTCGCTGGCGGAGCTGCTGGAGCTGGTGGGCGCACCTGCGAAGCCTGCTTAGGCTCGGGTCGCTTCTCCAGCTCGTCGGCGTCCCCGACCGCCCAGCCGACCCGCTCCAGCAACTGGCCGGCGAAGTGCTCGGATTCGAGGCTGGAGCGGGCGACCCGCTCCCGGTAGACGATCTCGCCCGATCCCTGAGACGAATCGGCGACGACGAGTATCTGCGGCATATCTCCTCCTCGGTCTCGGTTGCGCCTGAGTATCGGCACCCAACCTTCAGCCCAGGTCAACCTCTCGTAAAGATCCCCGAGTCGGCTCGCCGACCCACGCCTCAACGCCCCGCACCCGCTAGATTCCCCTGTCCGGGCCGCTTCCCGAGCCGGCCCTTCCCAACCCACTCGGGGGCGTAGCTCAGTTGGTTAGAGCGCCGGCCTGTCACGCCGGAGGTCGCGGGTTCGAGTCCCGTCGCTCCCGCCTCAATGCCCCGCCCTGTGCGCCGGTCATTTGTTTCGCTATGCGGTGCAAATGGCCGGAGCGCCCGGGTCCACCGATGAAATCATCCGTTTTCGCCGGTCTCGTCTCCTAAAGCCAACCGTCACAAGGAGGATCAAGATGACCGAGACGACCGCGAGCGGGACCAACGTCGCCCAGGTGGCGACGGTGATGGTGCCGGTCGCCGATCAAGACGAGGCGATCGAGTTCTACGTCGAGAAGCTGGGATTCGAGAAGCGCAACGACACGCCGTTCGGCGACGGCAACCGCTGGGTCGAAGTGGCTCCGGCCGGTGCCGCGACGACGGTCGCGCTGGTGCAGCCGATGGAGGGACAGGAGACCGGGATCGAGTCCCGGGTTGCCTTCCAAACCACCGACATCGAGGCCGACCACGCGACCCTGCGGGAGCGGGGGGTCGACGTCGACGCCGAGGTGATGCGGATGGGCGGGCCGGTGCCGCCGATGTTCTTCTTCCGCGACCAGGACGGCAACCGGCTGCTGATCGTCGAGCGCGGCTGAGGTCTAGGCTGGCCTCGATGTCTGAGGTGACGCTCCTGGAGGCGGCGAAGGCGGGCGAGGAGTCCGCCTTCGAGCCGCTGGTCGAGCCCTACCGGCGCGAGCTGCACGCGCACTGCTACCGGATGCTCGGCTCGGTCCACGACGCCGAGGACGCCCTGCAGGAGGCGCTGCTCCGCGCCTGGAAGGGCCTCGGCCGCTTCGAGGGGCGCAGCTCGCTGCGCGCCTGGCTCTACCGGATCGCCACCAACGCCTCGCTCGACGCGATCGAGAAGCGGCCGAAGCGGGTGCTGCCGCTCGAATTCCCGCCGTCCGACCCCAGCGCCGGCCCCGGCGAACCGCTGCTGGAGTCGGTCTGGGTCGAGCCCTATCCCGACGAGGCGATGGGGATCGAGGACGGCTTCGCCTCGCCCGAGGCGCGCTACGAAATGCGCGAGAGCGTCGAGCTCGCCTTCATCGCAGCCCTCCAGCACCTGCCGGCCAACCAGCGGGCGGTGCTGATCCTGCGCGAGGTGCTCGGCTTCTCCGCCGCCGAGACCGCCGAGGCGCTGGAGACCAGCACCGCCTCGGTCAACAGCGCCCTGCAGCGGGCCCGCGCCTCGCTCGAGCGCAACCTGCCCGAGCGCAGCCAGCAGGAGACCCTGCGCACGCTCGGCGACGAGGAGATCCGCGAGCTGGTCGAGAGCTACCTCGAGGCCTGGGAACGGCAGGACGTGGAAGCGGTCGTCTCGATGCTGAGCGAGGAGGCCGCCTTCACGATGCCGCCGCTGCGCAGCTGGTTCCGCGGCCGCGAGGCGATCGGCACCTTCCTCGCCGGCTCACCGCTCTCGGGCACGTGGCGCTGGCGGGCGCTGCGCGTCCGCGCCAGCGGCCAGGAGGCGCTCGCCTTCTACAGCTGGGACGAGGGGACCGGCGACTACCAGCGCTTTGCCCTAAACGTCCTCACCTTCCAGGGCCGCGAGATCTCCTCCGTCGACGCCTTCATCACCCGTACCCCGGAGAGTCCCGAGCGCGAGGTCGTCGCCCGCATGCCCGAGCAGGCCTTCGATCCCGCCGCCCTCGACGTCGCCTTCGAGCGCCTCGGCCTGCCCGAGTCGCTGCCCGCCTGAGCGCACCTTGCGAAGGCGGCCGCCGCCGGATTAGGATCGAGCCGTGCCTCCTCGGGGGCACGGGTCATGAGGAGAACCGCCACACTGGGCATTCCGGCGCTCGCGCTCGTCGCGACCGTGATGCTCGTCGCGCTCGCGATCTCCTGCGCGCGCCCCGGGAGGGCCGAGGCCTTCTCCTTCTTCTGTCCGTTCCCGTTCCCCGGCGACCCCGAATACCCGACCGACAACGATCCCGCCCCGCCGGACGGGGTGAACTCCTGCAAAGGCAAAGTCAACGACGTCGCGTCGCCCGCCCCTCCTCCCGGTTCCTCCGAGGACGTCTTCTTCGACGCCGACCTCCCCAACGACGCGATCGACCCGATCGACGAATTCGAACCGCCGCCCGAATACGGCCCGGAAATCGAAGTCGGCCACGAGCAGGACGAATTCCCGGCCACGCCGGTACCGGAAGAGACCGTCGGGCCGGAAAAGCTCCTCTACCGCATGCTGTTCCACGTCAACAACCCGCTCGGCAGCAAAAACCCGGGCGGCGAGGAACCGGCCGTCGCCTACACGATCGACTTCGGGCTGCCGGCGCGGCTGCAGATATCGCCGGGGATCGTCGCCGGCCCGGTCCGGGCGGTCGGCAGCTCCACCGGCCAGCAGTTCACCGTCACCAACGTCAGCAACGACACCGCGGTCACGGTCAACGCCGTCCTGCTCGGGGGCGCCGGCGCCGGCAGCTTCACGACCCAGGGCTGCGTCAGCGTCACCCTGCAGCCGCACTCCAGTTGCACGATCACGCTCACCTTCCACCCGACCGGCCCGGGCGAATCGCGGGTCACCGTCACGGTCACCGGCGACGACGGCTCGAAGGCGCGCGCGAAGGGCGCCGAGACCGCCACGAGCAATGGCGGAAAGCCCCCCTGCGACTGCTCGAAGGTCACCGGCTTCGCCAACGACTTCCGGGTTTTCTCGGACAGCACGCGGCTCGCCTTCAAGCTGAACACGGCGATCCTCTGCACCGCCGGCTCCGGCCTCGGCTGCAAGGGCAAGGCGAGCCTGCTCGCGCCGAAGGGCATGATGTTCGTCACCCCGCCGCCCAGGGGAGCGAAGGGCCCGGTGCGCGAGAAGAAGATGCGGCTCGCCTGCCACGGGCCCTGCGGAAAGCGGACCACCAAGGACGAGACCTTCACCCTGCTCGGCATCAACGTCAGGAACCCGAAGCTGCTGCCGAGCGGACGGGGCAGGGAGCCGCCCCTCGACCTGGTGCTGCAGACCAACTGCATCAGCCCGAGCGGCCTCCTGCGCGCACCCGACCGCAGGGTCCTGAAGATCAACTTCAAGCCCAACGGCAACGTCGACTACAAGCACTCCGACCTCAACGGCGACGGCAAGTTCGACCGCGGCGAGCTGAAGTAGGGCAGTTGCTTTAGCTTGCGCGCGTGTGGGCGAGCTGATGGACGAGCTCGGCGCCTACGCGTTCGGCCCGACCGCCGAGAACGCCGACTGCGGCGAGGGCAACGTCGGCCCCCGCCGGTCGATCAGCCAGGCCGCCGCGATCCGCCTCTCCGAAGCCGGCCTCAGCTGGCTGGACGAGGAGCTCGGGCGCGTCTTCGAGAGGCGCGGCAAGCTGCCGCCCGGACAGCTTGCCGCGCTCGACTGGCCTGAGTGCTAGCGGCGGATCAGCGTCAGCGCCCTGCCCTTGCTGGCGGTGGCGCCGCCCGCCGGCTTGAGCTTGACGAGGATGCAGACCTTCAGCTGGTGGCTGTTCGCGAGGGCTTTGGCGGCTTTCGCCTTGGGCCGGATCGAGAGCGTCACCTTCCCGGCCTTCTTGGCTTTGCCTTTGGCGGAGCGCACCTGTTTGCCGAGCAGCTTCAGCGTGCCGGCGGTGGGGACGATCACCTGCAGCTTGGCCGTCCCGTTCTTGCGGTTCTTCGTCAGCTTCCCGAACCGGATCCGGTTCGGCTTGACCTTGATCGTCTGCGAGGACGCGGCCGAGCCGCTGCAGTAGGCGGTGCGCCCGGTGAAGACGAGCGCGACCGAGCAGCCTTCGTTGTCGGTCACCGAGAGGCTGGCGGTGTGGGGGCCGGCCTTCTTGTATTCGTGCGACGGGGTGGGGCCGCCGTTCAGCGCCGTCGCGCCGTCGCCGAAGGCCCAGTCGAAGCTGGCGACGGAGCCGTCGGGATCGCTCGAGGCGAGGCCGTTGAAGGCGACGGGTCCGCCGAGCTTCTGCTGGCTCGCCGAGAACGAGGGAAGCGGTGATTTGTCCGGCGCGACGACGATCTGCCAGGGCCCGCCGCCGGTGTCGGGAATCGTGGTCTTCACGGTGTCCGTCTGCGTGTCGATCACGCTGATGTTTTCGCCTTTTTCGTAGTTGGCGACATAGAGGGTCTTGCCGTCGGGGGTGATCGCCGTTTCGTACGGCTCTTCGCCGACCGGGATCGGCGACCCGACCGCCTGATTCGTCTGGGTGTCGATGACCGTGACGTTCTGACTGAGGTAGTTGGCGACGTAGGCTTTCTTGCCGTCCGGGGTGATCGAGACGCCCCACGGTTCTTCGCCGACCGGAATCGTGGCGACGACCTGACGGGCCGCCGTGTCGATGACCGAGACGTCGTTGCTTTCGTCGTTGGTGACGTAGGCCCGGCTGCCGTCGGGCGTGAAGGCGATGTTGACCGGGTCTTCGCCGACCGGGATCGGAGCGCCGACGACCTGACGGGTCGCCGTGTCGATGACCACGACGGTGTTGTTTTCGTCGTTCGCCACGTAGGCGGCTTTGCCGTCGGGCGAGAAGGCAACGCCCCAGAGGCTCGAGGCTTCTCCTTCGACGGGGATCGAACCGACGACCTGATTCGTCTGCGTGTCGAGGACCAGGACTTTGCCGGCGGAAGTGGTGATGTAGGCGGTCTTGCCGTCTGGGCTGATCGCGATCACGTAGGGCCTGGTGCCGAGTTCGATTTCCGGCCCTGCCACCTGTCCGGTCTGCAGGTCGATCACGGTGATGCTTTCGCCCGATTCGTTGAGCTCGTAAGCCGTCTTCCCATCGGGGGTGATGGCGATGTTGTAGGGCCCGCTGCCGACCGGGATTTCCGGCCCGACGATCTGGTTCGTCGCCGTGTCGATGACCGCGACGCTGTCGGTGCTGTAGTTCAAGACATAGGCCTTGGGGGCGGCGAGCGCCGGCGCGGCCATCAGGCCGAGCGCGAGGGCCGAGAGGACAAGGAGCATGGGGAGACGGCGGGCTGGTTTCATGGCGCGGCAGTCTATGCCGCGCCCGGGCGGGACCGGGTTGCTTCGCCCGCCGGCATCTTTTCCGCCGCCAGCGCGATCAAGTCCACGCACGCCTCCAGCGGGATCGCGGTCGAGTCGAGCAGCAGGTGGAAGTTCGCGGGGTCGGCGATCTCGACGTTGTAGAGGTCGCGGGCGTAGTCGGCGTGGGTGCGGTCGAGGTGCTCGAGGGCGCGGGCGGCGGTCTCCTCGTCGATCCCCCCGAGCTCCGTCGCCTGCCGGATGCGGCGCTCGCGCGGGCCGTCGAGCCGTACCCGCAGCGCCCGCGGGTCCTCGCGGAGGACGATCGTCGAGGCGCGGCCGAGGACCACGCCCTCGCCGGTCTCGGCCTGGCGCAGCAGCACCTCCTCGGTCGCGCGGCGGAAGTCCTCGGAGGTGAAGCTCGCCGCCGGCAGCGGGGCGGGGACGCTCGGGTCGGTGGCGCGGAAGCCGCGCAGCATCCGCTCCAGCCGGCTGCCGCCGGCCCGGTCGTCGTGGGCGGCGGCGTCGGCGAGCGGCACCTCGAGCCGCTCGGCCACCTGCACCGGGATCGCGCGGTCGAGGAAGGGGACGCCGAGCCGCTCGGCCAGCGCCGGGCCGACGACGTTGCCGCCCGCCCCGTAGGAGGCCGAGATCGCGACCAGCTTCATCGGCTCGCCACCTCTCTCGGCGCGCCCGCCGCCGCCTGCGGGCGCGCCGGCCCCCGCTCCGTGCCCTCTTCGCGGTAGTGGAACTTGCCGCCGCGCATCCAGGAGGCCGCGGCCGCGATCAGGCAGGCGATCAGCGAGAAGGTGAAGGCGGTGCCGAGCGCGTCCTTGAACGGTTCGGTCATCAGGTGGGGGAAGAAGGAGCGGCCGGTCAGTTCCGCCGCCTGGGCCTGGGAGAGGTGGTGGAGGGTGGCCGGCCCGAGCAGCTGTTCGACCGGGTTGTAGCCGAGGAAGGCGGCGAAGAGGCTCGCCACCGGCGGCAGTTCGCCGAGCTGCCGCGCCTGCGCCGCCGGCACCCCATGCGCCTGCAGCCCGCTCGAGAGCGACTGCGGCAGGCTCGAGGCGAGCCCGACGATCAGCAGGCTGAAGAAGATCCCGATCGAGAGCACCATCGCCGAGTTCTGGAAGGTCGCGCTCATGCCGCCGCCGGCGCCGCGCTGGCGCGGCGGCAGGCTGTTCATGATCCCGGCCCGGTTGGGCGAGGCGAACAGACCCATCCCGATCCCGTTCAGCAGCAGCAGCGCCGCGAAGGCTAAGTAGTCGAAGTCGACCGGCAGCCGCTCGAGGAAGAAGAAGGAGATCGCGGCGACGATCATCCCGCCGGTGGCGAAGGGCCGGGCGCCGTAGCGGTCGGAGAGGATCCCCGAGGCCGGCCCGGCGACGAGGAAGCCGACGGTCAGCGGCAGCATGTAGATGCCGGCGAAGAGCGGCGTTTCGGTGAAGCTGTAGCCGTGTAGGGGCAGCCAGATTCCCTGCAGCCAGATGATCAGCACGAACTGCAGGCCGCCGCGGCCGATCGAGGAGAGCAGGCTGGCGAGGTTGCCGGCGGTGAAGGCGCGGATGCGGAAGAGGTCGAGGTGGAACATCGGTTCCTCCACCCGCGTCTCGATGAAGCAGAAGAGGATCAGGACCAGGGTGCCGCCGATCAGCTCGGCCAGCACCGTCGGGCTGGTCCAGCCCATCGTGTGGCCGCCGTAGGGCTGGATGCCGTAGGAGACGCCGATCATCACCGCGATCAGCCCGATCGCGAAGGTGACGTTGCCGAGCTAGTCGATCTTCGCCGGCCGCCGCTCGCCGAGGTCGACCAGCTTCAGGTAGGCCCAGGCCGTGCCGAAGAGGCCGAACGGGACCGAGACGAGGAAGACCAGCCGCCAGTCGATCGGCGCCAGGACGCCGCCGATGACGAGGCCCATGAAGGAGCCGGCGATCGCGGCGACGCCGTTGATCCCCAGCGCCAGCCCGCGCCGGTTCTCGGGAAAGGCGTCGGTGACGATCGCGCTCGAGTTGGCGAACAGCATCGCCCCGCCGACCCCCTGGCCGACCCGCATCCCGATCAGCCACAGCGCCCCGGCGCTGCCGCTGAAAGGGGTGACGAAGAGCAGCACCGAGAAGAGCGTGAAGACGGCGAAACCGAGGTTGTAGGTGCGGACCCGGCCGAACATGTCGCCGAGCCGGCCCAGGCTGACCACCAGCACCGCCGTCACCACCAGGAAGCTGAGGATCATCCACAGCAGGTAGTTGGTGTTCCCCGGCGCCAGCGGGTTGATGTCGATCCCTCTGAAGATGTCCGGCAGCGCGATCAGCAGGATCGACGAGTTGATCGTCACCAGCAGCATCCCGATCGTCGTGTTCGAGAGGACGATCCACTTGTAGCTCTCGCCCGGGGTGGCGGCGCTCGCGGATCGCCTCGCGGGAGATGCCATGGGTTGCCCCTACCCGCGTGGGCGCCGCATCATCGGCCGCGCCTTGACGCAGGCGCCCCCTGCGTGAGAGCGTCACAACGGCAACGGCAAGTACCCGAAGGGAGAGAAGAATGGCCGAGGCACTGATTCTGGAGTTCGAGGGCTACGGCGTCGAGGACTACGAACGGGTCAACGACGTCCTCGGGATAGACATGCAGACCGGCGAGGGGCCGTGGCCGGAGGGCCTGCTGCTCCACAGCGCGTCGGTCAAACCGGGCGGCTTCGTGATCTACGAGCTCTGGGCCTCGCAGGAGGACCAGCAGCGGTTCATGGACGGGCGCCTCGGCCAGGCCCTGCAGGAGGGCGGCATCGAGGGGCCGCCGGCGCGGAGCGAGTGGCTCGACGTCAAGTCCCACCACAACCTGGGAGGTTGACGGTGGCGGTCAAGCTCCATCGCTGCTCGAGCATGTGGGTGAAGATCAACGCCCACCCCTGCTGGAAAGTGCAGAAGGCGCTCGACGAGGAGGGGATCGAGTACGAGGTAGTCAAGGGCCCGCTGCGCAGAGGCAAGCGCGACGACCTCGAGCAGCTCTCCGGCCAGCGCGCCTACCCGGTGATCGAGTTCGAGGACGGCCGCACCTACCGCGAGGAGTCGAGCGACATGGCGAAACGGATCCGGGCGGGGGAGCTGTTCCGGGAATCCCACCCCGAACAGCCGGCCCTCTAGCGCCCCCTACTGTTTCCGCAGCGTGTTTACGTTGACGTGCGGCCACATGATCAGGCCGGGTTCGCCGAATTTGGGGATGAATTCGACGTTCGTCTGCTGCGAGTACTGGAGCTGCTGGACTTCGTCGCCCGTTCTCGGGTCCTTGATCGTCTCCAGCCAGTAGGTGCAGGCGAACTGGCTGGTTTTCGCGTGCTGTTCGACGAAGGGGATGTTGACGATGCCGCCTCCCTCCTCGGTCGCGACCGAGAGGGTGGTGGTGTTGACGATTTCCCGTCCTTCGATCGCTTCCCGCAGGACTTTGTTCGGATCGCCCGGAGAGAAGTTTTCGTCTGACGGCGGGTACTTCCCCTCGGTGTAGCCCTCGATATCCGGTCCCGGGTCCGGCAGAGCGTCGAAAGAGGGGATTTCGGGTGGACCGTCGGTGGCGTACGAGGTGCCGAGGGCGAGGAATACATCCCCGTGGGGAATCGACGCCTGCCGCACGATCGGCTTCTCCTGCGATTCGCCGAGGTTGAGCCACATCCCGTTCTCCAGGTGCAGCGGCTCGTCGGTTTCCTTGTCGGCGATTCGCATCTGGTACAGCAGGCCGGCGATGAACAGGTCGGGGGCCGCACCGCCGCGGTTCGGGACCGGCGCGCCGATCGCCTCGAAGGTGACCACCTCGGTGTAGGGGCGCAGGATCACCCGGAAGCTCTTTCCGCCTTCCGGCACGGCGATCAGCTCCCAGCCCTCGGAGCCGACCCAGGTGCCGATCAGGTCGGCGAGCGGCCCTAGTTCGGCCGCGCTGGTCGTGGCCGCTCGGCCAAAGCGGGTGATCCCCACCGAGGTCGAGTCCGGAGCGGTCAGATCCGCCATCGTCGTATCCCCTGTCTAGTAGAACGTCAAGTACTCAGGAGAATAAACGCCAGTACCGACGGGGGCTCGGCACGGAGAAACCCCGCGGCTCGCGCCGAGCCGCGGGGCAAAACGAGGCGACAGGCCTAGTAGCGCGGCGGGGCTTCGCGGTAGGCCGGGTCGCGGACTTCGCGCCGTTCTTCCACGGGGGCGCCTTCGACCGGCCGCCGGCGGCGGGACCAGATGAATTCCTGGAAGATGCCGAGGATCAGGCCGATCGCGCCGGCGATCATCAGGATGACGCCGATCGTGTCGACCGAGATGCCTTCGATGTGGATGTTGGTCGCGAACTTGAGGATCGCGCCGACCGCGATGAGGAATATGCCTGCTCCAATGGTCATGGAGCCCGGGTACCCGGCTGGGTCGGATCGCCAAACCGGTGCCGTTCGGCGCGCCCGCGTTTAGGGCGAATCTCGGAGAGACGTCCAGAGGCGCCGCTCGGCCTCCAGCACGCGCTCGGCGCCTTCGCCGACCGCCCGCCATGGCCCGGACCGGGGCTCGTCGTCTTCGCTCGCGGCCTTGAACGCCTCCGCCAGATCGGTCCAGCGCGCCGCCGCCTCGGCCGCCAGCGGCGCCTGGTCCCGGCCCACCTCCTCCAGGAAACGCGCGTACATCAGCCGGAAGCAGCCACCGCCGGTGCCGCGCCGCTCGATCACCTGGTAGGCGAAGCGCGCGCACCACTGCCAATCCTCGACCGCCTCGGGCCAGGAACCGGCGTCGGCGGCGAGGCGCTCCAGCGCCGGCAGGCCGCCGAAGGGCCCGTAGGGCGGCTCCAGCATCTCGGTCGCCGCCCGCTCGATCGCCCGCGGCACCGCCGCCTTCAGCTGCGCCCGGTCGAGCGCGGCGGTGACGGTGAACATGTGCCCTTCGAGCGGATAGGCGGGGTGGCCGCTGTGGCGCGCCCGCGCCAGGTTCTCCAGCCGCGTCGTCTGCAGCTCCTCGAAGCCGGTGTCGGAGAGGTGGGCGGCCTCGTCGTCGTAGCCCGCCAGGACGACCGCGTGGCCCGGGAAGTGGGCCGAATTGCCGTAGTGGTCGAGGTGGTAGATGTCGGTCAGGAGCAGTGCGGGGCTACCGGCGTCGACCTGCGCCCGCGCCGCCTCCCAGGCGGCCTCACCGTCCTCCTCGGCGAAGGTGCGCAGCTCCAGCGCCGCCCCGGTCAGCTCGCGGAAGCCCTCCTCCAGCCGCGCGGTGCGGCCGTTGAACCAGCGGCTCGGCGAGCCGCCGTCCATCGCCAGGTAGTAGAAGCCCGGCCCGGCGCCGAGCCCGAAGGCCATCTCCTCGCTGATCTCGAGGCCGTGGAAGGCGAGCAGGTTGCGGAGCGCCGTCGAGCCGCAGTGCTGGCCGGGAGTGTGGACGTAGCCGGGGACCTGGGGCATGGGGCGATTATCCTGCTGCGCCGTGCAAGATCTCGACCTGCAGCTGCTGCGCTGGATGCGCACCCACGGCCACTCGCCGGCGGTGGAGGACGCCGCCGTAGCCCTCGGCAAGGCCGGCAACAACGGGCTGGTCTGGTTCCTGCTCGGAGCGGCGCTGGCGATCATCGACAACGGCCGCTGGGAATCGTGGCTGATCTGCGCCCTGCTGGGGCCGGTCGCGATCGGCCTCAACTACGCGGTCAAGCTGGCGGTGCGGCGGCCGCGGCCGGTGCTGGAGGGGCTGCCGCCGCTCGGCGGCGCGCCCAGCTCGCTCAGCTTCCCCTCCGCCCACGCCACCTCGTCCTTCGCGGTGGCGACGGCGATGTACCGGGTCGACCCGGCGACCTCGGCGGCGTTCCTCGTCGCCCTCGCGCTCTCGCTCGGCCGTCCCTACCTGGGCATGCACTACCCGTCCGACGTTCTCGTCGGCGCCCTGCTCGGAGTCGTCCTCGGCCTACTGGTGCCCCTCTCCCTATGAAGGTGAGGAAAGCCGTCCCCGGACGCGCCAGCGGAGGCGGTGCTTGATGAAGGTCGGGATCGTCGGGCTGCCGAACGCGGGCAAGTCCACGCTCTTCAACGCGCTGACCAAGGGCGGCGCCCAGATGGGCGACTACCCGTTCACGACGATCGAGCCCAACGTCGCCGTCGCCCAGGTGCCGGACGAGCGGCTGGCGCGGGTGGCCGAGACGGTCGGCAGCTCCGAGCTGGTGCCGGCCAAAATCGACTTCCACGACATCGCCGGCCTGGTCAAGGGAGCCTCCGAAGGGGAGGGTCTCGGCAACCAGTTCCTCGCCTCGATCCGCGAGACCGACGCGATCTGCCACGTCGTCCGCTGCCACACCGAATCGGGCGTGCCGCATCCCGACGGACGCGTCGACCCGCTCGCCGACGTCGAGACGATCGAGACCGAGCTGGTGCTGGCCGACTACGACCAGGTCGAGCGCCGGCTCCCCCGCGTCGCCAAGCAGGCGAAGTCGGGCGACAAGGAAGCGGCGATCGAGCACGAGTGGCTGCAGGCGGTGCACGAGGCGCTCGCCGCCGGGCGGCCGGCGCGCTCGATCCCGGTGCCCGAAGGCGCGCCGCAGGCGGCGCAGAACCTGCAGGCGCTGACGACGAAGCCGATCCTCTACGTCGCCAACGTCGACGAGGGCGACGCGGAGGCGCCGGAAGCGGTCGTCTCCCACGCCAACTCGGTCGGCGCCGGCGTGGTCGCGGTCAGCGCCCGGATCGAGGCCGAGCTGGCCGAGCTCGACCCGGCCGAAGCGGAGGAGATGCGCGAGAGCTACGGGGTCGAGGGCTCCGGCCTGGCGCGCCTGGTCCGCGCCGCCTACGACCTGCTCGAGCTGATCACCTTCTTCACCGCGGGCGAGGGCAAGGAGGCGGTGGCGCGGCCGCTGCACCGCGGCGCCACCGCGCTGGAGGCGGCGGGGACGATCCACACCGAGATCATGGAAGCGTTCGTCAAAGCCGAGGCGATCGGCTGGCAGGACCTGGTCGCCTGCGGCGGCTACGTCGCGGCGCGCGACAAGGGCCTGCTGCGGATCGAGGGCCGCGACTACGTCGTCCAAGACGGCGACGTGATCACGATCAAGGTCTGAAAGGCGCGGAGACCGGCGCATCTCGGCGTCCTCAGTCGCTCACTCGGGTCACGCACTAACAAGTGCGCTCCCCTCCCTCGCTCCCTGCGTCCACCGACCTGCTTGGTCTCCGCGCCTCTCAGGAGGCGACTATTTCGACCACACCGCTCGGCGCTTCGAGCAGCGGCAGCGTCTGGCGCGCCGCCTCCTCCACATTGATCCGGGGCGGATCGGCGAGGTCGTGCTCGTGGTAGGTGCCGGGACCGTCGAAGCGGCCGTAGCGGACGATCACGCCACCGGCCTCGAGCACCATCCGCTCGTGTTCGTCGATCGAGGCGTGGCCGTCTCCCGGCAGGCGCCAGGCGATGCTCTGGGCGACGAAGCGCGGGGCGCCTGCGGCGCGGGCGGCGTCGAGCAGGTTGCGGGTCCCCTCGGTGCGGATGCGCCGGTTGGCGGCCGCCAGCTCGGCGATCCGGGCGGGATCGGCCGGCAGATCGGTCAGCTGGTGCATGACCGCGTCGGGTTCGAAGGCGACGACAGCCTCGCGCAGCTCCTCCCGCTCGTAGACGTCGACCACCACCGGCTCGGCGCCGAGCTCGCGGAGCATCTCCGCCTTGCCCGGGCTGCGGGTCATCCCCGCCACCTCGTGCCCGGCCGCGACCATCGGCGGCACCAGCTGCCGCCCGATCGCCCCGCTCGCACCTGCCAGGAACACGCGCACCGGGCTATCGTCCCACCATGGAGGAACGGGCGCGGTTCCCGCGGGTCGGTGCCAAGGCCGGCCACTACGAGAGCTTCTACGTGAAGGCCTGCCGGCCGGACGGGGGGCAGGGGATCTGGATCCGCCACACCGTCCACAAGCGGCCGGGCGCCGAGCCCAACGCCTCGATCTGGTTCTGCTTCTTCGACCGCGACGCCGAGGGACCGCTGGCGACGAAGGTGACGGTCCCGGCCGCGCAGCTCTCCACTCCCGCCGGCTCCTGGATCCGCGTCGCCGACGCCGAGATCGGCCCCGGCCGCGCCGAGGGCTCGGCCGACACGGAGGCGCTCGGCGCCGGCTGGTCGCTCACCTTCTCCGGTGACGCCGAGCCCTGCAAGTACCTCCCCGCCGACTGGCTCTACCAGGCGCCGCTGCCGAAGACGAAGTTCCTCGCGCCCTACCCCGACGCCCGCTTCGACGGCCGGCTCGAAATCGACGACACCGCGATCGATCTCACCGGCTGGCCGGGGATGATCGGCCACAACTGGGGCAGCGAGCACGCCGAGCGCTGGGTCTGGCTCGAGGGCACCGGCTTCCCCGACGCGCCCGGCACCTACTTCGACGCCGGCGCCGCCCGCGTCCGCCTCGGCTCCCGCACCAGCCCCTGGATCCCCTCCGGGATGCTCGTCCTCGACGGCGAGGCGCACCGGCTCGGCGGCCTCGGCGCGATCGGCTCGGCCCGGATCGAGGAGCAGCCGACCGTCTGCAGCTTCCAGCTCCCCGGTAAGGACGTCGTCGTCCACGGCCGCGTCAGCGCCCCCGCCAAGGACTTCGTCGGCTGGGTCTACGCCGACCCCAAGGGCCCCGAGCACCACACCGTCAACTGCTCGGTCGCCGACCTCGAGCTGACCGTCGAACGCCCCGGCCTCCCGCCCCGCCGGCTCACGCTCCCAGCCGGCGGCGCCTACGAGCTCGGCATGCGCGAGGCCACCCACGGCATCCCGATCCAGCCGTATCCGGACGGCTGAGTGTCGATTCATGCGTCCTTATGGGCGCATGAATCGACAGGCGCAGTCGCCTATTTCTTCGAGACGACCTTCTGGAAGGTCATCCAGTCCGAGTAGCCGCCGAGCGCCGACTCGAGGTCGGTGCCGCTGACGGCGGTGACGCCGCCGGTGCCGTAGAGCTTGGCTTCGATGATCCGCGGCGTCAGGCCGGTCTTGGTGACGACGACCTTTTTCAGGCGACCGTCGAGGTAGCCGCCGAGCTTGGCGCTGATCTCCGCGCCGGAGAATTCCAGCGTCCATTCGTGCAGCGGGCAGTAGTAGTCGTAGGGGTCGGGGACACCCTGCAGGTAGGGGATCGCCGGGCCGCCGAAGACGTTCTGGATGCTTTCGGTGTGGCCGCCCGAGCAGGCCGAGAAGAGGGTCTCGGCGATCTTGCCGTTGTAGGTGACGACCTGGCCGCGGGTCTGTTCGGCCGCTTCGTCGGAGCTCGTGTACTCGCTTTCCAGGCCTTTGTAGACCTGGCTGCGAGTGTCGGCGTAGAGGTCGAAGCCGTTGCCGCCGACCCCGGCCGTGAGAGCGAAGGAGCGCGAGGCGACCGCCTGCGCCTTCAGCTCGGCCATCGGCCAGGAGGGCGGCGACTCGTTCGGGATCACGCCTTTGACGTAGGCGTCGACGGCAAGCGCGTTGACGACGTTGAGCGAACCGGCCTGGCTTTCGGTCGGCACCGTCTCCAGGGCGCCGCGGTAGCGGCCGTAGCCGGCGATCGCGATGGTGCCGTTGCCGGCGGCGCGCAATTTGCGCCCGCAGTTGGCCAGCGTCTTGCCGCCGGAGGTGCGCAGCCGCACCGAGCCGCCGTTGCGGTGCGCCTCGTAGCCGCGCTTGGGGTCGAGCTGCTGGCCGCAGGCGCTGGTGGCGCCGCTGAAGCCGACGTCGCCACTTTCTATCCCCAGCAGCACCCGTACCACCCGCGTCTTTTCCAGCGTGCCGATGCCGGTCCCCGGGTAGTAGTGGGCGAGGATGAAGCGGTAGCCCTTGCCGTGCTTGGCGTAGCCGTAGGCGCCGTAGGCGCTCATCCCGACCCCGTGGCCGAAGCCGCGCCCGTGGACGATCCAGCTGACGCTGGCCGAGGCGGCGAGCGGGTAGAGGGAGAGGAGGAGCGCCGCCGTCGCGAAAGACGCGAGGAAGGCGCGCAGTTTGCTCACGGGCTTGGACATCTCTGAGCCAACAGATTCAACGGATCGGAGTAGCGGCCTGCATGCGCGGGGCCGTACTCTGGATGTAACGCAAATTTCGAGGAGGGCCAGATGGCGACGCAGACGGTGCAGGCAACCGACCACGAGCTCCTCGCCGCCGGCGAGTGGCAGGAGACCGGCGAGTGGGACGAGGTCAAGAGCCCCTACGACGGCAGCGTCGTCGGCCGCGTCGCCCAGGCCGACGAAGCGCTCGCCAACAGCGCGATCGAGGCCGCCCACGAGGCCTTCGAGAGCGTCGACTTCCCGCAGCACCGGCGCGCGGCGGTGCTCGAGCGCGCGGCCGAGATCGTCGCCGAGCGCCGCGACGAGCTGGCGGCGACGATCGCCGCCGAGGCCGGCAAGCCGCTGAAGACGGCGACGGTGGAGGCCGAACGCTGCGTCTCCACGCTCGAGTTCTCCGCGGTCGAGGCGCGCAAGCTGACCGGCGGCACGGTGCCGATGGACGCCGCCGCGGCCGGGGCCGGCAAGCTCGGCGTGATGCTGCGCGTCCCCTACGGGGTGGTCGGCGCGATCAGCC
This sequence comes from Solirubrobacterales bacterium, assembly GCA_051961435.1. Lineage (GTDB taxonomy): Bacteria > Actinomycetota > Thermoleophilia > Solirubrobacterales > 70-9 > VAYN01. The sequence continues at coordinate 70,424 of JBQCDH010000018.1, forward strand.
CCTTCAACTTCCCGCTCAACCTCGTCGCCCACAAGCTCGGCCCGGCGATCGCCGCCGGCAACGCGATCGTCCTCAAGCCCGCCGGCCAGACCCCGATCTCGGCGCTGAAGCTGGCCGAGATCCTGGTCGAGGCGGGGCTGCCGGAGAGCTGGCTCTCGGTCGTCCCCGGGCCGGGCTCGAAGGTAGGCAACGCGATCGTCGAGCACCCGCTCACCCGCGCCCTCACCTTCACCGGCTCGGCGCCGGTCGGCTGGGAAATCCGCTCCAAGGTCCCGCACAAGAAGGTCAATCTCGAGCTCGGCTCCAACGCGCCGCTGATCGTCGCCGAGGACGGCGACTGGGAAGCAGCCGCCGACAAAGCCCAGATCCACGCCTTCGCGCACGCGGGCCAGAGCTGCATCTCGATCCAGCGGATCCTCGTCCACGAGGACGTCGCCGACGCCTTCACCGCGCGGCTGGTCGCCAACGCCGAAAAGCTCACCGTCGGCGACCCGCTGGACGAGGGCACCGACGTCGGGCCGCTGATCACGCCCGACGATCGCGACCGCGTCAAGGCGTGGGTCGACGAGGCAATCGCCGGCGGTGCCGAGCTGCTGACCGGCGGCGAGCTGGTCGACGAGGGCCGCTGCCTGGCGCCGACCCTGCTGAAGGCGCCGCCGAAAGACGCCAAGGTCTGGTGCGAGGAGATCTTCGGCCCGGTCGCCACGATCGACACCTTCACCGACTTCGACGAGGCGCTGCGCCTCGCCAACGACTCCAAGTTCGGCCTCCAGGCCGGCGTCTTCACCCGCGACATCGGCCGCGGCCTCCAGGCCGGCCGCACCCTCGAGTTCGGCGGCGTCCTGATCAACGAGGTGCCGACCTTCCGCACCGACCAGCAGCCCTACGGCGGCGTCAAGGATTCCGGCAACACCCGCGAGGGCCCGGCTTATGCGGTGATCGAGCTGACCGAGGAGCGCTTCGTCACCCTGCAGGGTTAGCGAAGCTCGCGCTCGACTTCGTCAGCGAGCGCGGGGTGCTGGTAGGGGCCCGGCTGGCGCAGGTGCTCGATCACCTGCTGCCGGCTGACGAGGTCCTTGTCCTGGCTCAGCTTCAGCTTGCAGGTGAAGCGGTCGACGGGGAGCCTGATCCCGACCGTGCCGCGGGCGAACGGCTCGGCCCACTCGCGGTCGAGGTACATCGGCTCCTCGACGTGCCGCTCGAAGCGCTCGACCAGGCGGGTGAGCGTGTTCAGGTTCTCCTCCTCGCCGAGGATCTCCGGCACGCCGTGGAGGTGGGCGACGCTGAAGTTCCAGGTCGGGGCGCGGGTGGCGCCGGACCCGTACCAGCTCGGCGAAACGTAGCCGTGCTGGCCCTGGACGATGGCGAGCATCTCGCCCTCGCCGAGCCCGTGCAGCTCGTCGTCGGGCCTGCCGAGATGCGGGTTGTGCCGCAACTACCCGTGAGGCCGCGCCATCCGGCGGTGGTCCAGGGCCTCCTCGAGCACCGCCGGCTCGACCCCTTGCTCCAGCGCGACCTCGCGCAGCGAGCGGCCCGACTCGGCCGCGGCCTTGACGATGTCGGCGGCGCGGTCGTAGCCGATGTGGGGGTTGAGGGCGGTGGCCGTCGCCAGCGTCGCCTCGGCGTGGCGCTCGGTCATCTCCTCGTTCGCCTCCACCCCGGCGACGCATTTCTCGTTCAGCAGGCGCGAGGCGCTGGCCAGCAGCTTGATCGAGTCGAGCAGGTTGCGGGCGATCAGCGGCACCCGCACGTTGAGCTCGAACTGGCCCTGGCTGCCGGCGACGGTGATCGCGGCGTCGTTGCCGATCACCTGGGCGGCGACCTGGATCACCACCTCCGGGATCACCGGGTTGACCTTGCCGGGCATGATCGAGGAGCCCTTCTGCAGCTCCGGCAGGCGCAGCTCGGCGAGGCCGGCGCGCGGGCCCGAGCCCATCAGCGCCAGGTCGTTGGCGATCTTGTTGAGCGAGACGGCATAGACCTTGAGCGCGCCGGAGAGCTCGACCAGGGCGTCGCGGTTTCCCTGCGCCTCGAAGGCGTCGAGCGGGGCCGAGATCGCCAGCCCGGTGTCGGCGGCGAGCTTCTCGCGCACCTTGGCGGCGAACTCCGGGTGGGTGTTGAGGCCGGTGCCGGTGGCGGTGCCGCCGAGCGGGATCTGGCCGACCCGCCGCAGCGTCCCCTCGACCCGCTGCACGCCGAGCCGCACCTGCGCCGCGTAGCCGCCGAGCTCCTGCCCGAGCGTCACCGGGACCGCGTCCATCAGGTGGGTGCGGCCGGCCTTGACGACGTCGGCGAACTGTCGCGACTTCTCCTCCAGCGCGCCCTCCAGCGCGCCCATCGCCGGCAGCAGGTCGTGGGTGACCTGGTCCAGCGCCGCCAGGTGCACGGCCGAGGGGAAGACGTCGTTGGAGGACTGCCCCATGTTGACGTGGTCGTTGGGGTGGGCGCCCTCGCCGGCCAGCGCCGCGATGACCTCGTTCGCGTTCATGTTCGAGGAGGTGCCGGAGCCGGTCTGGAAGACGTCGACCGGGAACTGGTCGTCGTGCTCGCCTTCGGCGATCGCCCGGCCGGCCTCGGCGATCCGCTCGGCGAGGTCGCCGTCGAGCTGGCCGAGCTCGCCGTTGACCTCCGCCGCGGCGCCCTTGATCCGGCCCAGCCAGCGCACCACCGGCACCGGCACCCGCTCGCCCGAGACCGGGAAGTTGTCTACCGCTTTGGTGGTCTCGCCACCCCACAGCTGCTCTGCCATGCGTCTCCTCGTTAGGTCAGCCTTCACTATGCCCAGCAGCGTATCCAGTCCGATATGCGCGGTAGAACGCGGGCGGGAGCGGCTGCTTGCCGGGGGCATAGCGGGCGGCGACGGTGAGGCGGCGGACGAGGTCGGAGTGGATGCCTTCGCTGCGATCGGCGCCGCGCTGCGCGGCGCCCAGCAGGTAGCCGAGCCGCACGGCGGCTTCGCCGCCCGGCTCGGCCCGCGCCTCCGAGTTCAGCTTCGTCGCCGCCGCGACCATCGCTTCGCCGACCCCGGCGAGCTCGCCGCCGCTCTGGTTGCGGACGAGGCAGCTGCTGATCGGCGTCTTCCCCGCCAGCAGCACTTCCCCCGGCGCCGCCGCCAGCGCCCTTTCATAGGCGGCCGGCCCCGCCAGGCAGGCGACCGGCGTCGCTTCTTCCTGGCTGCCGCAGCCGGTGGCGGCGATCAGGCAGAGGCAGGCGAGGAGGGCGGAGGCGACGAGGCGCACCGGCCCATCCTATGGAGGATCAGTCGCCGGACCCGTTGGGCGAGATGCCGCCGGTGGAGGACTGGGAGACGCCGCCGGAGGGGCCGGGAGGCACCTTCGGCTTCGCCTTCGCCTTCGTCGCCTTCTTGCCGCGCTTGCGCGGGCTGGCGCTGGTGCCGACGGGGAAGACTTCGACCCATTCGGCGAGGTGGTATTCGGGCGCCGGGGCGTGGTTCCAGGAGAGGTGGAGGTGGTTGCCGCAGCCGTGGCCGGCGTCGCCTTCGTAGCCGACCCAGCGGAAGGGCGCTCGCGGCTGGTTCTGCACCGGCTCGGCCCAGTGGGCGAGGCGGGTGATCGGCGCCCAGGTCGCGTTGCACGTGGTGCCGCCGCCCACCGGCACGACGTCGACGGCGAGGCCGTTGTAGTGGTCGGAGCCCTTGACGTGGCAGCGGTTGCAGCCGACGTGTTCGCCGTTCGGCAGCGGGCCGGAGTAGCCGTCGGTGACGTAGATCGGGTAGCGCTTGGCGATCCAGACCAGGTCGGGGACGATCCGGCTGTCGACCATGTCGCCTTCTTCGTGCGGCACCGAGGCGGGGATCGGGACGATCTTCCCCGGCGTCGAGATCACCCTGGTCGGCCCCGGGGGCCCTTCCGCCTTGGCGAGCCCGCAGACCGCGAACAGCGGCGCGCAGGAGAGGGCGACGATCGCCAGGGCACGAACCCAGGTGCTGGCGTGGAGGTGGCTCACCCCCGCTTTATCGGCGCTACGACGGCGGTCCCTTGAATCCTGCCGCGCGCAAGGCGAACTGCACCAACTTGACCACCCAGCAGATAGTCAAGCTGATGCAGCTCGGGATCCGGGGTGCCTGGCTGGGCGGCCAAGATAGGGTTCGCTCCATGTCCACGGTCCGCGAAGCCGCCTTCGACCTCTTCCGCGCCCACGGGATGACGACGATGTTCGGCAACCCGGGCTCCACCGAGCTGCCGATGCTCGCCGACTTCCCCGCCGACTTCCGCTACGTGCTGGGGCTGCAGGAGGCGGTCGTGGTCGGGATGGCCGACGGCTACGCGCAGGCCTCGGGCAAGACCACCGTCGTCAACCTCCACACCGCGCCCGGCGTCGGCAACGCGATGGGGGCGATCTTCAACGCCCAGGCCAACCACTCGCCGCTGCTGGTCACCGCCGGCCAGCAGGCGCGGGCGCAGATCACCCTGCAGGCCAACCTCACCAACCGCGACGCGACGCGGATGCCGCACCCGCTGGTCAAGTGGTCCTTCGAGCCGCCGCGGGCCGAGGACGTGCCGCTGGCGCTCGCCCACGGCGCCCACCTCGCCGGGCTGGCCCCGCGCGGGCCGGTCTTCGTCTCGCTGCCGATGGACGACTGGTACGCCGAGGTCGACGAGGGCGACGCCGCCGCGGCGATCGCACGCCAGCTCGACGGCCGCGCCGTCGCCAATCCCGAGGCGGTGAGGGCGCTGGCCGAGGCGCTCGACGCGGCGCAGAACCCCGTCCTCGTCGCCGGCCCCGACATCGATGCGGCCGGCGCCTGGGAGACCGCGATCGCCCTCGCCGAGCGCCAGCGTCTGCCGGTCTGGGCTTCGCCCGCCACCGGCGGCGTCCGCCTCGGCTTCCCAGAGGGGCACCCCAACTTCCGCGGCGTGCTGCCGCCGGCGATCGGCCCGGTCGGGCAGACGCTCGAGGGCCACGATCTGATCCTCGTCGCCGGCAGCTCGGTCTTCCCCTACTACCCCCACATCCCCGGGCCGCTGCTGCCCGCGGGGGCGCGGCTGGTGGCGATCACCAGCGACCCCGACGAGGCGGTGCGGGCGCCGATGGGCGACGCGATCGTCGCCGACGTCGGGCTGACCCTGGCGGCGCTGCTGGAGGCGGTGCCGGAGTCCTCGCGCCCGGTGCCGGAGCCGAACCCGGGACCGGGCGAAATCCCGGCAGAGGACCCGCTCAACTCCTCGACCGTCCACAGCGCCCTCGCCGAAGCGATGCCCGAGGACGCGATCGTCGTCCTCGAGTCCCCCTCGAGCACGCTGGCGCTGCGCAACCAGCTGCGCATCTCGCGTCCCGGCAGCTACTACTTCAGCGCCGGCGGCGGCCTCGGCTTCGGTCTCGCCGCCTCGGTCGGCGTGCAGCTCGCCCAACCCGACCGCCCGGTCGTCTGCGTCCTTGGCGAGGGGTCGGCCCAGTACGCGATCACCGCCTTCTGGAGCGCCGTCGCTTACCGGGCGCCGGTCACCTTCCTCGTCCTCCAGAACCAGGAGTACGGGATCCTCAAGTGGTTCGCCGAGGTGGAGCAGGTGAACGGGGCGCCGGGCCTCGACCTGCCGAAGCTCGACGTCGCCGCCGTCGCCGAGGGCTACGGGGTGAAGGCGCGCCGGGCGCGCGAGCGCGACGAGGTCGCCGGGGCGCTCAGCGCCGCCCTTGCCTCCTCGCAGCCGGAGCTGGTCGAAGTGCCGGTCGCGCCCGGGATGTCGCTCTTTTAAAGAGAAGAGATGCTGCTTCCAGGCCAAGCGCGCAAGGTCCCACCGCCGCCGAGCCAGCCTGCCGCCGACCGCGCTCCCGACAAGACCGCCGCCGGTGTCGCCCAGCCGCTGCGCGGCGAGCTGGAAGCGCTGCTCGGCGCCGACCGCGTCCTGCACCGCGCCAGCGACCTCGTCGCCTGCGCCTCCGACGCCAGCCCCTACCGGCTCTTCCCGCGGGCGGTGGTCGCGGCGCGCGACGCAGACGACGTCGCCAAGGTGCTGCGCTTCGGCCGCCAGCGCGGCATCCCCGTCACCTTCCGCGCCGGCGGCACCAGCCTCAACGGCCAGGGGCAGAGCGATGGCATCCTCGTCGACGTCCGCAAGCACTTCGGCGGCGTGCGGGTCGAGGAGGACGGCGACCGCGCCCGGGTGAAGCCGGGGACGATCCTCGGCCACGCCAACCGTGTCCTCGCCCCCTACGGGCGCAAGCTCGGCCCCGACCCCGCCAGCACCGACGTCTGCACGGTCGGCGGCGTCGTCGCCAACAACTCGGGCGGGATGCGCTGCGGGGTCACCAAGGACTCCTACTCGACGGTGCGCGAGCTGACCTTCGTCCTGCCGTCCGGGACGAAGATCGACACCGGCGCGCCCGGCGCCGCCGAGCGCTTCGCCGCCGCAGAGCCGGAGCTGGCCGCCGGCCTGGAGGCGATCCGCGACGAGATCCGCGCCGACGCCGAGCTCGTCGAGCGGATCCGCCGCAAGTTCGCGATCAAGAACACGACCGGCTACCGGCTCTGCGCCTTCCTCGACGCCGACGAGCCGCTGGAGATCTTCCGCCGCCTGCTGGTCGGCTCGGAGGGGACGCTCGCCTTCGTCGCCGAGGTCGTCTTCGAGACGGTGCCGCTGCCGCCGGTGACGACGACCGCCTGGATCCACTTCCCCGGCATCGACGAGGCGATCGAGCCGGTGCCCGAGCTGGTCGCCTCCGGCGCCACCGCGGTCGAGCTGATGGTGGCGCCGGCGCTGATCACCGCCGCCTGGAACATGGTCGGGGCGCCGCAGGAGTGGAAAGAGCTGCCGCCGGAGTCGGCGGTGCTGCTGGTCGAGTACGGCGGCGCCGACGCTGCCGAGCTCGACGCCCAGGTCGCCCGCGCCGAAGAGCTGCTCTCCGCGCGCGAGCTGATCCGCCCCCTCGCCTTCACCCGCGAGCTGGAGGAGATCGAGCTGGCCTGGCGGGTGCGGGAGGGGCTGCACGGGCTGATCGGACGGGTGCGGCCGGAGGGCACGGCGCTGATCGTCGAGGACGTCTGCGTGCCGCCGGAGCGGATCGCCGAGGGGGCCAAGGACCTGCAGGCGCTGCTCGGCGAACACGGCTTCCTGCCTGGGGTCGCCGGCCACGCCTCGGCCGGGAACCTCCACTTCATGCTCACCCCGGACTTCGCCAAGCAGGAGGACCTCGATCGCTACGAGGCGTTCATGGGCGGGCTCGTTTCCCTGATCGTCGACAAGTACGACGGCTCGCTGAAGGCCGAGCACGGGACCGGCGTGAACATGGCCCCCTATGTGGAGCGCGAGTGGGGGGAGAAGGCGACCGAGCTGATGTGGCGGCTGAAGCGGCTGGCCGACCCCGACGGCGTCCTCTCGCCGGGCGTGCTGCTGAGTCGCGACCCCGGCATCCACCTGCGCAACCTGAAAACGACGCCGGCGATCGAGGACTGGGGCGGGGCGGCGACCTGCGTCGAGTGCGGCTTCTGCGAGCCGGTCTGCCCGAGCCGCAATCTGACGACGACGCCGCGGCAGCGGATCGTCCTGCGGCGGGAGATGGCGCGCCAGCCCGAGGGCTCGCCGGTGCAGCGGGCGCTGCTGGCGGAGTACGAGTACGACGCGCTGGAGACGTGCGCCACCGACGGGTCATGCCAGCTCGCCTGCCCGTTGGGGATCGATACGGGGCGGATGGTCAAGGAGCTGCGGGTGGCGCGGCATGGTGAGCGGGCGGAAAGGGCGGCGTTGGCGGCGGCGAAGCGGTGGGGCGCGGTCGAAAAGGCTTCACGTGTGGCGCTGCGGTTTGGCGGGCCGTTCGTGCGGCGGACGAAGCGCGGCAAGGGTCTGCCTGGTCCGGCCAAGGGGCGAGGAGTGGGTGACCCTTTCCGGGCAAAAGCGAGGAGGGTCCGGAAAGGTTCACCCACTCCTCCAGACGAGGCCGCTGCGGTCTACGTCCCCAGCTGCACGAACCGCATCTTCGGTTCTCCCCGCGAACCTGCGATCGAGCACCGTAGAGGTGCTCGATCATCGGCTCGATCGGTGGTTGACGCTTTGGTGACGGTTTCGACACGGGCTGAGGCGCCGGTTTGGGTGCCGGAGGACGTGGCGGGGAGCTGCTGCGGGTTGCCTTGGAGCTCGAAAGGGTTCGAGGCCGCTCATCGGCACAAGGCGAATGAGATGGTGGAGAAACTCTGGGAGTGGAGTGAGGAAGGGAAGTTGCCGGTGATCATCGATGCTGCTTCCTGCACCGGCGCGATCGCCGATCCGGCCGAGGGTGTGCTCTCGGAGGAGAACGCGGAGCGGGTTGGGAAGCTGGAGATCGTCGACTCGGTTGCCTGGGCGCTGCGGCTGATGCCCAAGCTCGAGCTGAGCGGGAAGGTCGTCTCCGCCACTGTGCATCCCACCTGCGCCACTCGCCGCCTTGGTCTCGCCGGCCCACTCCGCGCCCTTGCCGAGGCGCTCGCCGAGGAGGTCTTCGTCGCTCCGTCGGCCACCTGCTGCGGCTTCGCCGGCGACCGCGGCATCACCCATCCCGAGCTGACCGCCTCAGCCACCCGTCCCCAGGCCGAAGAGCTGGACGGCCGCCGCTTCGACGCCTACCTCGCCAGCAACCGCACCTGCGAGATCGCGATGACCCGCGCCACCGGCGCGCCCTACGAGTCACCGCTGATCCTCCTGGAGCGGCTCAGCCGTTAGCGCCCGGCGGCGGCTTTGCCGGCGTCGACCGTCTCGGCGTCGATGTCGCGGACCAGCTCGGCGTATTTCGGTTCGCTCTCCATCCGCTTGTCGAGCAGCGGGTTGATGATCCCGCGCAGGGCGGAGGCGTAGCGCCACCACTTCGGGACGAAGATCCGCGGCGCGCGTTCCTCGATCCCGCGCACCAGGCCGGCGCCCGCCTCTTCCGGCGAGATCCGTTTCAGCAGCCATTTCGGGCTCAATCTTTCTACCCGCGGCGCGGTGTCCTGGGCGAAGGCGTCCTGGACCAGTTTCGTGTCGACCCAGCCGAAGTAGGCGACGCTGGCGCTTGCGCCGTGCGCGGCCAGCTCCACCCGCAGCGCCCGCCCCAGCGACTCGACCCCGGCCTTCGCCGCCGCGTAGGGGCTGTTGCCGAAGCCGTTGGCGAAGGCGTAGACCGAGGAGACGACGACCATCTGGCCCCTGCGCTCGACGATCTGCGGCAGCGCCGCCCGCACCGTGCGCCAGACCCCGAGCATGTCGACCTCGAAGACCCGCTCCCACTCCTCGCCGGAGATGCCGCGCACCGTCGCGAACTGCTTCTGGGCGATGCCGGCGTTGGCGACGGCGACGTCGAGGCCGCCGAGCCGCTCGACGACCTCGGCGACGGCGTTCATCATCGCGCTCTGGTCGGTGACGTCGCCGGCGAGCCCGATCGCCCGCTCGCCGATCCGCTCCGCCGCCTCCTGGGCCTCCTGCGGGTCGAGGTCGAGCACCGCGACCGAGGCGCCGCGCATATGCATCTGCCGCGCCGTCTCGAAGCCGATGCCGCGGGCGGCGCCGGTCACCAGCGCGACCTTGCCGTTGAGGTCGTAGCGATCCATCGGCCTGCACCCTAGTGATTGAGGCGCACCTCCGTGCAGGGAAGTTCTTGTGCGCAAAGGAGTTCTTTTGCGACGCCTAGAATCCACCCCTTCATGCCCGGCTTCCAACCCGTCGACCCGAAGCAGTCCTTCCCCGCGCTGGAGGAGCGGATGCTCGCGCGCTGGCGCGAGGAGAAGGTCTTCGAGCGCTCGCTCGCCCAGCGCGCCGGGGCGCCGGTCTGGAGCTTCTACGAGGGGCCGCCGACCGCCAACGGCCGCCCCGGCTCCCACCACGTCCTCGCCCGCGTCTTCAAGGACGTCTACCCCCGCTACAAGACGATGTGCGGGTTCCGGGTGCCGCGCAAGGCGGGCTGGGACTGCCACGGCCTGCCGGTCGAGCTCGAGGTCGAAAAGCAGCTCGGCATCTCCTCCAAGCAGGAGATCGAGGAGCTCGGGATCGCCGAGTTCAACCAGCGCTGCCGCGAATCGGTCTTCGAGTACGTCGAGGAGTGGAACCGGCTGACCGAGCGGATCGCCTTCTGGATCGACCTCGACGACCCCTACGTCACCCTCGAGGACGACTACATCGAGTCGGTCTGGTGGTCGCTGCGCCGGCTCTGGGACGACGGCCGCCTCTACGAGGGCCACAAGGTCGTCCCCTACTGCCCGCGCTGCGGCACGGCGCTCTCCTCGCACGAGGTGGCGCTGGGATACGAGGACGTCAGGGACCCCTCGATCTACGTGCGCTTCCCGCTGATCGACGACGACGCGTCGCTGCTGGTCTGGACGACGACGCCTTGGACCCTCCCCGGTAACGTCGCCGTCGCGGTGGCGCCGGAGGTCACCTACGTGCGGGCGCGCGTGGAGGAGGAGACGCTGATCCTGGCCGAGCCGCTGGTCGAGAAGGTGCTGGGTGAGGGGGCCGAGGCGCTGGACCGCTTCCCCGGCTCGGAGCTGGTCGGCCGCCGCTACGGGGGCCCGGTCTTCGAGCTGACCGATGGCGGCCCGCAGAACGCCTTCCAGGTGCTGCCCGGCGACTTCGTCACCACCGAGGACGGGACCGGCCTTGTCCATATCGCCCCTGCCTTCGGCGAAGACGACTACTCCGTTGCCGCGACGGCCGGGATCTTCGACCCGACCGACCACGCCTCCCTCTACAACCCGGTCGACCTCGGCGGCAGGTTCACCGGGCAGGTCGGCGGCTTCGAGGGCAAGTTCGTCAAGGACCCCGAGGTCACCGCGGCCCTGATCGCCGATCTCGACCAGCGCGGCCTGCTCTTCCGCGCGCAGGTCTACGAGCACTCCTACCCGCACTGCTGGCGCTGCGGCACGCCGCTCCTCTACTACGCGAAGTCGAGCTGGTACATCGCCACCTCGCAGGTGCGGGATCAGCTGCTCGCCAACAACGAGGAGATCGGCTGGCACCCCGAGCACGTCAAGCACGGCCGCTTCGGCAAATGGCTGGAGAACAACGTCGACTGGGCGCTTTCGCGCGACCGCTACTGGGGGACGCCGCTGCCGATCTGGGAGTGCACCGGCGAGGGCTGCGACGAGCGCTTCTGCGCCGGCTCGGTGGCGGAGCTGCGCGAGCTAGCCCGCGAGGCCGTCCCCGACGACCTCCACCGCCCCTACATCGACGGGGTAACCCTCGGCTGCGAGCGCTGCGGCGGCGTCATGCGGCGGGTCGTCTCGGTGATCGACACCTGGTACGACAGCGGCGCGATGCCCTTCGCGCAGTTCCACTACCCCTTCGAGGGCAAAGAGGAGTTCGAGGAGCGCTTCCCGGCCGACTACATCTGCGAGGCCCAGGACCAGACCCGCGGCTGGTTCTACACGCTGCTCGCCGAGTCGACGCTGCTCTTCGACACCTCCAGCTACCGCAACTGCGTCTGCCTCGGGCTGATCCTCGACCCGGAGGGGCAGAAGATGTCGAAGAGCCGCGGCAACGTCGTCGACCCCTGGGACGTGCTGGATGCCCACGGCGCCGACGCCTTCCGCTGGTACTACCTGACCGCCCAGCAACCCTGGGCCGGCTACCGCTTCTCGGTCGAGACGGTCGGCGAGTCGGTGCGCCAGTTCCTGCTCACCCTCTGGAACACCTACTCGTTCTGGGTGCTCTACGCGAACGCCGAGGGCCTGGACCCGGAAGATTTCCGTGGCTCCTTTCGGTCGCATAGCGACCGAAAGGAGCCACGCGATGACCTGAACGACCTCGACCGCTGGGCGCTCTCGCGGTTACAGGCGACGGTCGCGACCGTGTGCGAGCGGATGGACGCCTATGACTGCACCGCCGCCGGCCGCGCGATCGCCGACTACGTCGAGGAGCTCTCCAACTGGTACGTGCGGCTCAGCCGCCGCCGCTTCTGGGAGGGCGACCGCCCCGCCTTCGCGACGCTGCGGCACTGCCTGCTGGAGACGGTGGCGCTGCTGGCGCCGTTCACGCCCTTCCTCGCCGACGAGATCCACCGCAACCTCGGCGGCGAGACCGCGGAGCCCTCGGTCCACCTGCGCGACTTCCCCGCGGTGGACGAGGCGCTCGCCGACCCCGACCTCGAGCAGGGGATGGAGGCGGTCCGGCTCACGGTCGAGCTCGGCCGCGCCGCCCGCGCCCAGGCGAAGGCGAAGGTGCGCCAGCCGCTGCGCCGCGCGGTGATCGTCGCCAACGAGGCCGAGCGGTCGGCGATCGAAGCCCGCGCGGGCCTCGTCACCGCCGAGCTCAACGTCAAGGAGCTCGACTTCGTCAGCGACGAGTCCGAGCTGGTCAGCTACAGCGCCAAGCCCAACTACCGCGCCCTCGGCCCGCGTTTCGGCAAGCGGATGCCGCAGGTCGCCGCAGCCGTCGAGGCGCTCGACGCCGCCCACGTCGCCTCGGTCCTCGCCGAGGGCGGCGAGATCGGGATCAACGTCGACGGCGCCGACCACAGCCTCGGCCCCGACGACGTCACCCTCTCCCTCCAGCCCCTGGAGGGCTACGAGGTCGAGGCCGAGGCGGGCCACGCCGTCGCCCTCCAGCTGGAGCTGGACGACGAGCTGCGCCGCGAGGGCCTCGCCCGCGAGATCGTCCACGCCGTTCAGAACGCCCGCAAAGACGCCGGCCTCGAGATCACCGACCGCATCGACCTCACCCTCGCCGGCGACCCCGACCTCCTAGCCGCCGCCCAGACCCACCAGGACTACCTCGCGAACGAGGTCCTGGCCACCTCCGTCTCCTACGACGGCACCGCCAACGGCGCCACCGCCAAGATCGACGGCCGCGACCTCAAAATCGGCGTTTCTCGCGCCTGAAGCTCAGGGACGGACCTCACCCGGTACAGTCAGATTGCATGTCGCCGAACATTCCTCCGGAGGAGCACCGGTCCCCTCCACCACAGAGCTCCGGCAGGCGCTGAACCGCGAAACCGCGAGAAAGGCCGATATGCGGACTCTTTTGCGGTCTCGGTGAGCTGAAAAACAGCTCCCGCACCTCGGTCCTCTTGGCGGCGTATGGACGAGGAGCCGGGTGCCCCTCCGATGGAGGCTTTGGGTCAAGCCGATGAAGCTCGCTGGTCCCTGCTGGGACATACGGTCTCCAGCGGAGGGGCACCCGGCTCCTCCTACCGAGTGAGCTCAGGCCTGCGGTTTCTCGCCGATGATGAAGTCCGACTTCTTCGAGTCGGAGAACTTGATCCAGCAGTGGTCGGGGGAGACGCCGGCGACCTCTATGAGGGCCGCTTCGATGCGCTTGGCGATCTCCGCCTTCTGCTCGTCGGAGCGGCCCTCGTACCAATGGACGTGAACGAAGGGCATGGCATGGGAGGGCGCCCGGTCAGGCGAGCGCCGGCTCCAGTTCGGCCTCGAGGCGGCGCTTCGGCATCGCGCCGACGATTTTCTTCGCGATCGCGCCGTCCTTGAAGAGGATCATCGTCGGGATCGAGAGGACTTCGTAGGAGGCCGCGGTCTGCTGGTTCTCGTCGACGTTGATCGAGACGATCTTGAGGTCGTCGCGCTCGCCGTCGATCTCCTCGAGGACGGGGTGGACGACGCGGCAGGGACCGCACCAGGGCGCCCAGAAGTCGACGAGCACTGGGCCCTCGGCCTCCAGCACGTCAGCTTTGAAGGTGGCGTCGGTCACGTCCGTCAATTTGCCAGTCACTGATATCGGTCTCCCGGTCGCGGTTTCAGCAGCTCAATACTTCAGAAAGTATAGCGGGCTCTGCCAGAGGCCATCCCGGCCGTCCGCTCTCCCTACCCGCCATCGCCGCGATGGTATTCCTTGGCGGATGACCAACGCCGAGATCGCCGCCGCGCTGGAAGAGCTGGGGATCCTCTACGAGCTCGACGGCGCCGTCAAATACCGCGTCCTCGCCTACAGCACCGCCGCCAAGGCGATCCGCGAGAGCCCGGTCTCGGTGGCGGAGCTGGCGGCGCAGGACCGGGCGACCGAGGTCCCCGGCGTCGGCAAGACGCTGGCGGAGAAGATCGACGCGCTGCTGGAGACCGGCGAGATCCCCGCCGCGGTGAAGCTGAAGGCGAAGTTCCCGCCGACGCTGATCGAGGTCACCCGCGTCCCCGGCGTCGGCCCGAAAACGGCGCGGCGCCTGTTCGAGGAGCTGGAGATCTGCTCGATGGAGGACCTCAAGGAGGCGGCCGAGGCGGAAAGGGTTCGCCACGTCAAGGGCCTCGGCCCGAAGGCCGAGGAGAACATCCTCGCGGCGTTGGAGCGACTCGGCGAGCCGGGGGAGGGGCCGGGCCGCCTGCTGCTCTCGAAGGTGAAGCCGGTCGCCGAGGAGCTGGCGGCGGCGCTGCGCGAGCATCCCGCCGCCAACCGGGTCGAGGTCGCCGGCTCGGTCCGCCGCTGGGCTGAGACCTGCAAGGACATCGACCTGATCGCGACCGCCGAGGAGCCGGCGGCGCTGGCCGAGCACCTCGCCGGCCACCCGCTGATCGCCGCCGCCGGCAACCCCGGTGCCAACGGCGTCCACGCCCAGACCCACAACGGCATCTCGGTCGACCTGCGGATCGTCCCGCCCGCCGCCTTCGGCAACCTGCTGCAGCACTTCACCGGCTCCCAGGCCCACAACGTGCAGCTGCGCGAAGAGGCGGTCGCCCGCGGCCTCTCGGTCTCCGAGCACGGGATCACCGAGGCCGAGAGCGGCGAGGTCGAGACCTGCGAGACCGAGGCCGCCGTCTACGAGCGCCTCGGGTACGACTACGTCGAGCCGGAGCTGCGCGAGGGCCGCGGCGAGCTGAAGGCGGCGCGCGAGGGCAAGCTCCCCGACCTGGTCGAGCTCGGCGACATCCGCGGCGACCTGCACTCCCACACCAACCTCTCCGACGGCCGCAACACGCTCGAGGAGATGACCGAGGCGGCCCGCGACCGCCGCTACGAGTATCTGGCGATCACCGACCACTCCGCCAGCCACGGCTTCGGCGACCACGTCACCGCCGAGCGGCTGTGGAAGCGGATCGAGGAGGTGCGCGCGTGGAACAAGGGCAAACGCGGTTTCCGCCTCCTCGCCGGCTCGGAGATCAACATCGGCCTCGACGGCTCGCTCGATTACCCCGACGACCTCGTCGCCGCCCTCGACTGGGTCGTCGCCTCCGTCCACACCTCCTTCTCGGTCTCCAACGAGCAGATGACCGAGCGGGTCGTCACCGCGATCGAGAACCCCGACGTCGATTGCATCGGCCACCTCACCGGCCGCCTGATCGGCCGCCGCGAGCCCTACGGGATCGACGTCGAGGCGGTTGCCGAGGCCGCCGCCCGCACCGGCACGATGATCGAGATCAACGGCAACCCCAACCGCCGCGACCTCTCCGACCTGCACGCCCGTCTCGCCGTCGAGGCCGGGGTCAAGATCGTCCTCAACACCGACGCCCACGGCGTCGACACCCTCGACAACATGGCCTACGCCGTCGCCACCGCCCGCCGCGCCTGGCTGACGGCGGACGACGTGGCGAACACCCGCGGCTGGGATCAGTTCAAGAAGCTGCTGAAGACCTGAGCCCCGGCGTCCGCACCAGCTCGATCGGCCGCAGCGCCGAGCTGGGAACGACGTAGAACTTGACGCCGTCGCGAGCCTCGACGCCCAGGACCGCGGCCTCGCGGGTGTGCCAGGCGAGGGAGGCGATCAGGGCGTAGCCGGCGCCGACCGCGGCGACGCCGGGGAAGAAGACGCCGAGGACGCCGGCGGCGATCGCGGTGAAGAAGATCGGCCAGAGGCGGGTGAAGGCGATCCGGGCCGGGCCCTGGTCGGGCAGCGAGGTGGCGGTGCGGGCGCGGGCGAGGGCGTCGCGGACGTCGGCGGCGGCGCGGGCCGGCCGGCCGAGGTAGAAGCCGATCGCGAGCGAGATCAGCCACCAGGCGGCGGCGACGAGGACGATCCAGGCTTCGCCTTCTCGGTTGGCGGCGACCGCGGTGATCGCCCCGAGCGCGGTCGCCTCGGCGGCGGTGATGAAGACGCTGACGCGGAGCAGGTCGGTGTAGGGCATCAGTCGGGGAGTCTCCTACTCGGCGAGCCAGCGCAGGATCTCCAGCCAGCCGTCGAGGCCGGTCACGACCAGGTCCGATTCTTCGGCCAGCTCGGCCGGCGCCTCGGCCGAGAGCACGCCGACGCAGACGGCGGTGCCGAGCCGCCCCTCCTCGCGCAGATCGCGCAGACGCCGGAAGGCGTCGAGGTCGGTGCGGTCGTCGCCGGCGTAAGCGGCGCGGTCGAGCCGCTCGCCGGCGAGCAGCGAGGCGACCGCGCCGTCCTTGCCGCCGCCGCCAGCCGGCCGCAGCTCCAGCACCTTGCGCCCCCAGCGCGGTTCCAGCCCCGCCTTGCCGGCCTCGATCGCGAGCTCGCGGGCGCGGTTCTCCGCCGCCGCCTCGTCGGTGCTGCCGCGCCAGTGCAGAGCCTGGATCGGGCCCTTGTCCTCCCGCCGCAGCCCCGCCGCCTCCAGCCGTTCGGCGTCGAGCGCGGCGAGGAAGTCGGCGGCTTCGCGCTCGCGCCCGGCGATCGAGGGATCGGCCCGCGGCTCCTCGTCCCCGGGCAGCAGCAGCTCCAGCCCGTGATTGCCGGCGTAGGCGAGCGAGTCGAGCCCGACCAGCCGCCGCGCCTCCGTCGCCTGCCGTCCCGAGATGCACCCGACCAGCGCGTAGCGCTCGCTCAGCGTCGCCAGCGCCTCCCGCGCCGCCGCCGGCACCGCCGCTTCCTCGGCCCGCTCGACGATCGGCGCCAGCGTCCCGTCGACGTCGGTGAGGACGGCGCTGCGGTCGGGCTCCTCGCGCAGCGGCCCCAGCGCCGCCGCCCAGCCAGCCGCCGTCTCGTTGCCGTCGGGCACGGGACTAGTATCGCGAGATGCCCGCCCCTCCGAGCGCGACCCCGGACCACGCGATCTGGAAGCTGGCGGCGATCGGGACCCTGGCCGGCCTCTTCAGCGGCCTCTTCGGGGTCGGGGGAGGGACGGTGATCGTGCCGCTGCTGATCTTCTGGTTCGCCTACGGCGAGCGCCTCGCCACCGGCACCAGTCTCGCCGCGATCGTCCTCATCGGCCTGCTCGGCGCCGTCGCCCAGGGCGGGATCTACGGCAACGTCCACCTCGGCACCGGCCTCCTGCTCGCGATCCCGGCGGTGGCCGGGGTCGTCCTCGGCACGGCGATCCAGCAGCGGATCCCCCAGCGCGCCGTCTCCTACCTCTTCGCCCTGCTGCTGGTCGCGATCGCGGTGGAGCTGATCCTCTCGTGAGATGCGTGTTGATGAGGAAGTGCTCGTGAGCGAGCTGGCGGCGGCGCTGATCTGCCTCGCCGGCGGGATGACCGGCGGTCTCGTCGGGGTCGGCGGCGGCGTCCTCTTCGTCCCCGCCCTGACCGTCTTCCTCGGCCTCAGCCAGGTCGAGGGCGAGGCGACCTCGCTGCTGATGATCGTGGTCGTCGCCCTCGTCGGCGCCTACCGGCAGAACGGCTACGGCAACGTCCGCGTCCGCGAGGCGCTGATCATCGGCGCCCTCTCGCCGCTCGGCGTCTGGGGCGGCGTCACCCTCGCCAACCACGTCTCCGAACGCGCCCTGCAGCTCTCCTTCGCAGCCCTCGCTCTATTCATGGCGGTTCAATTGGTGCGCCGCGCCCGCTCTACTTCTTAAAAGAGCGCGCGGATACATGGTCTACGCTCAGAAGCGTGGACTCTCTCACTTGGGAAGGAGACCTGCCGCACCTGCGCTCCCCCGTCCTCGTCTGCGCCTTTCGGGGCTGGAACGACGCGGCGGCGGCCGCCTCGACTGCGCTGGCCTCGATCGCCAACTCGCTCGACGGCGAGGTGATCGCGACGATCGACCCGGAGGAGTACTTCGACTTC
Source organism: Solirubrobacterales bacterium (assembly GCA_051961435.1). Taxonomy (GTDB): domain Bacteria; phylum Actinomycetota; class Thermoleophilia; order Solirubrobacterales; family 70-9; genus VAYN01. Next base: position 88,229 of record JBQCDH010000018.1, read on the forward strand.
CAGTCGACGCGCCCGACGATCAGCCTGGACGAAGGCCAGGCCCGCCGCATCGACTGGCCCGAGAACAACCTGATCGCCGTCCCCGTTCCCGGCGCCGACCGCGACCTGGTCCTGCTCGACGGGACCGAGCCCAACCTGCGCTGGCGGACCTTCTCGGAGACGATCGCGACCGCCGCCGACGCGCTCGGGGTGGAGATGATGATCACCCTCGGCGCCCTGATCGCCGAGGTCTCCCACACGCTGCCGGTGCCGATCACCGGCCTCGCCTCCAGCGAGAGCCTGGTCGAGGAGCTGGAGCTGGAGCGCTCCAGCTACGAGGGGCCGACCGGGATCGTCGGCGTCGTCCACGACCTCTGCCGCCGCCATGGGATCGACTCGGCCTCGCTCTGGGCCGCCGTCCCCCACTACGTCGCCGCCGTCCCCAACCCGAAGGCGGCGCTGGCGCTGCTGCGCCGGCTCGAGGGCCTGACCGGGATCGCCGTCGAGGCCGCCCTGCTGGAAGAGGAAACGGCCGACTACGAGGAACAGATCGACCGCGCCATCGCCGCCAACCCGGAGATCGAGGAACTGGTGCAGCGGATCGAGGCCGAACAGGTGGACCTCCTCGACGACTCCGAGGGAGAGCTACCGTCCGCCGACACCCTGGCCCAAGACTTCCAGCGCTTCCTCCGCCAGCGCGGCAACGACAAAAGCTGAAGCAGCTCAAATCAGCAGGACCAAACGCTGAGGGCGCGGGTCCTGTCAGGGGGAGGGGACGCCTGCGCTGCATGCTCGGCATCCCCTCCCCCTGCCACCCGCGCCAGAGGCGTCGGCGGCAGACGGTTTGCTCGTCTTGCAGAGACGTTCCTCCGGCGGGTGGCCCAAGTGTGGGGGGTACCGAGCATGCAGCGCAGGTGCCCCCCATCAGCTTGGGCCAGGACCCGCCGGCCGGAGCTCTTTTGTCTAGGCGCTCTTGTCTTTAGCCGTTCAGGCTTCTGCCGCCGGGCAGATCAGGCGGTAGTCGCACCAGCTGCAGACGGTGGGGGAGGGGCGGGGCTCGAAGTCCTGGCCGAGGATGCCCTCGCCGACCTGGAGGACGGTGCGCTCGACCCGCTCGGCGTCGTCGGGCCTGGTCGGCGCCGGGACCTTCTCGGCGTCGAGCACGTAGTAGTAGCTGCCGGTGCCGGCCTCGATGCCCCAGGCTTCGCGGGCGGCGATCCGGTAGAGCGCCAGCTGCAGGTCGCTGTCGAGCTCTTCGGCGCTCTTGCGCTCGCCGGTCTTGTAGTCGATCAGCTCGTAGTCGCCGTCGGGCAGCTGGTCGACGCGGTCGACGCGGCCGCGGACGTGGTGGGGGCCGACCTTGAAGTCGAACTTCCGCTCCAGCCAGACCGGCTCGCCCTCGGCCGTCCGCTCGCGCTCCCAGTAGCGGCGCAGCGCTTCGCGGGCGCGGTCGCGGAACTGCAGCTCGTCGTCGCTGGAGCCGAAGCCGGTGCGCCGCCAGCCCGCCTCGAAGAGCCGGTTCAGCTCCCGCAGCCCGTCCTCGGGGTTGGCTGGCGGGTCCTTGTGGAAGCGCTCGAGGACGTTGTGGAAGAGGATCCCGAAGCGCTGGTTGATCGTCGGCTCCTGCGGGATGCCGAAAACCCGCGCGAACTTGTACTTGAGCGGGCAGGTGAGGTAGAGCGAGAGGTCCGAGGCCGAGAGGCTGAGCATGCCGTCGCCGCGCCGCGGCAGGAAGGCGGCCAGCGAGGGCTCCCCCCGCGCCGCCACCAGATCCAGACGCCGCCCCCGCTCGCGCTCGGAGTCGAGCAGGTAGGCGTCGAGCGCCGAGGCGTCGAGCTCGGCCTGCTGCTCGGGGGTGGCGACCTGCCGCAGCAGCCCGTTGACCGCGGCGATCGCCTCCGCCGTCGGCTCGTCCCCGGGTCGCTGCGCCAGCGCCGCCAGCTTCAGCAGCTCCAGGTAGCGGGCGATCGCCCGGTTGACGTCGAGCGCGGTGTCGAGGCGCGGCTCGGAGAGCTCTCGCCCGGCCCGCCAGGAGTCCTCCAGCACCTGCTCGCGCAGCGCCCGGTAGGTGGCGTGCAGCCCCTCGGCCGGCCCGAACATCTCCTCCTCGTGCGCCTCCTCCAACACGCCCTCGGCCTCGGGCCCGCCTTCGGCGGCGCCCGCGAGCGCCCGCTCGTAGTAGCGCGAGGGGCGGGCGCTCTCGCCGCCGGCGCCGCGCTCGAGCCGCGAGAGGACGAGGCCGCTGCGCGCCGGCCAGCCGATCCGCTCCCAGTCGTGCTCCTCCTCCATCCCCAGCACGAAGACACGGTCGAAGCCGAGCCCTTTGACCGCGTCGGCGGCCATCCCCCGCACCGCCCCCGGCGCCAGCGGCTCCTCGGCTTCCTCGCCCTCGACCCCCGCCTCGGCGACGGCGCTGAGGTAGGCGACGAAGGCGCGGTTGGAGCCGTGCGGCTCGCGCCGCGTCCAGGCGGTCGCCAGCTCGGCCAGGCGCGAGAGACCGAGCAGTCGCTCCGCCACCTCCGGCTGGGCGGCGAAGAGGCGCTGGCGGCGCAGGCCGACCTGCTCGATCAGCCGCCGCACGAAGACGTCGGCGCGCTGTTCCTCCATCAGCTCCGCGGCGCCGTTGTAGAGCTTGAGGAAGGCGCCGATCCGCTCCCGCGCCTCGGGCTGGAACTGGGGGCTGTCGAGAGCCGCCTCGCAGGCGGCGACGAGGTCGAGCTTGCGCCGCCGCGCGATCGTCGTCAGCCGCGCCAGGTCGCCCGAGCGCAGCTCCACCGGCGGCCGGGTCAGCGCCCGCGCCGCCGCCGCCGAGTCGTCGGGGTCGGCGAGCACCCGCAGCCAGGCGATCGCGTCGCGCACCTCCGGGCGCTGGAACAGCGCCGCCGGCCCGGCGAGGTGGAAGGGGATGCCGCGCTCCTCCATCGCCGCCGCCACCGCGCCGCCCTGGTTGGCCGGATCGGCGACGAGGACGCAGATCTGCTCCGGCGCCGTCCCCGCGGCGACCAGCCCCTCGACGGCGCGGGCGGTCGCCTGCGCCTGGGCGCGCTCGTTGGCACAGCGCCAGAAGGAGAGCTCGGGGTCGCGGAAGCGCTCTGCGAGGACGACCGTCTCGCCGCCGGGATGCAGGTCGCGGTACCACGCCTCGGCCTCGCCGCCCCCCGGTCCCTCCAGCGCGAAGAGCTGGTTCGGGTTGTCGAGCGCCAGCGACTCGACCAGCGCCCGCTGCGCCGGGCTCGCCTCCTCCAGCTCGTCGACCATCAGGTAACCGAAGCGCTCGGCCAGCCGCCGCCGCACGTCGGGCCGCTCGACCAGCAGGCAGTCGAGGGCGAGGAAGACGTCGCCGCGGGCGAGGCTGCCGGTGGCGGCGACGATGCGGTCGTGGGCCGCGTAGAGCTCGGCGAACTCGAGCTCGCGCCGGACCGCCTCCCGCCCCGCCTCGTCCGCGGCGCCGGCCCCCGCCTCGTGCGCCCGTTCGGAGAGCGTCGTCGGCCCCACCCGTTCCGCCTTCAGGCGGTCGATCCGCGCCAGCAGCCGCGCCAGCAGCCCGGTCGGGTTGCCGCGGATCTCGTGCCGGCGCAGCGGCAGCTCGTCGAGGCGGTCGAGCAGCATCGCCAGGCGCTCGGCCCGGCCGAGCACGTCGAAGAAGGGGTCGAGCCCCGCCTCTTCGGGATGCTCGCGGAGGAGGCGCTCGCCGATCGCGTCCCAGCCACCGACCCAGAGCTCCTCGAAGGAGCCCTCCAGCAACGCCTCGCAGCGTTCGCGCAGCCGCGCCGCGGTGGCCTGGCCGGAGGCGATCACGAGGATCTCCTCGGGCCGGGCGCCGGCGGCGACGAGGTGGGCGAGCCGCTGCGCCAGCAGCTCGGTCTTGCCGGTGCCGGGGGCGCCCAGGATCAGCAGCGGGCCGCCGGCATGGGCGAGCGCGCGCTGCCGCTCCGCGCCGACGCCAGCGGCGATTGGGTGGTCTGCGGACATCGCCTCAACGCTACCGCGCCGGAGTCGTTATCTAGCATCCCTCCGATGGACGTCCTGCAAGCGGACTGGCCGGGGATCTGCCGGCGCATCGTCGCCGCCCAGCGACCGATCTTCGCCGAGGTGAAGACGAGCGAGGAGCGCACCGTCTACGAGGGCATCGGCGAGGGCGGCGACCGCACCCTGGCGATCGACCGCCGCAGCGAGGACGTCGTCTTCGCCGAGCTGGAGAAGCTGGCCGCCCGTGGCGCCTCCTTCGTCGCCGTCTCCGAGGAGCGGGGGGAAGTCGAGTTCAACGGCGGCGGTGGGCACCGGGTCGTGATCGACCCGATCGACGGCTCGCTCAACGCGCGCCGCACGATCCCCTCCTTCGCCGTCTCGATCGCGGTCGCCTCCGGCCCCTCGATGGCCGACGTCGAGTTCGGCTTCGTCCACGACTTCGGCGCCGGCGACGAGTTCCTCGCCCGCCGTGGCGAGGGGGCGCAGGTGAACGGCGCCCCGGCCCGCGTCGCCGCCGCGGCCGAGCGGCTCGAGGTGGTCGGCATCGAGTCGGCCGAGCCGGAGTGGTCGCTGCCGGTGCTGGAGGCGCTGAGCGGCAAGGTCTTCCGCCTGCGGGTGGTGGGGGCGATCGCGATCTCCGCCGCCTACGTCGCCGCCGGCCGCTTCGACGCGATGCTGAGCCTGCGCTCCTGCCGCTCGGTCGATGCGGCCGCCGCGCAGCTGATCGTGCGCGAGGCCGGCGGCGCGGTCGCCTTCGGCGAGGGCGAGCTCTCGGAGGCGCCGCTCGACCTCGACGCGCGCTATCCGATGGCGGCGGCGAGCAGCGAGGGGGGCCTCGCCACCGTGCGCGCGGCGCAGCTGGCCAAAGCCGCGTAACCATCGTTTGCAGGAGGTTTACAAACGTGTGTTCGCTGGAACATATGTTCGTTAAACTCGGACGCTGTCCGAGCTCCCCCAATCGAGACCGAAGAGGTGTTTCACTCCATGCCCAGCAACAGCAACGGCAGCAAATCGAAAACCCAGGCGAAACGCGCCACCACCGAAGCGAAGAAATCGGCGGCCAAAACCGCTGGCGCTTCGAAGCGCGCCGCCACCAAGACCGCCGCTGCCGAGAAGAACCAGGTCCAGTCGGTGGTCGAGACCGTCGTCGACTTCCCCGTCGGCGCCGTCCTCACCGTCAGCGACCGGATCGCCGACCTGGCCGAGCCGTGGACCGACCGCAGCAAGGCCGAGAAACAGATCAAGGGCTACCGCAGCCAGCTGCGCAAATCGCTGAAACGGACCGAGCGTCGCGGCGCCGCCGCCCGCCGCCGGGCCGCGACCGAGGCCCGCAAGACCCGCAACCGGGTCGAGCGCGAGGCGCGCCGCCGCCAGCGCACGGTCGAGACGACCCTGAAGCGCAACCGCAGCGAAGTGGAGCAGCGCGTCCGCCGCGCGATCGAGGTCCCGACCTCCCGCGCCCAGGATTTCGTCGGAACGGTCTCCGATCAGCTGACCGCCCTGCGGTAAGCGGCACCTAGATCGCAGCAGTACCGACCGCCCCGTTTTCACGGGGCGGTCGTCGTTCAGCGGCCGGTGACGATCACGGGACGCGATGCGCCCGCTTCATACGGCCAGCCCTTCTGGGCGGGGACGACGGCGCGGAACTGGAAGCGGACGCCGCGGCTGTCGTCGTCGCTGAACCGGTACGGGTAGCGGAAGCGACCGTCGGCGCCGGTCTCGACCGTGCGGAATTCGCTCCAGCCGGCGCCGGGATAGCGGAACTGCAGCTCCACCTCCGTTTCCTTCGCCGCGCCGGCGCCGCCGCGGGCTACTCGGCCGCTGAAGACCACAGGGGCGCCGCCGATTCGCGCCACCGCCGTCGAGGCGCGCAGGCTCACGGCGCTGCGCACCCCGAGATGGCCGGCGGCGCCGGTGAAGCGGCTCAGCAGCGGGGTGCCGCCGAAGCCGGCGCTCACCTCCCTGCTCGGCCCCGGCGCCAGGTACAGCGAGAAGGTGCCGTCCGGCTTCGTCCGCGCGACGGTTTTGCGGGACTGCGACGCCGCGCCGGCGGCGAAGGTCTCGGTCACCGTCACCGCGGCGCCGCCGACCGGCTTGCCCCAGATCGTCAGCAGCCGGCCGCCGTAACGGACGCCGCGTCCGTAGGGGACGAGCTCGCGGGTCTGCCACCGGCGCGGCTTGCCGGCGAAGCCCGAGCGCAGCGTCACCGGCGTCTTCAGCGGGCTGGTCAGCACCATCCTGGCGCCGTCGCTGCGCAGCGTCCCGAAGGCCGAGTTGCCGACGGCGTCGTAGCCGGCGGCGCGGAACTCGTAGGTCCCGGGCGGGTAGGAGTCGGAGTCCCAGCGGGCGACGAGCTTCCCCGCCGCGACCGTCGTCGGCAACGGCTCGAACCGGGCGCCGCTGCCAGCCGGCCGCACCGCGATCGACCCGGAGCGGGCGCTCGGGCCCGAGAGCGAATCGCCGACGGTCGCTTCGAGCCGCTCGGGTTCGGCCGGGTCCCGCCCGGGGACGAAGGCGACCTGGGGCGGCTCTTCGTCGATCCGGACCAGCGCGTGCCCGGGGGCGGCCGCGCCGGCCTGGCCGTCGTCGACGTTGCCGACCGCGTCGCCGGCGAAGAAGGTCACCTCGTGGACGCCGCTGCCGCGGACCCAGGTCGAGACGCGGTCGCCGCCGGCTCGGGTCGGGACCCCGCCGTCGACGGCGATCGCGGTGAACGGCTCGGCGAGCCCGGAGGCCGCCATGCCCGAGAGCTCGTCGTCGGCGACGGCGGTGACCTGCACCGACCCGGCCGACCATCCCGACGGCGCGCCTGCGAGCGCGACCGTCGGCGGGGTCGCGTCGACCCGCACCTCGGCGGCCTTCGCCGGCGACGGCACGCCCGCCCCCGAGACCGCGGCGACCGCGACCTCGTGGAGGCCCTCCGGCAGGGTGCCGAGCGAGATCGTGTCGTCGCCGACGCCGCCCGGCAGGTCGATCTCCTCTGGCCCGCACCAGTGGGCCGCGCAAGGGGCGGCGGTGGGAGGATCGACCGCGACCGCGTAGCCCCTGATCCCGGAGAGGGAGTAGGGCGGCGCGGGATGGTCGATCTGGATCGTCACCGGCTTGCTTCCGTTCACCCAGCCTGCCGGTGCCCGCGGGGTCGCCGGAGAGGGCACGACGTCGTCGAAGCGCAGCGAGGCGGTGACCGGCGGACCCGCCCGGCCTTCGCGGTTTTCGAGCCAGGCTTCGACCGTGTAGACGCCCGGCACCGAGGGGACGGCGATGCGTTTGATCAGGCGCACCACTTCGGTGTTGCGGAGCGGTTCGGAGATCGGTTGGCCCTGCGGCCCGTAGAGCCGGTAGACGACGGCCAGCGCCTGCTGCGCGGCCGGTTCCTGCGTCCATTCGAGGCGGAAGTAGGGTTCGGCGTGCCACGAGTCTTCGCCGCCGACGACCTGCACTTCGGTCATCCGCAGCAGCGGTTCCTGGGCGGCCGCGGCGGCGGCGAGGGCGCCGAGGCCCGCAAGAGCCGCCCAGGCCAAGGCGAGCAGCTTCAGAGCGCTTCTCACGGGCCGAACTCCCCGGCCGGGTTGCCGCCGCCAGAGCTCGCCGCCACCGGTTCGGGTGCCGGTTCCGGGGGAGGCGCGTATTCGACGGCGCCGCTGCTGCTGGTGGGAACCGATTCGCCGGCGGGTTCGGTTTCGGCGGGTGCCTCGTGCCGGGACCGAGATCGTTCCTCGGGCTTCGGATCGGTTGCGATCGGTTCCGGTTCCGGCGCGGGCGCGTATTCGACCTGGGGCGCAGCTTCAGGCGTCGAGGCCTCTTGCTGCCGCTCCAGCCGAGGAGCAGGGTCGGGGTGGGAGGAGAGGCCGAGGGGAGCGGGCACGAGGCCGGTGGCGACGCACGCCGCCGCGCCGCCGGCGGTGCCGATGCAGACCGCCGCCAGCTTCGCCGCCGCGGCAAAGCCGGCGCCGCCCCCGCCCCCTCCGGCGGCGATCTGGGAAGCGGCCGTGTCGCCGCCGCCGAAGCGAGCACCGAGGTCGGCGAGGGCGTCGTGGGCCCGCTCCAGCAGCGAGCGGCCGGCGGGCAGCGCCGGCGCCAGCGCTGCCGCGGCGGCGGGTGCGGCCCGGTAGGCCCGCAGCGTCGCCCGGCAGTGGGAGCAGGCGCGCAGGTGCTCGCGCAGCACCGCCACCTCCTCGCTCGTCGCCTCGCCGTCGCAGAAGGCAGAGAGCAGCGGCCGCAGCTCGGCGCAGCGCCCGCCCCCCTCGCTGTGGGCGAGGAGCTTGCGGAACCGCTCCCGTCCCTCGGCAAGGCACCTGTTGATTTTCGTCTGCGAGTAGCCGGTGATCTCGCCGATCTCGACGTAGGAATAGCCCTCGGCGAGCAGGGTGAGAGCGCGCAGCTCCTGGGGCTTCAGCGCCTGCAGCGCCTCGCGGCTGCGAGCGATCGCCTCGCGGCGCTCGGCCCGCTCCGGCGGGCCGTCGGCTCTGGCCGGGAGCAGGGAGACCCAGTCTTCGCGGCCGGGCTCCGGAGCGAGGGCGGCGGGACCGGCGAGGATGCGCTCGCGCTCGCGCCGGATCGCCAGCGCCTCGTGCTTGACCACCTTCTGCATCCACTTGACCAGCTCGCGCGGGTCCTCGCCGGGCGCCTTGCGGAGCAGGATCTCGAAGCTGCGCTGGAGCGCGTCTTCGGCGTCGTCGGCGCAGAGCGAATAGCGGCGCGCGGTCCGTCGCAAAGACGTCTCGTTGTGCGCGTAAGTCTCGACAGCGGCGCGCTTGCGGGCGCCTGCGTCGCCCGTACCGAGCCGCGGGTCCTTCCGCCTCGCGCTGACAGTTTCCACCGTTTCTCTCCCCCCTGCCGCTTTAAGTCTTTGCACCGGACACTGGCAGCGCCAGGGGCGGGCGAGGCCGATCTCTCCCCCCACTTGGACAGATCTCTCAAACCGAAAACACGGAAATTGCGGCGCTGCCCGGAAAAACGTCCAGGCGCCGCCCCTCGCTAGGATCGCCTCCGTGAGCACCTGCGTAGTCACCGGCGGCGCCGGCTTCCTCGGGTCCCATCTCTGCGAGCGGCTGCTCCGGGACGGGCACCGGGTGATCTGCCTCGACAACCTCGAGACGGGGTCGTTGGAGAACATTTCCCACATCCGTGACGACGCGTTCGAGTTCCGCAACGTCGACATCACGGAGAAGGTCGACATTCCCGAGGACGTCGATTTCGTCTACCACCTCGCCTCGCCGGCGAGCCCGATCGACTACCTGCGGTTGCCGCTGCACACGCTCAAGGTCGGCTCCCACGGCACCCACCACATGCTGGGGGTGGCCAAGTTCAAGCGCGCCCGCTTCCTGATCGCCTCCACCAGCGAGGTCTACGGCGACCCGGAGGTCCACCCGCAGAAGGAGGACTACTGGGGCCATGTCAACCCGATCGGGCCGCGCGGCGTCTATGACGAGGCGAAGCGCTACGCCGAGGCGCTGACGATGGCCTACCACCGCCAGCAGGGCCTCGACACGGCGATCGTCCGCATCTTCAACACCTACGGTCCGCGGATGCGAGCCCACGACGGCCGCGCGATCCCGACCTTCCTGCGCCAGGCGCTGCAGGACCGGCCGCTGACCGTCTTCGGCGACGGCAGCCAGACGCGCAGCTTCTGCTACGTCGACGACCTGATCGACGGCATCGTCCGGCTCGCCGAATCCGACGTCCACCTGCCGGTCAACATCGGCAACCCGGACGAGTTCACGCTGCTGGAGCTGGCGAAGACGGTGATCGAGGTGACCGAATCGCGCTCGGAGGTCGTCTACGAGGCGCTGCCCACCGACGACCCGAAACAGCGCCGCCCCGACATCGCCCGCGCCCGCGACCTGCTCGGTTGGGAACCGACGATCGAGCTGACCGAGGGCCTGCGCCGGACGATCGACCAAGCCGGCGTCGAGCGCCTCGTCGGCGCCTCGGACTAGCCGCTCTTCCATCGTTCCACCCTTTGGCCCCTAGAGGGGCCAGAAGTCTGGAAACGACGAAAAGAAAAGGGGCGGCCCGAAGGCCGCCCCTTTGTGATGCAGCGGGCTTGCTGCGCCTACTGGGTCTTCGCGGTGAAGGCGAAGGTTCCGAGCGGGTTGCCGGCGGAGATGTGGTCTTCTTTGGTTTCTTCCGCCGCTTTCGCTTTCGCCTGTTCTTCGGTGAGGAAGAAGGGCGGTCCCTGGAGGGCCTGGGTCAGGAAGCCTTCGTAGACTTTGCGGAAGGCGTCCAGCACTTCAGCCGAGACCGGCTGCAGCGTGGCCTGGGCGTTGCTCACCGTGACGGTGCGGTTGGTCACGTCGGTGGAGACGTTCGCCCCGACCAGGGTCAGGTCGGCGATCGAGCTGCGCCCGAGGCTGCCGAGGTTGAGGCTCGAGCTCGCGTTCGATTTGGCGACTACTTCGACCGAGACCGTGTGGGCCGAGAGGTCGACGTAGAAGTTGCCGAGCGTGATTTCGGTTTCGAGGAATTCGGTTTCTTCTGCGTTTTTCGGCAGTTTCTGGAACAGTTTCGCGCCGCCGACCGTCTGCACGACGCCCGCCGTAGCGGTCGGGGCGATCGAGCCCCCGCTGATCGGGAATTCGAAGGTCGTGCCTTTGACGCTGGTCGGTGCGAGCGGTTCGACTGCGGTTTTGACGTCAGTCAGCTTTTTCAGCAGTTCTTTGTTTGCGTCGAAGCTGACGTTGTTGCCGGGGACGATCGTCACCGTGGCCGGCTGCTCTTCGCCGAGCGCGGAGCCGACCATGCGGTTGCCCTTGAAGGCCTTGGTGCCGAGCTTCTTGTTCAGCTTCTTGGCCGCCGTGTTGGTCAGCTTCATCTTCTTGATCGTCAGCGCGACGCCGAAGCCGGCTCGCGTGAACGAGTAGCCGCCGACGGTGGTGATCTTCACCTTCTTGCCGGCGATCTTGCCGAAGAGGCCCTTCTTGGTGGTGTCGAGGACGAGGGCCTTGACGGGAGCGCTCTTCTTGCCGTTCTTGAACTTGAGGCCGCCGCCGAGGGTGAGGGTGCCCAGGCCGTTGGTCGGGTCGAGTTCACCGCCGGTGAGCTTGAAGGTGGCCTTCTTGCCCTTGAGGGAGGCGGAGCCGATCTTGCCGATCTTCACGCCCTTCTTCTTCAGCGACTTCACGAAACCGCTGTTGAGAGTGATGGTGGCAGAGCCACTCGCGACCGGATCGGGCGCGGCAGAGGCAAAGGGAGCGAACGCCAGCAGCGCGAACAGCGCGGCCGCCAAAATCGCGGCGGGCAGCTTTACTCCCCGAGCCATCCGTGGCTGGGTTGCTTCAGTCATATGGTTCCTCCGTTGTTGCCGCCCCCTGCTGTCCCGTTGGACGGACGCACGGCAAGTTGTTGATAGCCAGGTTGTTTTCCAGGTTATTCCCAGGATTCTTTCTTTACAACCCGGCCAACCAGCCAAGTTGCGGCGTCCCTCCGGCAACGCATCCGGCGCTGCGGCCTCAATATCCTCTTGGGGATGGCGATTGCCGACGGATCCGGGGCCCAAGAGGCCCATCGCACGATCGCGCCCCTCGTCGGCCCCGACGACGAGCGCCGCTTCACCGACTCCGGGATCGAGATCAAGCCCCTCTATGAGGAGGGCGACGTCGCCCCCGGCCTCGAGGAGCGCCTCGGCGAGCCGGGCGAGCCGCCGTTCACCCGCGGCATCCACGAGGGGATGTACCGGGACCGGCTCTGGACGATGCGCCAGTACGCCGGCTTCGCCTCCCCCGAGGACACCAACGAGCGCTACCGCTACCTGATCGAGCACGGCTCGACCGGCCTCTCGATGGCCTTCGACCTGCCGACCCAGCTCGGCCGCGACTCCGACGACCCGCTCTGCCACGGCGAGGTCGGCCGCACCGGCGTGCCGATCGACACGATCGAGGACATGCGGATCTGCTTCGAGGCGATCCCGCTCGACGGGGTCTCCACCTCGATGACGATCAACGCCCCGGCGGCGATCCTGCTGCTGCTCTACGAGCTGGTCGGCGAGGAGCAGGGGGTGCCCTCCGAGAAGCTGCGCGGCACCGTCCAGAACGACGTGCTGAAGGAGTACATGGCCCGCGGCAACTACATCTACCCGCCGGAGCCGACGATGCGGCTGACGACGGACATCTTCGAGTACTGCCGCGAGAACGTGCCGAAATGGAACACGATCTCGATCTCCGGCTACCACATCCGCGAGAAGGGCTGCTCGGCCGTCCAGGAGGTCGCCTTCACCCTCTCCAACGCGATCGCCTACGTCGAAGCGGCGATTGCGCGGGGGTTGGAGATCGACGAGTTCGCGCCGCGGCTGGCCTTCTTCTTCAACGGCCATAACAACGTCTTCCAGGAGATCGCCAAGTTCCGCGCGGTGCGGCGGATGTGGGCGAAGATCGTCGGCGAGCGCTTCGGGGCGGAGAACCCCAGCTCGCAGAAAATCCGCTTCCACACCCAGACCGGCGGGGTGACGCTGCAGGCCCAGCAGCCGGAGGTGAACATCATCCGCGTCGCCCTGCAGGGCTTCGCCGCCGTCTGCGGCGGCACCCAGTCGCTCCACACCAACGGCTTCGACGAGGCGCTGGCGCTGCCGACCGAGCGCTCGGCCCGGATCGCCCTGCGCACCCAGCAGGTGATCGCCTATGAGTCCGGCGCCGCCGACACCGTCGACCCCTTCGCCGGCTCCTACTTCGTCGAGTCGCTGACCGACGAGATCGAAGCGCGTTCCTGGGAGCTGATGGACAAGGTCGAAGAGCTCGGCGGCTCGGTCGAGGCGCTGGAGTTCATGCAGCGCGAGATCGAGGAGTCGGCGCTCTCCTACCACGAGCGCTACAAGAGCGGCCAGGACGTGATCGTGGGCGTGAACAAAGTCGTCACCGACCAGGTCGACGACGTCGACATCCTCAAGGTCGACCCGGAGGCCGAGAAGCGGCAGCTGGCGCGGCTCGAGGCCTTCAAGGAGAACCGCGACCAGGCCGAGGTCAAGGCAAAGCTCGAGTCCCTGCGCGACGTCGCCCGCGGCGACGGCAACCTCCTGCACCCGATCCGCGCCGCGCTCAAAGCCAACGCCTCGATCGGCGAGGTCTGCGGCGCCATGCGCGAGGTCTTCGGCGAATACAAGGGCGGCGCGTTCTTCTAAGGGGTGGGCGGCGGTTGGATCCGCACGCCTGAGAGGGTCTGGCGACGGCGCATTTCGGCGTCCTCGGTCGCCCGAATAGCGCTGCTATTCGGGCTCCCTGCGTCCTTGAACTGCTTGCCCCCAGACCCTCTCAGTCGCACGTCTCCGCCCGCCGACCACCCCAAAGGAGCAATCGAAGATGGCCTTGCTGAGTGCGCCCGTCTTTTGTTCCGCTATGCGGTGCAAAAGACGGGCGCACTAGTTGCCTGCCGGCGAGTTCCCAGGCCTGTTTAGAGCGCGCATCCGACATTGACCACACCTGAACGGGGTCAACGTCGGATGCGCGCCGAGCTCTCCCCCTGAACGTTCCGTCCCAAGCTCCGGAGTGGGGAGGAACGCGGTCGTCGCGGTGGAAGCGGAGGGCGATGATCGAGGTCTCGAGGACGTTGATGAAGTCCGAGCCCGAGCTGGCGGAGCTGGTCGAGAGCGTCGAAGGCGTCGAGGTGACGATGGCCGAGAAGGGTTTCGGCACCCGGGTCCAGCTGCGCGCCGCCGCCGGATCCGGCCTGGGAGAGGCCGACCTCGAAGCGGTGCTCGACCGGCTGGCGGAGCCGCAGCGGCGGCCGTTCAGCTGAGGGCTGCCGGAAACGGGGGGGAAGTCGACCCTGCTCACCGACGCCGTTTGCGCAGAGCTTTAGGATCTGATCCGCATCGTGGAGGTGGAGGGCCGCCCTAGGCGGCCCTCCACGTTTTGGCTCGCTCCCGGCGGGCCTTGCATGTCTGGGGACGCCGCCGACCCGGCGCAAATAGAATGCCGCGGCCCGTCCCCAAGGCCACCGACGGGCACCGAATCGGCAATGCGCGAGAGAAACCCCGAAACCCACGAGGAGAAGCTCGCCTACCTGCGCGAACTGCGCGAGGCGGCGATCCACTCGGCCTCCGAGGCCGCGGTCGAGAAGCAGCACGCGAAGGGCAAGCTGACCGCGCGCGAGCGGATCGAGAAGCTGCTCGATCCCGGCTCCTTCGAGGAGCTCGACACCTTCGTCCGCCATCGCACCTACGACTTCGAGATGCAGAAAAACCGGCCCTGGGGCGACGCCGTCGTCACCGGCCACGGCACGATCGACGGCCGCACCGTCTTCGTCTTCTCCCAGGACTTCACCGTCTTCGGCGGCAGCCTCGGCGAGGTTATGGCGGAGAAGATGTGCAAGGTGATGGACCTCGCCGCCAGCGTCGGGGCGCCGGTGATCGGCATCAACGACTCCGGCGGGGCGCGGATCCAGGAGGGCGTCGTCTCGCTCGGCGCCTACGGCGACGTCTTCGTCCGCAACGTCAAATGCTCGGGCGTGATCCCGCAGATCAGCCTGATCATGGGCCCCTGCGCCGGCGGCGCCGTCTACTCGCCGGCGATGACCGACTTCATCTTCATGGTCAAGGAGACCTCGCACATGTTCATCACCGGCCCGGAAGTGATCAAGACGGTGACCGGCGAGGAGGTCGAGTTCGAGGAGCTCGGCGGGGCGATGAGCCACAACACCAAGTCGGGCGTCGCCCACTTCGCCTCCGAGGACGAGGAGAGCTGCCTCGAGGACGTCCGCTACCTGCTCAGCTTCCTGCCCTCGAACAACCTCGAGCTGCCGCCGCGGTTCGAGCCGGGCGACGACCCCGAGCGCGAAGACGAGGCGCTCGACACGCTCGTCCCCGACGACCCCTCCAAGCCCTACGACATGCGCGACGTGATCGCCCGCGTCGTCGACGACGAGGAGTTCTTCGAGGTCCACGAGCACTTCGCGAAGAACATCGTCTGCGGCTTCGCCCGCCTCGACGGCTATCCGATCGGCATCGTCGGCAACCAGCCCGCCTTCCTCGCCGGCGTGCTCGACATCGAGGCCTCCGAGAAGGCGGCCCGGTTCGTGCGGACCTGCGATTGCTACAACGTCCCGATCGTCACCTTCACCGACGTTCCCGGCTTCCTCCCCGGCACCGACCAGGAGTGGAACGGGATCATCCGCCACGGAGCCAAGCTCCTCTACGCCTTCACCGAGGCGACCGTGCCGAAGCTCACGGTCGTCACCCGCAAGGCCTACGGCGGCGCCTACGACGTGATGAACTCCAAGCACATGCTGGCCGACTACAACGTCGCCTGGCCGACGGCGGAGGTCGCGGTGATGGGCCCCGAGGGCGCGGTCAACATCATCTACCGCAAAGACATCGCCAACTCGCCGACCCCCGACGAGCGCCGCCAGAAACTGATCGACGACTACAAGGCCCACTTCGCCAACCCCTACTCGGCGGCGGAGCGTGGCTACATCGACGACGTGATCGAGCCCCGCCAGACCCGTCCGAAGCTGATCCGGGCGCTGCGGATGCTGCAGAGCAAGCGCGTCGACCAGCCGAAGCGCAAGCACGGCAACATCCCGTTGTAAGCTCCTCCCGGTTAAGCTCAGTTTTCCTTGAGCAAACGGAGCGTCTGCCAGTCGACGCTCGGACGGGAGGTAGGAATGAATTACTTGAAAGGGCTGGCCATTGCCGCGGCGATGGCGGTCATGGTCGTGGTCATCGGCGCCGGTACGGCCTCGGCGACGGTGATCTGCAAAACCAAAACGAGCCCCTGCACGTCCCTCTACGCGAAAGGGACGGTTTTCCACGCCGTGCTGACGCCGGGGACGACGGCGGTCTTCAAGGCCGGCTTCACGACGATCGAATGCACCGAAGGAAGCGGGTCGGTCGAAATGACCACCAGCGGCAGCGCGACCGAAACAGTCAAGGGCAACACAAAGACGCTCACCTTCGGCGGTTGCAATGCCGAATTCAAAGTCCTGAAGACCGGAACCGGCGAAATCCACTGGACGAGCAAAACGAACGGCAGCTTCACAGCCGAAGGGATGGAAGTCACAGGCGCCAGCCTCGGCGTCGACTGCGTCTACGGCGGCGCGATCGGCTCCGGGATCACGCTCAGCGGAGGCGAAAGCCCGACGATCGGCATCAACGCGAAAGTGCCGCTGATCTCGGGCGGCTTCCTCTGCGCGAACCCGGGAACGATGACGGCCTCGCTGACCGTCATCGAACCGACCCCGCTCTACGTGCTGGCGAGCTGAGCACCGCTGAACCGAAGCCGGTGCCCGTCCGTAGGTCGGGTACCGGCTTCAAGCCGGGTACCAGAAAGGAGAACGCCATGAAGCGGTTGCTGCTGGCAGCCATCCTCAGCGTGCTCGTCCTCGGTGTCTCGTCCCCGGTCGCGCTTGCCGGAAGCGGAAACCCGGCAGGCAAAGGCCCGCCCAGCCAGTCGTGTCAGGAAATCGAGGCGGAAGGGGGGACCGTTCCCGGTCACTCGTCCTCCTCGCCCGGCTCGCCGTTCAACGAGCCGGAACTAAACAGCGAAGAAGGCGGAACGGGAGGTCAGCACTACAGCGAAAAGTCGCAGTACGACGTGGCCTGCTTCCACGTCTCCAAGCGCTGAGCCAGGTCAGTGGGCGGCGGTCGCCTCCGCCTCGGCGAGTGCGCTCGGGGCGGGGGCGGCTCCGCCGCCGCTGCGGCTGAGGCCCTCGTCGCTGGAGAGGCGGTGGGCTATGTAGACCGGGATGATCGAGAGCAGGATCAGGATCACCGCGACGGCGGGCACGACCGGCAGCTCTTTGGGGCGGAAGAGGTTGCGGAAGATCCAGATCGGGACCGTTTCTTCGCCGGCGCCGATCGTGAACGTGGTGACGATGATCTCGTCGAAGGAGAGGGCGAAGGCGAGCAGGGCGCCCGCGCCGAGGGCGCTGCGCAGGCTCGGGAAGGTGACGAAGCGGAAGGTCTGCCAGGTGTCGGCGCCGAGGTCGGCGGACGCCTCCTCGAAGGAATCCGAGGTGCGGCGCAGGCGGGCGACCACGTTGTTGTAGACGACGACGATGCAGAAGGTCGCGTGGCCGATGATCACGGTCCAGAGGGCGAGGCTGACGCCGAGCACCTGGGTGAAGGTGTTGCTGAGGGCGACGCCGGTGACGATCCCCGGCAGCGCGATCGGGAGGACGACGAGGAAGGAGATCGTGTCGCGGCCGAAGAAGCGGCGCCGGCCGACGGCCAGGGAGATCAGGGTGCCGAGGACGGCGGCGATCAGCATCGCGACCACCCCCGCCTCGATCGAGGTGAGGAACGCTTCGCGGACGCTTTCGCTTTCGAAGGCCTTGCCGAACCAGCTGGCGGTGAAGCCGGGGGGCGGCCATTTGAGGATCCGGCTCGCGTTGAACGCCTCGACCGCGATCACCAGCAGCGGGATGTAGATGAACGCGAGCGCCAACGCGACGGCGGCCCGGAGGATGATCTTGGCTCGCCGGGAGAGTCGCATCAGACGTGTTCGAAGGCGCCGAGCTTGCGGGCGACGCCGAGGTAGGCGATGACGACGACGATCGGCACCAGTGCGAACGCCGCCGCGAACGGCTGGTTGTTGGTGATCGAGTCGAAGATCGAGGTGCCGATGAATTGTTCGTTGGAAACCAGTTTCGGGGCGATGTAGTCGCCGAGGGTGAGGGAGAAGGTGAAGATCGAGCCGGCGACGACGGCGGGGAAGGAGAGCGGCAGGATCACCCGCCGGAAGGTCGTGAAGGGGTGGGCGCCGAGGTCCTCGGAGGCGCTGATCAGCGAGTTGGGAATCCGCTCGAGCCCGGCGAAGATCGGCAGGACCATGTAGGGCAGCCAGAGGTAGCTCATCACCAGCCAGACCGCGGTGACGCCCTGTCCCGGGCCGTGCAGGCCGAGCGGATTCAGCGCCCAGTTGACGACGCCGTGTTCGGCGAGCATCGCTCGCCAGGCGATCACCTTGACCAGGTAGCTCGCCCAGAGCGGCATCAGGACGGCGACCACGAGTAGCGCCTTGGTCTTCCGCCCCGCCACCTTCGCCATGTAGAAGGCGATCGGGAAGGCGATGAGCGCGTCGGCGAGGGTGACGAGGATCGCGGTCCGGACGGTGCGCCAGACGATCTCGCGGTAAACCGGGACAGTGACCAGCTCTTCGAAGTTTTCGAGGCTGAATTCCTTGATCACGCTGCCGCTGAGCGGATCGACCGTCCAGAACGCGGTGACCAGCAGCACGACCAGCGAACCCAGGTAGAGGATCACCAGCCATGCCATCGGGGCCGCGAGAAGCGACCCGACCTGCAGCCGACGCCGGCCGTAGAAGAGGTCGGCGAGCCTGCGGCCCGCCGACCTCCTCACTGCGACTGCTTCAGACGCCATCCCACCCTGCGGCTGAGCGCCTAGCCTTTGATTTCGGTCCAGGCTCGGACCCAGTCGTTGTAGTCCATGCAGTTGCTTTCGCCGCCTTCGCTGCATTCGGCCAGCGGCGTCTCCCAGTAGTAGACCCGCTTCCAGAAGGCCGGTTCTTCAGCGTGGTATTCGCTGCAGAAATTGGGGTTTTCGGTGTGTTCGCAGGCCAGTTCCTGCGCCGGCGCCTCGCCGAACCATTCGGCGACTTCGGCATTGACTTTGGGGCTGATGATCCAGTTCATCCACATGTACATGCAGTTGGGGTGCTTGGCATGGGAGCTGATCATCCAGGTGTCCGACCAGCCCGTCGCCCCCTCCTTGGGCAGGAAGCCCTGGCTGGCGGGGCTCGCCGCGACCGGTTCTCCTTCCCCTTTGAGGGCGAAGTACTGGTACTGCCAGGTGGTGGCGACCTGGTTGGAGCCGTTGGCGAACCCTTCGATCTGCTGTTCGGCGCTGCTCCAGTATTCGCCCACGTTCGGCGCCTGTTCCTTCATCAGGTTGACCGCTGCTTCGAACTGTTCTTCGTTCAGCTCGTAGGGGTTTTCGATCCCCAGGCTCGGGTCGTGGGACTTCAGGTAGAGGGCGCCTTCGGCGATCGACATCGGGTCGTCGTACTGGCTGATATGGCCCTTGTACTTGGCTGCGACCTTCGGGTTCAGCGTCACTTCCCAGGAATCGGGAGCCGGCTTCACCTTGTCGGAGTTCCACATCAGCAGGTTGGCGCCGCGCCCGTGCGGGATCCCGTAGGGAACGCCTTCGAAGGTGTTGTACGGCTGTTCTTTGAGGTCGCTGAAGACCGTCTTGTAGTTGGGGACCAGCGACGTGTTGACCGGGGCGACTTCGTGGGCCGCCCAGAGGCGCGCCGTCGCGTTGCCCGAGGCGGAGACGCCGTCGTACTGCTTGGTCTCCATCAGTTTCACCATTTCGTCGGAGGTGCCCGCCACCTTGTCGTTGACCTTGCAGCCGGTTTCCTTTTCGAACGGCGTCACCCAGTCCGGGTTTTCCCCTCCTCCGGATTCGACGTAGCCGGCCCAGGAGATGAGGTTCAGTTCACCCTCGCCCTTGCCGAGCTTCTGCAGTTCTTCGCCGCCACCGCCTCCGCTGCCGCTGGTGGTGCTGCTCCCGCCGCCGCAACCGGCGAGCACGAGCATGAACGCGGCCAGGCCGGCGACGACGAGCCACGCCGTCCTGGCAGGGTGGGCGTCCCTTCTCCTCATTGTGGAACCTCCTGTTTGGTTGACTCCTCGCCGAGGGCGGCCAGGTGATCCGGCCGCCAGCCGACGAGGACTTCGTTTCCCTCCTTGGGCAGCGCGCCCGCGGACGCGCTCTCCACGTTTTGCCTGACCAGCTGGAGCTTCTCCCCGGTGTCCAGCTGGACCGTGAAGCGGGTGACCATGCCGGCGTAGGCGACGTCGACCACGCGACCGGTCTCGGTCTGCAGGCCGTCGCTCGCGGCGCCGGGTTCGAGCAGCTCGATCTTCTCCGGCCGGATCGTCATCCGCCGGCCGCCGCGCTCGATCAGGTTGGAGACGCCGACGAAGCCGGCGACGAACTCGTTCGCCGGGTGCTCGTAGAGCTCCAGCGGCGGGCTCACCTGCTCGATTCGGCCTTCGTTGAAGACGGCGATGCGGTCGCTCATCGTCAGCGCCTCGTCCTGGTCGTGGGTTACGTAGACGAAGGTGATCCCGACCTCCCCCTGGATCGTCTTCAGCTCGGTCTGCATCTGCTCGCGCAGCTTCAGGTCGAGGGCGCCGAGCGGCTCGTCGAGGAGCAGCACCCGCGGCCGGTTGACGATCGCCCGGGCCAGCGCGACCCGCTGCCGCTGCCCGCCGGAGAGCTCACCCGGGCGGCGGTCGGCGTAGCCGGGCAGGCGCACCATCTCCAGCGCTTCGTCGCGGCGCTTGGCGCGCTCGCCCTTGTTGACCTTCGCCACCCTCATCCCGTATTCGACGTTCTGGCCGACGCTCATGTGGGGGAAGAGCGCATAGTCCTGGAAGACCGTGTTGACGGCGCGGTCGTAGGGCGGCACGCCGCTGACGTCCTCGCCGGCGAGCTCGATCGTGCCGCTGGTCGGGTCCTCGAAGCCGGCGATCATCCGCAGCGTCGTCGTCTTGCCGGAGCCCGACGGCCCCAGCATCGTGAAGAACTCCCCCGCCGCGATCTCGAGGTCGATGCCAGCGACCGCCACCACCTCGCCGTAGTGCTTGGTGAGGCCGGAGAGTCGGATGTCGGGAACCGCGGTGGCTATGCCATGAAGTTATCCGGAGCGGTGCGGAAAGCAAGGACAAACTGGCCCGGGCGGCTTAGCCGGTTTGTACTACGGGGTTGGGGGAGGGAGTCGGGGTATCCCTCGGCGGACAAAGATGGGGAGGGTCCGGCGAGGGATACCCCGACTCCCTCCCGCGGCACGGATTACCTGGCTGAGCCGCCCGGGAGCTTGCTTGGGAGATGGAGGCTTAGTAGCCAGCCGGGTGGCGGGCTATGAAGCCTTCGTTGCTGAGCAGTTCTTCGTGCCAGCGGGGGCCCGTTTCGCCGGCCGGGTCGCCGGCGGTGTCCCAGCGGAAGCCGGCGATCACGGCGTAGGCGTGGCCGCCATTGGCGTAGACGGTGATCCAGCGGCCTTCGCCCGGCAGGCCCCACTTCTCCATCGGGCCGGAGGGGAGGGGGCTTTCGAGGAATTTGCCGCCGTGGAGGGCGAAGCTGACCGAGCCGGAGCAGTCGTAGCCGCGGTCCCACCAGCGGGCGTGGCCGCCACCCCAGATGTACGGTTTGCTGCGGATCTTGTTCGCTGCGGCGATCACGGCCTTGACCCGCGGGGGCGCGCTCTTCGGCGGGATCAGCATCCCGTTGCCGAGCAGCTTCGCCTTCGCGGTCGGCGTGCAGACGTCGACTTCGGCGGGGGAGAGACCGCCGCTGTCGCAGCGAGCCGAGGCGCTGCCCGGGGCGATCAAGGCGACTGCGAAGAGGGCCGCGAAAAACGCCAACCCAGCCTTCAGCCTGAAGTTGTGGAGCAAACCGATTCTCCTTCGTCGGCCTACCGGGTTAGCTGTCGGGCTGGCGCTAAAGGAGCTTGCGCCCCCACCTGCTAGGTGGGCTCGCCCCGAAAACGTGGTTCCCCGGCTCCCCATCCGCCCTTGGCTTCGGGGATTCGGCGCTTCGGTTATCGAACGGCGGCAGTGTAGACGATCTACCGGCGTCGTGCTCACAAAACGCAAATATTTCGTCGGAGATCCCGCTTTCACCAAGATTCTGTTCGACGTGAGGGCTGGTAGCTTGCGCCCTGGGATGAACCTTTCGGGCCGAAACGCGCTCCTCACCGGGGCCACGGGCGGCCTCGGGAGGGCGATCGCGACGGCGCTGGCCCAGCGCGGGGCGAGGCTGACGCTGAGCGCGCGCAACCGCGAGGCGCTGGAGGCGCTGGCCGCGGAGCTGCCGGGGGACGGGCACCGCGTGCTTCCGGCCGACCTGGCCGAGCCCGGCGCCGCCGAGCGCCTCGCCGCCGAAGCCGCCGGCACCGAGATCCTCGTCGCCAACGCCGGCCTGCCCGCCGCCGGCTGGCTGCACGACTTCAGCCCCGAGCAGGTGCAGCGGGCGCTGCGCGTCAACCTCGAGGCGCCGATGCTGATGGCCCGCGCCCTCTACCCGGCGATGACGGAGGCCGGCAGCGGCCACCTCGTCTTCGTCGCCTCGCTCTCGGGCAAGGCGGCCAGCCCGCGCACCTCGATCTACAACGCGACCAAGTTCGGCCTGCGCGGCTTCGCCCTCGGCCTGCGCAGCGACCTCGCCCCCCGCGGCGTCGGCGTCTCCCTCGTCTCGCCGGGCTTCGTCCGCGAAGCCGGCATGTTCTCCGACTCCGGCGCGAAGCCGCCCCCCGGCATGGGCACGGCCACCCCCGGGCAGGTGGGCGCCGCGACCGTCAAGGCGATCGAGCGGAACAAGGTCGAGGTCGCCGTCGCCCCGATTCCGCAGCGCCTGGGAGCCCACCTCGCCCTCGCCAGCCCCGCCTTGGGCGTCCGCGTCCAGAGCGGCGGCGCCGGCCAAAAAGCAGCTCAAGCGATCGCCGACGGCCATCCCCCCGACAAGCGCTGACCCGCCCGCCGGCCGATGGCGGGGTTTCTTAGACTCAATTACGTGAGCAGCGATTCCTTCGGCGCCCGTTCGACCCTCCAAGTCGGAGGGCGCGAGCTCGAGATCTTCCGCCTCGACGCGCTGCAGGAGCGCTTCGACGTCGCCCGCCTGCCCTACTCGGTCAAGGTCCTGCTCGAGAACGTGCTGCGGCTCGAGGACGGCACCTCGGTCAGCGCCGCCGACGTCGAGGCGATCGCCTCCTGGGACGCCGCCGCCGAGCCCAGCGTCGAGATCCCCTTCCAGCCCGCCCGGGTGCTGATGCAGGACTTCACCGGCGTCCCCGCCGTCGTCGACCTGGCGGCGATGCGCGACGCGATGGACGAGATCGGCGGCAACCCCGCCGCGATCAACCCGCTGGTCGACGTCGACCTGGTGATCGACCACTCGGTCCAGGTCGACGCCTTCGGCAACGAGCGCGCCTTCGCCGTCAACGCCGAGCGCGACTTCGAGCGCAACCGCGAGCGCTACTCGTTCCTCAAGTGGGGACAGCAGAGCTTCGCCAACTTCCGCGTCGTCCCGCCGGCGACCGGCATCTGCCACCAGGTCAACCTCGAGTACCTCGCCCAGGTCGTCTACAGCCGCGAGAACGACGGCGTCCTGCAGGCCTACCCCGACACCCTCGTCGGCACCGACTCGCACACGACGATGGTCAACGGGCTCGGCGTCCTCGGCTGGGGCGTCGGCGGGATCGAGGCCGAGGCGGCGATGCTGGGGCAGCCGATCTCGATGCTGCTGCCGCAGGTGGTCGGCTTCAAGCTCTCGGGCGAGCTGCGGGAGGGGGCGACCGCGACCGACCTCGTCCTCACCGTCACCGAGATGCTGCGCGAGCGCGGCGTCGTCTCCAAGTTCGTCGAGTTCTTCGGGCCGGGGCTGCCGACCCTCGGCCTCGCCGACCGCGCCACCCTCGGCAACATGTCGCCGGAGTTCGGCTCGACCTGCGCGATCTTCCCCGTCGACGCCGAGACCCTGCGCTACCTCGACCTCACCGGCCGCCCGACCGAGCTGATCGAGCTGGTCGACGCCTACGCGCGCGAGCAGGGGATGTTCCACGACGAGGCGAGCGGGGACCCGGTCTTCTCCGACCTGCTGGAGCTCGACCTCGGCGAGGTCGAACCGAGCATCGCCGGGCCGAAGCGGCCACAGGACCGGGTGCCGCTGGCGCAGGCGAAGCAGTCCTTCCTCGAGGCGATGGGGGAGTTCGACCCCGAGGCCGCCGAGGAGATGGGCAACGGCCGCGACCGGGCGATCGAAGAGTCCTTCCCCGCCTCCGACCCGCCGGCCGAGGAACATGACGACAAGCGCGGCAAACCGCGGGCGGCGGTGACGGGCGCCACCGCGACGGCGCCGAAGACCAGCGACGCGATCGCGGTGACGCTCGAGGACGGGACCGAGGTCGAGCTCGACCACGGCCGCGTCGTCATCGCCGCGATCACCAGCTGCACCAACACCTCCAACCCGAGCGTGATGATCGGCGCCGGCCTGCTCGCCCGCAACGCCGTCCAGCGCGGCCTCGCGCGCAGGCCGTGGGTGAAGACCTCGCTCGCGCCCGGCTCGACCGTCGTCACCGAGTACCTCGGGCGGGCGGGGCTGACCGAGTACCTCGACGCGCTCCAGTTCAACCTCGTCGGCTACGGCTGCACCACCTGCATCGGCAACTCGGGGCCGCTGCCGCCGGAGATCTCGGCGGCGGTCGCCGAGAAGGACCTCGCCGTCTGCGCCGTCCTCTCCGGCAACCGCAACTTCGAGGGCCGGATCAACCAGGACGTGAAGGCGAACTACCTGGCGAGCCCGCCGCTGGTCGTCGCCTACGCGCTCGCCGGGCGCATGGACATCGACCTCCAGAACGAGCCGCTGGGCGAGGGGAACGACGGCGAGCCCGTGTTCCTGCGCGACGTCTGGCCCGGCGCCGAGGAGATCAAGCAGGTGGTCGCCGGCTGCGTGGAGTCGGAGATGTTCGAGCGCAACTACGCCGAGGTCTTCGCCGGCGACGAGACGTGGAACGCGGTCGACGTCCCCTCCGGCGACCGCTACACCTGGCCGGACTCCACCTACGTGCGCCGCCCTACCTTCTTCGAGGACATGCCGGCCGATCCGCCCGGCGTGTCTCCGATCGCCGGCGCCCGGGCCCTCGCCCTGCTCGGCGACTCGATCACGACCGACCACATCTCGCCCGCGGGCGCGATCAAAAAAGACAGCCCCGCCGGGCATTGGCTCATGGACCAGGGCGTGGAGGTGAAGGACTTCAACTCCTACGGCTCGCGGCGCGGCAACCACGAGGTGATGATCCGCGGCACCTTCGCCAACATCCGCCTCCGCAACCAGCTCGTCGACCGCGCCGGCGGCTACACCCGCCACTTCCCGGACGGCGAGGAGACGACCATCTACGAGGCGGCGATGGCCTACGCCGGCGAAGGAGTTCCGCTCGTCGTCCTCGCCGGCAAGGAGTACGGCTCCGGCTCCTCCCGCGACTGGGCGGCGAAGGGGACGCGATTGCTCGGGGTGCGGGCGGTGATCGCCGAGAGCTTCGAGCGCATCCACCGCTCCAACCTGATCGGGATGGGGGTGCTGCCGCTGCAGTTCGCCGCCGGCGAGAGCGCCGCCTCGCTCGGCCTGACCGGCGCCGAGAGCTTCGACGTCGGCGACCTCGCGGACGGCGAGGCGAAGACCGTCACCGTCACCGCCCGCGCCGACGAGGGCGGTGAGAAGCAGTTCGAGGCGACGGTCAGGCTCGACACCCCGAACGAGATCACCTATTTTAGAAACAGCGGTATCTTGCAGACGGTACTGCGCAAACTCAAAGAGTAGGCGCAGCGGGGCCGCGGGAGGCAGGGGGGTCCGCGCGACCCTCGCTGCACCTGCGCGTCGGTAGCCAGGGAGGGATGCCGACGCGGCCGTTCCCCCTGGCGGGACTGCCCTGAGGAACAGTCAGGGTTTAGCTATAGCGGCTCAACCTTGCTCGGTCAAGCGGAATCGAGCGCTTTTTACGAAGCGTTTGGGGGCGCTTTCAGGTGGGAAACCTGGGAACTGCCGTGTTCGGCGATTCCCCACCCCTTGCGCTCGATCAGCTCGATCCCGATCACGCTGCCGACCGGGCCGACGGGGGTGAGGGTTGCGGCGAGAAGGGTGTAGGGGGCCTCCTTGCGCACGCACGCCACCCAGATCACCACGCAGAGCGCGACGAAGCCGAGCCCGTGGGCCCAGCCGAACAGCATCGTCTCGGTTTCGAATCCCGGCAGCAGCCAGAAGGCGATCAGGCCGCTGAAGATCGCCAGCTCGACCCAGCTGAGGCGCTTGACCCAGACGAACAGCTCGCCCGGGACGGGCTTTTCGAATGGTCGCCGCGCCATGGTCAGGCGCCCGGGGTGAGCGCGGTGAGGACGATGCGCTCCTGCTCGCGCGCGTGGGCGCCGGAGTAGCCCTCGCCCGGGCTGGCCCGGCCCTGGCGGCCGACGTAGGTGAGGGCGACGCCCTCGGGGAGGACGTCGGGCATCCGCCGCGACATCACCTTCCAGGCGCCCATGTTGCGCGGCTCCTCCTGCACCCAGGCGATCTCCTTCAGGTTCGGGTAGGAGGCGATCAGACGCTCCAGCTGTTCCTTCGCGAACGGGTAGAGGACCTCGACCCGGGCGATCGCGACGTTCTCGGCCGCGGCGCGGCGCTCGCTGGAGTCCATGTCGTAATAGACCTTGCCGGTGCAGAGGACGAGGCGCTCGACCTTCTCCCGCCGTTCGGCCGCGGTCGGGTCGTCGAGGATGAACTGGAGTTCGCCGTCGGTCAGCTCCTCGAGGGTGGCCGTGGCCTTGTCGAGGCGCAGCAGCCCCTTCGGGGTGAAGACGACCAGCGGCCGCGGCTTCTTGATCAGCGCCTGGCGACGCAGCAGGTGGAAGTACTGGGCGGCGGTGGTGGGGTTGGCGATGCGGATGTTGCCCTCGGCGCCGAGCGCGAGGAAGCGCTCGATGCGGGCGCTGGAGTGCTCCGGGCCCGAGCCCTCGTAGCCGTGCGGCAGCAGCATCGTCAGCCGGCTGGTCTGGCCCCACTTCGACTCGCCGGCGACGATGAAGCTGTCGACGATCACCTGGCCGGCGTTGGCGAAGTCGCCGAACTGCGCCTCCCACAGGACCAGCGCGTTCGGGCTCGCGGCCGAGTAGCCGTACTCGAAGCCGAGGCAGGCGGTCTCCGAGAGCGGGCTGTTGTAGAGCTCGAACGGCGCGGCGGCGTCCTCGAGGTGCTGCATCGGCGTGTATTTGAGGCCGGTGTTCTCGTCGTGGAGGACGAGATGGCGATGGGAGAAGGTGCCGCGCTCGGTGTCCTGGCCGGTGAGGCGGATGTGGACGCCGTCGCCGAGCAGCGAGGCGAAGGCGAGCGCCTCGGCCTGGCCGTAGTCGATCCCGCCCTGCTCGAGCGCCTCGACCCGCCGCGCCAGCGGGCGGCGCAGCTTGCGGTGGACGTTGAAGCCCTCCGGCGTCTTCAGCAGCGCCTCGTTGAGCGCGCGCAGCCTCTCCGCCTCGACCGCGGTGTGGACCGGCGGGCTGGCGGTGCGGTCGAGCAGTTCGCCGGTGCTGGTGGTGGCGCCGGTGACCGTCGGGTCCTCGTACTCGCCGGCCTCCATCTTCTCGCGCAGCGCTTTCAGCGCCCCCGCCATCTCCGCGTGGCGCTCGTCGGCGGTCTTCCCGACCTCCTCGGCGGAGACCGTCCCCTCCGCGATCAGCTTCTCGGCGTAGATCTCCGAGACCGGCGCGTGGGTCTTGATCTTCGCCGCCATCGTCGGCTGCGTGTAGGCGGGCTCGTCGGTCTCGTTGTGGCCGAAGCGGCGGTAGCCGATCACGTCGATGACGATGTCGCGGCACCAGCGGTCGCGGTAGGCCATCGCCAGCCGCACCGCCGCGACGCAGGCCTCGACGTCGTCGGCGTTGACGTGGATGATCGGCACGTTGAACCCCTTCGCCATGTCGGCGGCGAACGGGGTCGAGCGGGCCTCCCCGGGGTCGGTGGTGAACCCGACCTGGTTGTTCTGGATGACGTGGATCGTGCCCCCGGTGGTGTAGCCGGGCAGCGACTGCAGGTTGAGCGTCTCGGCCACGACCCCCTGGGCGGGGAAGGCGGCGTCGCCGTGCAGCAGCACCGGCACCGCCCGCTTCGGGTCGTGGGTGAGGTTCGGCCCGTCGAAGTCCTGCTGCAGGAAGCGGGTGCCGCCGGTGACGACCGGGTCGACGAACTCGAGGTGGCTCGGGTTCGGGTAGAGCCGGACCGAGATCTTCTCGCCGTCGACGGTCTCGTAGACGCCGCGGTGGCCGTAGTGGTACTTGACGTCGCCGGTGCCGCCGTGCGGGATCCCGGCCACCGCCTTCACCGCCTCGATCCGCTTCGAGCCCTCGAACTCGGCGAGGATCGACTCGACCGAGCGGCCGAGGTTGTGGGCGAGGACGCTGAGCCGGCCGCGGTGGGCCATCCCGAAGACGACCTCCTCGGCGCCGGCGCGGCGCGAGAGGGTGACCACCTCGTCGAGCATCGGCACGACCACGTCGAGCCCCTCGATCGAGAACATCTTCTGCCCCAGATACGCCTTCTCGAGGAAGCGCTCGAACTGGAAGACGTCGATCAGCCGGTCCAGCAGGCGCTTTTTCTCCTCGTCGCCGAGGGGCTGGCGGTGGGCGCCGGTCTCGATCATTTCCCGCAGCCAGATCCGCTGCTGGTGCGAGGAGAGGTGCTCGACCTGGTAGCCGATCGTGCCGCAGTAGGCGTCGCGCATCCGCGGCAGCGCCTCCAGCAGGGTTTCGCCGGGGACGCCGATGCGCAGGATCGAAGCCGGGATCCGCGCCATCAGCTCCGGCGTGAGGTTGACGTTCTCGGGCTGCAGCGCCGGGTCGCCCTTCGGCTCGGAGCCGAGCGGGTCGAGCTGGGCGGCGAGGACGCCGTGGGTGCGGTAGGCCTTCAGCAGCGAGGTCGCTGCCTGCACCGCCTGCAGCAGCTCTTCGTCGATCTCGCCGGGGGCGGTGGCGGGTTCGGCGCTGGGGGCGGCGCCGGTCAACGGCGGCGCCGAGGCGGAGGCGGGGTGGGCGTTGGTGACGACGGCCGGTTCGAAGCCGAGATCGTCGGCGACCGACTCGTAGAAGCCGTCCTCGCCCTGCAGCAGCTGCTCGACCCGGCGCAGGAAGGCGCCCGACTCGGCGCCCTGGATGACGCGGTGGTCGTAGGTCGAGGTCAGCGTCATCACCTTGCTGACGCCGAGCTGCTTCAGCCTTTCCGGCGAGGCGTGGCTCCACTCGGGCGGGTAGGCGATCGAGCCGGTGGCGATGATCGCGCTCTGGCCGCTGAGCAGGCGCGGCACCGAGGCCATAGTGCCGATCCCGCCGGGGTTGGTTAGGGAGACGTTGGTGCCCTGGAAGTCGTCGGCGGAGAGCTTGTTCTCGCGCGTCTTCGCGATCAGCTCCTCGTAGCGGGTGTGGAAGCCGGCGAAGTCGAGCGCACCCGCGTCCTTTATCGCGGGGACCATCAGGCTGTGGGAGCCGTCCTTTTTCTCGACGTCGACGGCGATGCCGAGGTTGACGGGGTTGCCCTCGATCGCGTGGGGTTTCCCGTCGCGCTGCTCGAAGACCCGCACCATCACCGGGAAGTCCTTGGTCGCCTGCACGATCGCCCAGGCGACGAGGTGGGTGAAGGAGACCTTCAGCCCGCGGTCCTTCAGCACCGCGTTGATCGCCTTGCGTTTGGCGTCGAGGGTGTCGACCGCGATCGTCCGGAACGAGGTGGCCGTCGGCACCGCCCGGCTCTGGTCCATCGCCTGCGCCAGCATCGCCGCGGCGCCGCGCAGCTGCTTGGCCTCGCCAGTCGCCGCTGGAGAGCCCCCGTTGGCGGCCAGCACGTCTTCTTTGGTGACCTTGGCTCCGGGGCCGGAGCCGTCCACAGAAGCGAGGTCGACGCCGTTGGCTTCGGCGACCCTCCGGGCGAGCGGCGTGGCGCGAACGTCCGTTGACGAGCCGCCATTGCCCGCGGGTCCTGCCGCCGCAGGGGACCCACCCCCACCGGCACTGCCGGTGGGGGTCCCCCCTACGGCGTCACCCACGGGAGACGCCGCGCCGGTTGACGTTTCCATCTCGGCGAGGGGTTGGCCGACCTTGACCTCGTCATCGACCTGAGCCAAAAGCTTCGTGATCACTCCCGCAGCTGGAGCAGGGACCTCAGCATCCACCTTGTCCGTGGAGATCTCGACGACCGTATCTCCCTCGCTGACGGAATCTCCCTCAGATACGTGCCACTCCAACACGATCCCGGAGGACACGGACTCCCCCATCTCAGGCATCGAAATCGTCAGAGCTTCCCCAGCTCCGTTCGAGCCCTCGGAGATATCCGCTTCTCCTGCGGGTGGCGCGGTAGGGGGGACCCCCTCCTGCCGCGCTGGAGGGGGTGGGTCCCCTGCCGCGACAGGACCCGCAGGCCGAGCGCCCGGTCCCTCACCATTCGCGAGCGCCGGCGAATCCAGGTTCACCTCACCCGTAGCTTCCATCTCAGCCAGCGCCTGCCCGACCTTGACCTCGTCGTCCACCTGAGCAAGCAGTTTCGTGATCACGCCGTCGGCCGGCGCCGGAACCTCGGCGTCGATCTTGTCGGTGGAGATCTCGACGACGGTGTCGCCCTCGCTGACCGTGTCGCCCTCGGACACGTGCCACTCGAGAACGATGCCCTCGGTCACCGACTCGCCCATCTCGGGCATCGCGATCTGCACGGTGGCCGTCTCTGGCATCTCTTGTTCGCAGTCTAAGGAAAGAGGTTTATCGGCAGCTCAAGGGAGATACCCTGCAAGCCAATGAGCTATTTCGTCACCGGCGCGACCGGGTTCATCGGCAGGCATTTGGTCGAGAAGCTGCTCCAGCGCGAGGGCACGATCTACGCCCTGGTCCGGGCCGGGTCGCGCGGCCGGCTGGAGGAGCTGCGCACCGGCTGGGGCGCCGACGGCGCCCGCGTGGTGCCGGTCACCGGCGACCTCTCGCAGCCCGGGCTCGGGGTCTCCGAGGAGGACCTGCTGACGATGCGCGGGGAGATCGACCATTTCTTCCACCTCGCCGCGATCTACGACCTCACCGCCGACGCCGAGGCGCAGGAGGTGGCCAACGTCGAGGGGACGCGCCACGCGATCGAGCTCGCCGGCGCGCTCGAGGCCGGCGTCTTCCACCAGGTCAGCTCGATCGCCGCCGCCGGCCTCTACCGCGGCGTCTGGACCGAGGACATGTTCGACGAGGCCGAACGGCTCGACAACAACCCCTACTTCCGCACCAAGCACGAGTCCGAGCGGCTGGTCCGCGACGAGTGCCAGCGACCCTGGCGGGTCTACCGGCCGGGGATCGTCGTCGGCGACTCGCGCACGGGGGAGATCGACAAGATCGACGGCCCCTACTACTTCTTCAAGAGCCTGCAGCGCCTGCGGCGGGTCGTGCCGTCCTGGTTGCCGACGGTCGGGATCGAAGGCGGCGAGATCAACATCGTCCCGGTCGACTACGTCGCCGCGGCGATCGACCACATCGCCCACAAGCCGCGGCTGAACGGGCGCGCCTTCCACCTCACCGACCCAAACCCGCACCGGGCGGGCGAGGTGATCAACATCTTCGCCAAGGCCGCCGACGCGCCGCAGATGGCATATCGCCTCGACAGCGACGTGACCGAGCCGGCGACCGGGGCGTTGCGGAGCGCGCTGAAGCTGCTGCCGCCCGCCAAGCGCGCCGCCAAGGTGGCGCTGAACCAGCTCGGGCTGCCGCCGGAGCTGCTCACCTACGTCGATTACCCGACCACCTTCGACTCGACCCAGGCGCAGAAAGCGCTGAAAGGGTCGGGGATCGAGGTGCCGCCGCTGGAGTCCTACGCGGCGCGGGTCTGGGACTACTGGGAGCGCAACCTCGATCCCGACCTCTTCCAGGACCGCTCGCTCTCGGCGGCGGTGCGGGGGAAGGTGGTGCTGATCACCGGCGCCTCCTCCGGGATCGGCAAAGCGACCGCGGTCAAGGTCGCCGACGCCGGCGCGACGGTGCTGCTCGTCGCCCGCTCGCTCGACAAGCTGGAAGAGACCAAGGAGGAGATCGTCGCCGCCGGGGGGACCGCCCACATCCACCGCTGCGACCTCTCCGACATCGAGGACATCGAGCGGATGGCCGAGGAGGTGCTCGCCTACCACGGCCACGTCGACATCCTCGTCAACAACGCCGGCCGCTCGATCCGGCGCTCGATCGCGCTCTCCTACGACCGCTACCACGATTTCGAGCGCACGATCAGGCTCAACTACCTGGGCGCGGTGCGGCTGATCCTGGCGCTGCTGCCGGCGATGCGCGCCCGCCGGCAGGGCCACATCATCAACATCAGCTCGATCGGGACCCAGACCAACCCGCCGCGCTTCTCCGCCTACGTCGCCTCGAAGGCCGCGCTGGACGCGTTCAGCCGGGTGATCGCCTCCGAGGTGATCGACGACGACGTCCACATCACCACCGTCCACATGCCGCTGGTGCGGACGCCGATGATCGCGCCGACGCGGATGTACGACATGTTCCCGGCGATCACCCCGGAGGAGGCCGCGGAGATGATCGCCCGGGCGATGATCCAGCGGCCGAAGAAGGTCGCGACCCGCCTCGGCAGCTTCGGCGAGCTGATGTACGCGGTGGCGCCGAAAGCCAGCGACTCGATCCTCAACACCGCCTACAAGCTCTTCCCGGATTCGCAGGCGGCGAAGGGGAAGAAGGAGGAGGCGCGCGACAAACCGCCCTCGACCGAGGCGGTTGCGTTCGCGCACCTGATGAAAGGCGTGCACTGGTAGATCCCGCTGGTAGCGGGTTTACGCGAGGACCGCGATCCGGCGGACGAAGTCCTCGTCCAGTTCGTCTAACTCCGCCTCGCGCTCTTCGGCGGTGGCGGCGAGCTCGCCTCCGGTGGGCTGGTCGCCCAGCTCGCCCAAGAGGGATTCGAGGGCGGCGGCCCAATGTTCCTCGAAATCCAGCTCTTCGGCAGGCTTATCGGTCCTCTGAGCGCTTCGGGTCGTGACCCGCTGCAACCAGGCTTGAAGCTGACCGTACAGGCTGGTTCGCTCGCCGTCGAGAACCGCTCCGTCGAACATCGCCGCCGTTCCCTGCAAGCTGGAGACGAGGGCTACGGGCCGAAGCGCAGGGATGGTGGCGGTGGCGGCTTGGATGTGCGAGGTGAGAGAGGCGAGCGCCTTTGGGCTGTACCTGCGCTCCGAACCGGATCCGGCGTCGGTGAGCTGCGCGCGTTTCGCCCTGGTGGCGGCGAGGGAGATGCTGGGATCGACACTCTCCGCGAACGGAGTTCGCTGCAGTTCTCCCAGAGCTTCCTGCGGTCGTCCGCGGTCGACCAAGAATTCCATCAGCTCGGCAAGGAAGAGGGGGTCGGTTCTCCCCTTTTCCCGGTTGCTCTCGAGCAGGTGACCTGCCTCCGCGCTTTCCTTCGAGAGCCGGCGGGCGCTTTGGCGCATGAGCCGTGCCTCGCTGTGCATGGAGAACAACGTCTGGCTCCACGAAGCCTCTTCCTGGAGGGGACTCTGTGCGCGAATGGCCGCGTCCAGTTCCCGACGGCGCCGGCAAAACTCGTCGAAGCCCTCCGGCATTCGCTGAGCCCAGTAGCTGTAGGGCAGCAGTCGCGAGGCGTCGGTGGCTACTTCGCGGGCCTCGTCGACGTTGCCGCTGCTGATCAGGGCGGCGGTCAGGCTTCCCCACAGGTTCACTGCGTTCTTCGGGATCTCGTCCGCTTCGGCATAGAACTCGACCATCGGCTTGAGCAGGACGACAGCCTCGTCGGCTCGGTTCGTTTTCAGCAGCAACTCCGCGTACGCGCTCCTCGGCGGCGCATCGTCGGGAAAGCGGTAGATCGCCTCCTCGAAGACGATTGCAGCGGTCTCCAGCCTCTTCTGCTCTTCCAGGGCAAGCGCTACCTCCACCCAGATCCCATGCTTGAACGGAAACCGCGCTTGAGCCCTCCAGGCTATGTCTACGGCTTGCTCCAGTTTGCCGGAACGCCGCAGGGCGGCGGTCGCACTGGTCCAAGAGCGGACGTCCGAGGGGTCCCAGCGAAGAGCCTCCTGCGACCACCACACCGCCTCGCGAGGAAAGCGGCTACGTGCGGCGGTGCTTGCCTGACGGAGAAACTTGCCGAGATTTTCCCCGAGGTCTCCTTTTCGTTCGATCTTCGTTATTTCCTCATCGAGAAAGTGCTGCATCTGCTCGGGAGCCTCGTGCTTTCCTTTCTCAAGGTCGCGCAGGAGTCGGCTGAAGGGAATTCGGCGTTTCTGCTTGTGCTGCGGAGGAGCGGCAGGGGGTTGCCGAAGAACCGGCGATTGCTTATCGAAAAGCTTGCGCAGCACCTGCTGGGGGAGCGCTCGTTGGTCGAGCCGGGCCATCTCACGCAGGTATTCGGCAGTGAGGGGAGCTTCGTGGTCGACGTTCTCCAGCAGCGCCTCCTCCCACCCGGCAAGTGGATAGGCGGCGATCGATACCTGCGTCAACGCGAGGATGGTTTTCCTCCCTTCCTCGGGATCGACGCGCTCGCCTTCGACGGCGATCCGGATGCCATCGGCCAGCAGACGAAGGCCGGAGGCCACCTCGTATGGGAACTCGTCCGCAGCGGGATCTTCCTGAGGCGGAAGGCCCCGAAGGCCGGCGATCGCGTATTCCGCCCGGAAGAGAGGGAGGCTCGCCGGCAATCGGCACAGGCGGAACCAGTGCGGGGACAGATGGCGGTCGCTCTGATTGCGCGCGACGGCCAGTAGAAAGCGCCCGAGCGGATCCTGGCTCGGTGCGGGCGACCAGGGAGCGAGCACCCGCTCGTGCTGTGGGAAGCGGTCCATCAGAACGGCGGTGGACTTCGGCATTTTGCCGGGGGCTGACGCGATCACGTCGAAGAGGTCCATCAGCAGCAGGGCGCGGCGACGGTTCTGCGGCCCGCCTCCTTCCGTCGGCAGCCACTCGCTTTCGATCCGGGACTTCACGCTTTCGTCAATCGTTTTCGTTAGGGCAGACCCGGTGTCTAGGGGCAGGAGCCAGTTGCCGATCGCGCCGGCGGGCCCCCTTGCGACCACGTCGAAATCCCCCACTTCGCCGAGAAGGTCGTCAAGGGCTGAGTCGGGATCTTCGGCAAAGGCACGGAGACCCGCAGGGGCCTTGCGGTTAGTCAGCTTTTCCCACTCTTCGATCATGGGGCTGATTCGAGATCGCCGTCGGTGATCAAGCCGTAGTCGGCCCTCCCGTAGACCTCCCTGACGAGCTTGAGATGACGCCCTCGGGCTGGCGCGAGAGCCGGCACGGGGCGTTTGATGACCCCGAGCGCCGCTACGTGAGCTCCTCGCCAGCGAATGGTGGGGTGGAGGAGCTCAGGTCCGAGAGCCATCACCTCCTCCCCCAGGGAAACCACTCTGCCTACTCCCATTCCGAGCGGGACGGGACAGAATGGCGGGAAGAAGCGGCCGTCCAACTCCGTCGGAACCGCGAGGGGCCTGCCGGTCGAATCCTCGGCAAAGGGCAGCGACGAAACCGGATAACGCAGCACCATGACGTTGATGGGCCCCCAGCGGTCAGGATCGTAGAAGCTCAAGCCGAGCCGGTCGCGCAGATCGTCCGCCCACTCCGCCGGTGGGTCTTCCCCTTGCGGGACGAGATCCCTGACGTCCTGCCAGAGGGTGGCGAAGACTGGTTCCATGGCTAGCTTTGCGACCCAGCTCTCGA
Source organism: Solirubrobacterales bacterium (assembly GCA_051961435.1). Taxonomy (GTDB): domain Bacteria; phylum Actinomycetota; class Thermoleophilia; order Solirubrobacterales; family 70-9; genus VAYN01. The sequence goes on from JBQCDH010000018.1 coordinate 123,353, forward strand.
TGATGCCGTCGCGCAGGACTGGGTCGTGCAGTCCGTCGAGCACCCTCGTCTCGTCGAGTCCAAGGCTCTGGGCGATCGAATGGACCCCGACTACTCGCACCAGAGAAAGATCAAGCGCGATCGGCACCGCCGAGATCGGGATCATCTCCTCGCCGAAGGTCTCGGGGCAGCGTTCGGGGTCGGAGCGATCCAGCACTGCCGGCGGCCCGGTTGCGGTGCCGATGCGGACGAGCCGGTCTTTGACGAAGACGGCGTGCTTTCGCTGCCAGCCGCGAAAGTCCGCTGCGGGAAACACCGCTTCGCAGTAGCTCTTCGTACGGCCCTCGGGCATGTTCTCGTCGAGGCGGAAGTTACGCGCGACAAAGCGATCGTCGTCGAGGGCAACGTCGTCTGACAAGCTCTCAAGGAAGCTCTCCTGAGCCCTCAAGCCATCGACGGTCATCGGCGGACTGTAGTCAGATCGCGGGTCGACCACATGGTGGCTTTGCGGCTGTCCCTGTACGTTGCGCCATGTGCAGCGGCGGCTCAAGCACTGGGGGTGGGGGTATGAGGACCAGGCGCCTACGGCTAATCAGCTAAGGGAGGCCGCGGAAGGGATTCGTCACCGGTTTGGGTTCGGCGGCGAGGTGGAGAAGCCGGTGCCATTGGAGGCCGTTTCTCTGAGGGAGCCGCGGCTGAAGCGGCCTGGTGGGTTTGGCGATCTTTTTTCCGATGGGCGTTATGAGCGGGTTTCGCATGCGCTCGGGAAGGCTTACCGCGACGTGGTGCGGGGGTTCTACGGGAAGTTCGAGAACCCGCCGGATCTCGTGGCCTTTCCCAAGGATGAGTCCGAGATCGAGGCGGTGCTGAGCTGGGCGGAGGCCGAGGGCGCGGCGGTGATCCCCTTCGGCGGCGGGACCAGCGTCGTCGGCGGGGTCGAGCCGCGGCTGGGGGAGCGGCCCGTGGTCTCGATGGACCTGCGGTGGCTGGACCGGGTGCTGGAGGTCGACCCCGAATCATTGGCGGCGCGGATCCAGGCGGGGGCGACGGGACCGGGCCTGGAGGAGCAGCTGCGCGAGCACGGGCTCACCCTGCGCCACTTCCCGCAGTCCTTCGAGTACTCGACCCTCGGCGGCTGGATCGCGACCCGCGCCGGCGGCCACTTCGCGACGCTGGAGACGCACGTCGACGACCTGGTCGAGTCGGTGCGGGCGATCACCCCGCGGGGGACCTGGGAGAGCCGGCGGTTGCCGGGGTCCGGCGCCGGCCCGTCGCCCGACCGGCTGCTGGTCGGCTCGGAGGGCATCCTCGGCGCGATCGCCGAGGCCTGGGTGCGGGTGCGGCCGCGGCCCGGGTTCAAGGCGTCGGTGGCGGTGCGCTTCGACGACTTCATCGCTGCCGCGGGCGCCGTGCGGACGATCGCCCAGTCGGGCCTCCATCCTTCCAACTGCCGCCTGCTCGAAGCCGCCGAGGCGGAGCTGACCGGCGCCGGCGACGGCAGCACCCACCTGCTCCTGCTCGGCTTCGAGTCGGCAAGCCATCCTGTCCACGCGCCGACGGACTTGGCGCTGGCGATCGCCCGCGAGCACGGCGGCACCGCCGGCGACGTCCGCACTTCCGGCCAGGGCGACGACGCGGTGGGAAGCTGGCGGGGCGCCTTCCTGCTGGCGCCGTACCTGCGCGACACCTTCGTCGCCTGCGGCGTCCTCTCCGAGACCTTCGAGACGGCGATCACCTGGGACCGCTTCGGGGAGTTCCACGCGACGGTGGTGGAGACCGCCCGCCGCGCCGTCTCCGCGGCGAGCGGTGTGCCCGCCGACGGCCCGGGCTCGCCCCGCGTCAGCTGCCGCTTCACCCACGTCTACCCCGACGGCGCCGCCCCCTACTTCACCGTCCTTGCCCCCGCCGTCCGCGGCGGCGAGGTCGAGCCGTGGGACGAGGTCCAGGCCGCGGTCTCGGAGGCGATCCTCGACGCCGGCGGCACGTTCACCCACCACCATGCGGTCGGCCGCGACCACCGCCCCTGGTACGACCGCCAGCGCCCCGCTCCCTTCGCCGCCGCCCTCCGCGCCGCCAAGGCCGAGCTCGATCCTGCGGCCATCCTCAATCCTGGCGTCCTCATCGACCCCTGATCTACCCTTTGCGCATGTCATCCCAGCCAACGAAGCCGACGCCGCGCCGGGACGACCCCTGGCGCGCAAACGAGGAATCTCGCCGCCGCCAGCTGCGCGAAGACGGCAGCCGGCCGTTGACTGTGAACCTCGCCGAGGGCCTCGCCCTGAGCGAATTCCTCTCCACCTTCACCGGGAGCGCAAAGCGCAGTTGAACGAGAACCCGTTGCGCCTTCGCGAGTTGCTGAGGCGACTTACCGAGGCCGAAATTCGCTTCGTCTTGGTTGGCGGCCTCGCCGTCAACGCCTGGGGGCACTTGCGAGGCACCCGCGACGTCGATCTCGTCCCAGATCCGGATCGAGGGAACCTCGCAAAGCTCGACGCGCTCCTGCGCGAGCTTGGAGGAAAAGTGGACGTCGGTGGGCAGCTGCTGCAGACCGACGCCATCACCACCTTTCTTCGCGCTGGAGACAGAACTCTTGTCCGCACGCCCCTTGGTGAGGTTGACGTGCTTCAGGGGCTTCCCCAGGTTCCTCCCTATGGGCCGCTAGCCGAGAATGCGACCGAGATCGACCTGGATGGCATCGTTGTTCGCGTCTGTTCACTCGAGCATCTGCTCGAGATGAAGCGTGCTGGCGACAGGCATAGGGACAAAGACGACTTGGAGGCGCTCGAAGCCGCCCAAAGCCAGGCTCAGGACAAGGATTGACTCCGCCCGGCGCTACCCTTTCGCGACTTGAATCCCCTGGTCGGGTACCTGGTTGAGGTGCCCGAGCCGCCGCCTGAGATGGAAACGATCACCTCCGAACAGCCCACCGTGCCGCTCGAGCCGACCCAACCTCAGCCGGAGCCCGTGGTGCCGCAGCGCTCGCCGCTGCGGGCGGCGATCAAGACCGGGCGGCCGAAGGAGTGGATCAAAAACGTCTTCGTCTTCGCCGGCCTGCTCTTCTCCGGCAAGTTCACCCACGGCCACGACGTCTTCGACGCGGTCGTCACCTTCGTCGCCTTCTGCCTCATCTCCAGCGCCGGGTACTTCGTCAACGATCTGCTCGACGTCGAGCTGGACCGCAAGCACCCGAAGAAGCGCTTCCGCCCGCTCGCCGCGGGCGAGCTCTCGGAGAGCACCGCGAAGGCGATCGCCCCCGGGCTCGCCGTCGTCGCGATCGCGATCGGCTTCTCCGTCAACTGGCAGGTCGGCCTGATGGTCGTCGGCTACGGGGTCGCGCAGATGGCCTACAGCCTCGGCCTCAAGCAGATCGTGATCATCGACGTGATGACGCTGGCGGGCCTCTTCATCCTCCGCGTCGCCGCCGGCGCCAGCGCCGTCGAAGCCCACGCCTCCGAGTGGCTGCTGCTCTGCACCGGCATGCTCGCCGCCTTCCTCGGCTTCACCAAGCGCCGCCAAGAGGCGGTCTCCGAGCTGCACGAAGGCACCTCGACCAGGCCGGTCCTCGAGCACTACTCGCTGCCCTTCCTCGACCAGATGGTCTCCCTGGTCACCACCGGCACCGTGATCAGCTACGCGATCTACACCGTCAACTCACCCCTGATCGGCAGCCAGATGATGCTGACGATCCCGCCCGCGGTCTACGGCATCTTCCGCTACCTGTACCTGATCTACGACCGCAACGACGACCGCTCGATGTCCGGCATCATCGCCGGCGACCGCGGCATCCAGGCCGCCGGCGCCGCCTTCGCCCTGATCGCCTTCCTGCTGCTCTACGTCTTCAACTAGCCGCGGCTCGCCGAGGCACCCCAGGCGCGAAAATCAGTGGCGGTACTCGCCACGTTCCTATATGTTCAGGGAAAGTTTTCTGTGAACGAAAGGGATTCCGATGCGCATTCAGGTCGCGGTCGTCAACGAGTCAACGGTATGCGGGGACGACGAGGTAGCCCAGATCACCCACGCCCTGCAGCATCAGGTCGACCACGACTTCCGCCCGACCTGGGGGATCGCCGCCGAGCTGACCGCCGTTCCCAAAGGAGAGGCTCCCCCCGCCGTGGCCTGGGTGCTGGGCGTCTTCGACGATTCCGACCAGGCCGGCGCCCTCGGCTATCACGACCTGACGCCGGAACTCCATCCGGTGGGAAAGGTCTTCGCCGCCACCGACAAGAAATACGGCGCCGCCGTCTCCGTCACCTGCTCGCACGAGCTGCTGGAGATGCTCGGCGACGCCTACATCAACACCACCGCGCTGGATCCGCGGACCGGGCGCCTCTACGCCTACGAGAACGCCGATGCGGTCGAGGCCGATGACCTCGGCTACGAAATCGACGGCACGCTCGTCAGCGACTTCGTCCTGCCGCAGTTCTTCGACCCCCAGCACGCGGGCAAAGGCCAGCCGCTCAGCTTCAAAGACCACGTCCAGGAGCCGTTCTCGCTGGCCAAAGGCGGCTACCTCTCGTTCCTCGACCTGCGGGACCTGAAAAAAGGGTGGCAGCAGGTGACCGCCGAGGGGACCCCGGACGCCGGGCGGGAGCCGGGGCAGCGCTCGATCGACGTCGTCCCCGGGTCGCGCCGCCACCGCCGCATCAAGGCGTTCAACGACGAACTCGAGGTCAGCACCTTCAGGGTCGCGGACTAGGGCCTACGCCATCCCGACCTCGGGCGGGCCGCCCTCCATCAGGTAGAAGCGGGCGCGGCCCAGCTCCTCGCCGTTGACCTGGACGACCGCGGCGTGGGGGCCGGCGGCGGAGAAGGTGGCGGTGGCAGCGATCGACATCACCAGGCGCTGCTCCTGGCCCTGGGGGAGGCCGGGCGGGCGGCCGGTCTCGAAGTTGGCGGTGAGGCCCTCGCCGAGTTCGACGCCGTCGGGGTCCTGGATCGAGACGACCAGCTCGTGGGGATTGTTGGTCTCGTGCCAGGCGACGTCGATGCCGAGGCCGATCGAGAACGACCACTCGTGCGGCAGCTCGGGCAGGTGGAGGACGTTCCAGCCGCCGCCGGTCAGGTAGAGCTTGCCGTTGACCGCCTCGCTGTGGTCGCAGAGGAGGAGGAAGCCGATGTTCATGGGCTCTCGCCCTCGGCGTAGGGGATGACCGGCAGGTCGGAGCGCAGCTCGATCTTGCCTTCGCGAGTGAACTGGAGGTCGATCGTCTCGTTCTTGCGGTAGGTGCCGAACAGTCCCAGGTACATCGCCAGCCAGCGGCCGGTGCCGACCTTCTCCTTGACGATCGGGCGGTCGAAGACGATCTCGCCGGCTTCGATCCGGTAGCTCTCCTTGCTCTGCTCGACGCCGTTGATGAAGACGGTGAACGGCGGCGCGGCGCCGGCCGGCAGCCTCACCCGCTCGCCGGCGGCGTAGCTGCCCTTGGGGATCTCGGTCTCGGTCCTGCTCATCGTTCCTGCGCTTCCAGAGTCTCGCGCACGAGGTCGAACGGCGTCTCGTGGTGAGTCGGGTCCAGCTCCTCCCGCAATACCCCGCCGCTGAAGGGCACGAACGTCCCGTCCCCGCGCACGTCCACCCCCGCGCTCGGCTTGCGAAGCAGCCCGCGCCCGCTCAGCTGCAGCCGCGCCTGGACCTGCTCCCCCGGCTCGTAGTCCCGCAGCGACTTGACCCGCCGCACCGGCCCCTCGCTGCGAATAGCCAAAGCCCGCTCCCGCATCGCCGCCACCGCCTCACCAAGGTCTGAAAACGACCGATGCTCGACCTCCGACCCATGCCGCACAGTCAGCTTCCAATCCGGACGGGACATGAGATGAGCCTACGAAAGGGGAGGGGCACCCCGCCCTCTCCAGCCTTCGTCGCCTATCTCAAGCCCCGCGCCGCGGTCGCTTGGGCCGCCGCGCCGGCGGCCCGGTGATTTTTTCCGGTCCTTCGCGGCTCTCGACCGGGACGTACTCCAGCTCGCGGGCGCCGGTGTAGATCTGGCGCGGGCGGGCGATTTTCTTCTCCGGGTCTTCCTGCATCTCCATCCACTGGGCGACCCAGCCGGCGGTGCGGGGGATGGCGAAGATGACCGTGAACATGTCGGTCGGGATCTCCATCGCCTCGTAGATGATCCCCGAGTAGAAGTCGACGTTCGGGTAGAGCTTGCGCTCGGTGAAGTAGTCGTCGTCGAGGGCGCGTTTCTCCAGCTCGCGGGCGATCTCGACCAGCGGGTTGTACTCGGTCGCCTCGAAGACTTCGTCCATGTGCTGCTGGATGATCCGCGCCCGCGGGTCGTAGTTCTTGTAGACGCGGTGGCCGAAGCCCATCAGTTTCTCCTCGCGCTGCTTCACCCGCTCGAGGAAGTCGGGGATGTTCTCCGGCGACTCGATCCGCCGCAGCATCCGCAGCACCGCCTCGTTGGCGCCGCCGTGCAGCGGGCCGTAGAGCGCCGCCACCCCGGCCGCCACCGCCGAGTAGGGGTCCACGTCGGAGGAGCCGACCCCGCGCACCGCGTTGGTCGAGCAATTCTGTTCGTGGTCGGCGTGGAGGATGAAGAGGACGTCGAGCGCCTTCGTCAGCGCCGGCTTCGGGATGTGCCGGTCTTCCGTCTTCTTGAACATCATCGAGAGGAAGTTCTCCGGGAAGCTGAGCTCGTTGTCGGGGTAGACGTAGGGAAGCCCCATGTTGTGCCGGTAGGAGAAGGCCGCCAGCGTCGGCACCTTGGCGATCAGCCGCACCGCGGCCATGTAGCGCTCTTCGGGGTCGCCGATCTGCTTCGCGTCCGGGTAGAAGGTCGAGAGGGCGCCGACGCCGGCGAGCAGCATCCCCATCGGGTGGGCGTCGTAGCGGAAGCCCTCGAAGAAGTGCTTGAGGTCCTCGTGGACGAAGGTGTGGTGGGTGATGTCGAAGACCCAGCGGTCGAGCTGGGCCGCCGTCGGCAGCTCGCCGAAGATCAGCAGGTAGGCGACCTCGAGGAAGGTCGATTTCTCGCAGAGCTGCTCGATCGAGTAGCCGCGGTGTTCGAGGACGCCGGCGGCGCCGTCGATGTAGGTGACCGCCGAGCGGCAGGAGGCGGTGTTGGTGAAGGCCGGGTCGTAGGACATCAGCCCGAATTCGTCCTCGCTGACTTTGATCTGCCGCAGGTCCATCGCCCGCACCGTGCCGTCGGAGATCGGCACCTCGTAGGTGTTCCCGGTGCGGTTGTCGGTGATCGTCAGCGACTCGCTTCCGGTGGCACCGTCAGCGCTGGTGGTCGCCTGCTGGGTCTGCTGCTCGGTGGCCATTTCCCTCCTCGGAAGGTCGTATCGGAAGCTCGTCGTAGGACGACGAAGTATCGCAGTTCGACCTCGCCGCCCCTGTTAACGGGGAGGTACGCCGAGCGCTCAGGCGCCGGGGACGGGGCGAGCCTCGAACTGGGTCATCGAGCGCAGCTGCTCGAAGCGCTCCTCGATCTCCTCGCGGGTCAGCCGCGAGACCCGCTCGGTCCCGAACTCCTCGACGTTGAAGGAGGCGAGCACGGTGCCGTAGCCCATCGCCCGCCGCAGCTCGGCGTCGTCGAGCTCACCCCCGGCGCCGTCGAGGTAGCCGAAGAAGCCGCCGGCGAAGCTGTCGCCGGCCCCGGTCGGGTCGCGCACGTCCTCGAGCGGGAAGCCGGGCAGGGCGAAGAAGCCGTCCTCGGTGAAGAGCGCCGCCCCGTACTCGCCCTGCTTGGCGATCACCGCCCGCGGGCCCATCGCCATCACCGCGCGGGCGGCACGGGCGAGGTTGGACTCTTCGGTCAGCTGGCGGATCTCCGCGTCGTTGACGACGAGGCAGTCGACCTCGGCGATCGCCGCCTGCAGCGAGTCCCTGGCGGTCTCGATCCAGAGGTTCATCGAGTCGAGGCCGCTGAGCCGGGGGGCGCTGCACTGGGCGCGCACCTGGCGCTGCAGCTCGGGCTGGATGTTGGCGAGGAAGAGGGTGTCGGCCGCCTGCGAGGCCGCCGAGAGCTTCGGCTCGAACTCGGCGAAGACGCCGAGCCGGGTCTCCTCCGTATGAGCCACGTTGAGGTCGTACTCGTAGCGGCCGCGCCAGAAGAAGGACCGGCCGCCCTCGACCCGCTCGATGTCGTCGGTGACGATGCCGCGGGATTCGAGCACCGCGAACTGCTCGTCGCCGAAGTCGTCGCCGACGGGGCCGACGGGCCGCACCTCGGTGAAGAAGCTGGCCGCCAGCGAGAAATGCGTGGCGGCGCCGCCGAGCATCCGCTCGCGCTCCCCGAACGGGGTCTTGACCGCGTCGAAGGCGATCGATCCGACAACCGTCAGCGCCATGGGGCGGGAGGGTATAGGGAGTCGGGTGCGTCTCGCCGACGCAACAGCGGGGAGGGCGCCGTCGAGACACACCCGACTCCCGCTCACCGGCGCCGACTATGGTTCCCCGCTGTGAAGGCGATCCAGATCGAGGAGTTCGGCGGCCCGGAGGTCCTCCGGCACGTCGAGCTGCCGGACCCGGACCCGAAGCTGGGCGAGGTCGTGGTCAACGTGAAGCGCAGCGGCGTCAACTTCGCCGACACCCACGCCTCCCGCAACGACTACCTCGCCGAGCAGACCCTGCCGCTGATCCCGGGCGCCGAGGCGAGCGGCCAGCTCAACGACGGCCGCCGCGTCGTCGTCCTGCTCGGCAGCGGCGGCTACGCCGAGAAGGTGGCGGTGCCGCAGGCGCAGCTGATCGAGCTCCCGGACGGGGTCGACTACGACCAGGCGGCCGGCGGGCTGCTGCAGGGGCTGACCGCGATGGCGCTGGTCCACCGCTGCGCCCGGATCGAGCCGGGAGAGACGATCGTGGTCGAGGCTGCCGCCGGCGGCACCGGGACGCTGGCGGTGCAGATCGCCAAGCGGGCCGGGGCGCGGGTGATCGGCCTCGCCTCCAGCGAGGAGAAGCGCGAGCTGGTGAGGGGCCTCGGGGCCGACGCCGCCGTCGACTCCCGCGCCGAGGACCTCGGCGCCGCGATCCGCGAGGCCAACGACGGCAAGCGCATCGACGCCGTCCTGCACATGAGCGGCGGCGAGGCCTTCGAGGCCGAGCTCGGCGTGCTGGCGCCGCTGGGGCGGATGGTCGTCTTCGGGATCGCCTCGCGCGAGCAGCGCGAGATCTCGACCGCCTCGCTGCTGCGCGGCTCGAAGGCGGTGATCGGCTTCTGGCTCGCCCACCTGCTGACGCGGCAGGACCTGCTGGCGCCGATGATCGGCGATCTGTTGAGCGCGATCGCCGCCGGCGAGCTGACGGTTACGATCGGTGAGGTCTACCCGCTCTCGGAAGCGGCGCGAGCGCACGAAGACCTGATCGCCCGCCGCACCAGCGGCAAGCTCCTCTTGGACCCATCTAAGTGACCGCCTTCAAAGACCTAGGCCTCTCGCCTGACATCCAGCAGGCGCTGGACGAGCTCGGCTTCGAGGAGCCGACGCCGATCCAGGAGCAGGCGATCCCAGAGCTGCTCGCCGGCCACGACGTGATCGGCCAGGCGCAGACCGGGACCGGCAAGACGGCGGCCTTCGGACTGCCGCTGTTGCAGTACCTCGACCCCGGCAACGACGAGGTGCAGGCGATCGTCCTCACCCCGACCCGCGAGCTCTGCATCCAGGTGACGCAGGCGCTGCGGGCCTACGCCGAGCACCTGCCGATCGAGATCGTCGCCGTCTTCGGCGGTGCCCCGATCCGCTCGCAGCAGTCGCAGCTGCGCTCCGGCGCCCACGTCGTCGTCGCCACCGTCGGACGGATGATGGACCTGATGTCGCGGCGCTCGCTGGTCCTGACCGCGGCCCGCTACGTCGTCCTCGACGAGGCCGACGAGATGCTCGACCTCGGCTTCATCGAGGACGTCGAGAAGATCCTGCGGATGTGCCCGAGCGGCCGTCAGACGGCGCTCTTCTCGGCGACGATGCCGCCGCCGATCAAGAAGCTCGCCGAGGGTTACATGTACGACCCGACGACGATCCGGATCACGCCGAAGACGCTGACGGTCGACGCGATCCAGCAGGCCTACGTCGAGGTACCGGCCAAGGAGAAGGCCGCGCGGCTGGTCGAGCTGCTGAAGGTCGAAGAACCCGAGCAGGCGATCATCTTCACCCGGACCAAAATCGGCGCCTCGAAACTGGAGAAGACGCTGAAGGACAAGGGCCTCGACGTCAAGGCGCTGCACGGCGACCTCAGCCAGGGCAGCCGCGACGGGGTGATGATCGCCTTCAAGGACCACCGCGTGAAGCTGCTGGTGGCGACCGACATCGCCGCCCGCGGGCTCGACGTCGAGCACGTCACCCACGTCATCAACTACGACGTGCCGAACTCTTCGGAGACCTACGTGCACCGGATCGGGCGCACCGGCCGGGTGGGGCGGACCGGCCGCGCGATCACCTTCGTGACGCCGGACCAGCGCGACGAGATCGCCCGCATCGAGGGCGACGTCAACACTTCGATCGGCGAGTGGGAGACGCCGGAGGAGCGGCTCGAGCACGCGCCGCGCCCGCGCCGCCGGCGCGAGCGGGGGGAGCGGCGCGAGCGCCGCCGTCCTGCCGCAGCCGAGGCGAATGGGGCGCCCGCGGGGGATGAGAAGGCCGAGACCACCAAGCTCTTCGTCAACCGCGGCGAGCGCAGCGGCATCGACGAGGAGGACCTGCGCTGGGCGCTGCGCGAGGGCGCCGTCCTTCCCGACGAGGCCGTCCACGACGTCCGCGTCCTGCACCGCTTCTCCTTCGTCGAGGTCGACCCCGACCAGGCCGAGCGCACCGTCGAGTTCCTCGACGGCACCAAGCTCAAAGGCAAGGAGATCCGCCTCGAGATCGCCAAGAGCTGAGGCGACTACGAGTTTTGGGGCCCTATAGGGCCCACGGGAAGTATGTCTTCAAAGCACGTAGTCATTTTTGGCTTGGTAGAGCGGAAAACCGCCCCTTTTAGCGTCCTCATATTGCGCTAGGTTCCCGCGCCTCAATCAACCAAATGGCCGGGGCGCTGCGCTAACAGCCCCCGGCCTGGCACAGGAAAGGGGTCTTTCCCATGCAGGACAAGGCTAAATGCTCGGCCTCGATTGCCGAGCGAGACGCGCAGGCAGAGCGGGCGGTGATGCGCTTGCTCTTGGAGGACCGGGGGCTGTTCACCTTCGGCGAGGTCAACAGAGCCGCAGGCGGTCACGTGGTCATCACTGCCGACGCGCTCGACCGGCTCAAAGAGGCTGGGTTGGTCAACGAGACCGGCCGCTACCTCTTCGCGTCCAGGGCCGCCGTGGTCAGCGGCGCGATCTGGAGTGAGAGCAATGCATAGCCCCGACAGCGAAGACCGGCGCGAAGAGCGAGCCGTTCTGATCCACGTTGTCGATTCCCACCCGACCACGCTCCGGCTCTCGGACTTGATCCGCGACCTGAGCGATCCGGAGGACTTCCGCGAGCGGGACCGGCTCGAAAGAGCCGTGCGGGAACTGATCAAAGGCGGCCTGCTGTTCCGCAGCGGCGGCGCGGTGCTGCCGACCCGCTCGGCGCTCTACGCCTACGAGTTGCTGGACGCCTGACGACTCTGGCGGCCCGGGGCGATGCTCCGGGCCGCTGGCTCTCTGAATGAACCTCGCCACAGCCGATTCCGAGCTACTGCCCGTCCAGCTTTCGGGGTACGCTGCGCTTGGTGGGATATCCAGAGCGTTCGGCGTAGACGGACCATTCCTCCGCGAAATTAAGGGGAGCGGCATGGCACCGGATAACTTCAACGAGATACCGCGAGACCTCGAAATCGAGGTTGGCCACGGCGTAGACGTTGACCTCCGCAGCCTCGTCAACGTCTCTCAGAAGTTCTCCAGCCTCATTGAGGAGGTGGCGCGGGACTACACGGGCGTCAGCCGATCCGTCAGGTGGGTCGTGGAGGTGAAGCCGGGATCGGTCCGTCTTCCGCTCCGTGGCGAAACGCGGGCGGAAAATGTGTCTCCGGCGGTGGCCCATGAGGTCGGCACGGTTATCGCGAAAGGACTTACCGACCTAGAGGCCGCGCCCGAGCGCCCTGAACACTTCACGGACAAGGCTTTGTCCCTCGCTAAGGAGCTTGCGAGTTGTGCGACCGAGGAGCTTCCCATCGCCATTTGGAACGGCAGTGCAGGAGGACAGGTGACTAAGCAGCTTTCAGTGAACGCTGAAAAGGTGCTGGGTACTCCAGAGGTAACCTTCGGAACCATCGAGGGAAAACTAGAAGCTCTCAGCATCCACGGCACCAAAGACTTCAGCGTCTGGCCGATAGAGGGGAACGCAATCAAATGCGTTTTCGGCTCTCGGCTTGACCTAAATGTGGACGTTCTCCCAGCCGTAGGAAAACGCGTCGCCGTCGAGGGAAAAATCAAAACCAAACCCAACGGCGAGAGGGTGTCGGTCGAGGTCGAGGAAATGCGAGTCATCGGTTCCTCCCCGGTCGCAGCGGATGACGTGAAAGGCATTCTGGCGGGCTATGAGGTGGCGGATTGGTAGCGCACCGCTACTGGGATTCGTGCGTCTTCCTGGGCTGGCTGAAGGCAGAGCCGGACAAACTTCCTCAATGCGAAGCGGCTCTGAGGGAAGCGGAGGCGGGCAAGCTCAAGATCATCACGTCTACCCTCACGCTTGCTGAGACTCTCTACCTGGTCAAGGGAGAGCAACCGGTCTCGGCTCAGACTCGCGAGGCTGTGCGCGGGTTCTTTGAAAACGACTACATCGAGCTGGCTGAGTTGGATCGACCCACGGCTGAACTCGCGCAGGATGTGGTTTGGGAATTCGATGTGAAACACAAGGACGCCGTTCACGTCGCCACGGCGGTGAAGTTGCGGGAGCGGATCGCCATCGAGCAACTGGACACCTTCGATGGACCGTTGGCCAGTCTCAACGGCAAGATCCACAGCCTGCCCATCGGCCAGCCGAATCTGCCCGAAGACTTGATAACCAACGCCGAGCTGCACGCCAAACCGCCTGCTGCTTCCGCTCCAGGGGCACCGGGTACCCTTGAACAAGAGGCAAGCCCATGAGTCCAGCCCGCAAGCGCCCCGAAAAGACCGAGCCGTCGCCTCCACAACGCGACGTAAAGCAAGACCCCGGCCACACCGAGGCCGACTTCTTCCGCGACCTGGAGAAGGCGACCTCCAACCGGGCTAGGAAGAAGCTGGGTCTACCTTCTGGACGCGGTTAAGCATCGCCCAAAACATCGGTTCCTGCCCTTCGCGGCGGTTGTAGCGGAAGGCGTACTCGTCTAGGTAGTTCTGGAGGTACTTGGTGCTGACGGCGTGGTAGACGCCGCGCACGCCGGTTTTGAAGAGGCCGAAGAAGCCCTCGACGGTCTGCGTGTGAACGTCGCCTTCCACGTAGACCTCTTCCGAGTGCCGGATGCGGTGATGGCCTTTGTAGGTCTTGTCCAGCCCGTGGTAGGCCGGCCAGTCGTCGGTGAAGATCGTTGAAGCCGGGAGGACGTGCTTTTTGACCAGCCCGTGCAGAGTCTCGCGTTTGCGATCCGGCGCGACCACCGCCCGCACGCGCCCCTGGCGCTCGACCATCGCTACAACAGTCGTCTTCCGGTTGCGCCAGCGACCGCCAGCAGCGCTCAGATCGGTCTCGCCCTCTTTCTGGAGCTTGAGAATGTCGCCCTTGCGCGGCTTGCCGCCGATGGCAGTCTCGTCAGCCTCGACCTTTCCGCTCAGCGGCTCCTCGTCGTCCTCGCAAAGCAGCGTGCGGATCTGTTTGAACATCCGGTGCGCGGTCTTGTAGGTGACACCGATTTCGCGCTCTAGCTGCTTGGCGCTGATCCCGCACCGCGTGCTGCTCATCAAATAGATGGCGTAGAACCAAAGCTGGAGACTCAGCGTCGTCTTGTGGAAGATCGTCCCGGCGGTCGGGTAGACGTGATGGCCGCAGTACTGGCAGCTGTAGGCCGAGCGACCTTTGATCCGGTGGTACTTGCTGGCCTTGCGGCACTTCGGGCACTCATGGCCGTCCGGGAAGTAGCGCTCCTTCAGGTACTCCATGCAGGCGTCGTTGTCCGGGAAGCGCTCGATGAACTCCGAGTAGGTCATCTGCGATTCGCTCGACGGCGACGGCGCTACTGAATCTCGGCTTCTTGCTGCCATGCCGAGCATGATACCAGACACACGTATAGAAAGAATCGTGGGTGCGGCTACCCGCTTTCAGCGACTACGTGCTTTGAAGACATACTTCCCTAGGGCCCACAAAGCCGGAGGCGTTACGCGGTCAGCTCGGCGATTGTCTCCAGCAGGCGGTCGAAGTCGATCGGCTTGGTCACGTAACCGTCGATCGCGAGGTCGGTGGGGGCGTCGGCGTCGCCCGGGTTCTGGTGGGCGCTGACGATCAGCGCCGGCACCTCGCTGCCCCCGGCGCGGATCTCGCGCAGGGCGTCGATACCGGACTTGCGCGGCATCATCGCGTCGAGCAGGAGCAGGTCGGGGTTGCCGCCGTCGGCGACGCGGTCGAGCACCTCCTGGCCGTCGTTGGCGGTTTCCACCGTGTGGCCGGCCATCTCCAGCCGCGTCCGCATCAGCAGCAGGATCGTCTCCGAGTCGTCCGCGACCAGGATCGTCGCCATCAGCTCGCCTCCGCGGTGGCGCGGCTGGGGCCGCCGTCGCCGCTCGGCGCGGTCGCGATCGGCAGGCGGAGGCGGAAGATCGAGCCGACTCCGGGGGTCGACTCGACCGCGATCGTGCCGCCGTGCGCCTCGACCAGCGATTTCGAGATCGCCAGCCCCAACCCGGTGCCGCCGACGCGCTGGGTCAGCCCCGCGTCGCCGCGGGTGAAGCGCTCGAAGATCCGCTCGACCTGGTCGGCGGGGATGCCTGGTCCGTTGTCGCTCACCGCGATCTCAACCTCGGCAGCGGCGGTACGAACCGATACCTCGATGGACGCACCTTCGGGTGAGTACTCATGCGCATTCGTAATCAGGTTCACCAGTATTTGGCGTATCCGGGCGGGCTCGACGTTGATCTGGGGCAGGCCGGGCTGGACGTCTTCGCTGAGGATCTGGCTGGCGGCCTCGGTCTGGGCGCGCATCGTACGCACCACGTCTTCGACCAGCGGCGCCACCTCGGTCGGCTGTGGACGGATGGCCAGGCGCCCGGCGTCGCTGCGGGCGAGGTCGAGCAGGTCGTTGAGGAGCCGCACCAGGTGGCGGCAGTTGTCGAGGATCACCTCGACCGTCTCCACCTGCTTCGGGGTGAGCGACTCGCGTTCGAGCATCAGCAGCTCGGCGAAGCCCTGGACCGAGGTCAGCGGGCTGCGCAGCTCGTGCGAGGCGGTGAGGACGAAGTCGTCTTTGAGGCGGTCGAGTTCGTCGCGGCGGCCCTCCTCGATCTCCAGCTCCCGGGCCATCTCGTTGAAGGCGGCGCCGAGGGTGGCCGTCTCGGAGAGGCCGCCGACCTCGACCCGGGCGCTGCGGTCGCCGGCGGCGAGGCGGCCGGCGGCGTCGACCAGCTCCTCCAGCGGCCGGCGCATCGAGGAGATCAGGCCGCTGAAGAGGAGCAGGGCGCCGGTCAGCCCGGCGATCAGCCCGGCGGCGACGAGCAGGGCGGTGTCGCGGGTGTCGCCGGAGATCTGGTCGCGCAGTTCGCTGCGGCGGTGGATCTGGTTGGCGACCACCATCCGCGCCGCCCGGCCGCCGGTCCCCTGCGCGATCCGCACCCGCGCCGCCATCTCCGCCTGGTAGGAGCGGGCGATCGAATCCTCGAAGTCCTGGCGCTGCTGGATGAAGCGGGCGACGCCGATCACGGCCATCGCCGTGAGCACGGCAAAGCCGATCGCGAACCCGATCCGGAGCCGGTTGGCGAGGGACGGGCTCAGCCGTCGTTTGGATCGTGAATATGCTTGCGCCCCTATGGCTGACGAGGCTACCGACGCGGACGGCACCGTTCAGGCTCCCGACGGGATCGACCCGAAACCGCTGGAAGCCTGGTTCGGCGCCAACGTCGCCGGCGTCGACTTTCCGCTGCGCTTCGAGCGCATCGCCGGCGGCCACTCGAACCTGACCTACCGCGTCACCGACGCCGCCGGCCAGAGCTGGGCGCTGCGGCGGCCGCCGCTCGGCAAGCGGCTCGGCTCCGCGCACGACATGGGGCGTGAGCACAAGGTCGTCTCGGCGCTCGGAAAGACCGAGGTGCCGGTGGCGCCGGTGGTCGGCCTCTGCGAGGACGAGAGCGTCAACGGCGCCCCCTTCTACGTGATGGAGTTCGTCGAGGGCCCGGTCCTGCGCGGCCTGGCCGAGGCGGAGGTCTTCCCCGACGAGGGCGATCGCCGGGCGATCGGCGAGCGCGTCGCCGACACCCTGGTCCAGATCCACGCGATCGACCCGGACGCGGTCGGGCTCGGCGACCTCGGCCGCAAGGAGGACTACGTCGCCCGCCAGCTGCACCGCTGGCAGGGGCAGTGGGAGAAGTCGAAGACGCGCGAGCTGGCGCCGATCGACCGCGTCCACGAGGCGCTCTCGGCGCGGATCCCCGAGCAGGGGCCGGCGACGATCGTCCACGGCGACTACCGCCTCGACAACATGATCCTCACCGGCGCCGGCGAGGTCGCCGCGGTGGTCGACTGGGAGCTCTGCACGCTCGGCGACCCGCTCGCCGACGTCGGCCTGCTGGTGACCTACTGGCCCGAGCGCGGCGAGGACGCGCTCGCCCTCGGCATGCCCGCCAATCTCGCCCCCGGCTTCCCGACCCGCGCCGAGCTGATCAGCCGCTACGCCGAGCGCAGCGGCCGCGACCTCTCCCAGCTGAACTTCTACGTCGCCCTCGGCTACTGGAAGCTGGCGATCATCCTCGAGGGCGTCTACGCTCGCTACACCGCCGGCGGTTACGGCAAGGTGAACGAGGGCGTCGAGGCCTTCGCGCGCCTGGTCGAGCGTCTCGCCGACGAGGCGGAGCGGGTCGAGCGCGAGGGCTGACTTCTCTACACCCGAGTCCTTTGTTTCTGAAAAGGTACGAAGGGCAACTATTTCCGGCACGGACTTCGAGTGGCCGGAACTCATCAAGGGAGATTCCAGTGAAAAAAGTACGTGCACGGCTGACGTACGCGAACGTCATGTCGACGATCGCCGTCTTTCTCGTTCTCGGCGGCGCCACGGCCTTCGCGGCCTCGCAGCTCGGCAAGAACAGCGTCGGCACCAAGCAGCTGAAGAAGAACGCGGTCACCGCCGCGAAAATCAAGAAGAACGCGGTGACGGGCGCGAAAATCAAGAAAGACACCGTCACCGGGGCGAAAGTGAACGAGTCGACGCTCGGCACCGTCCCCAGCGCCAGCATCGCCGACGCGCTGACGCCGCCCGAACCGGTCCACCTCGTGGGTGCTCCCGGGCAGCCGCCTTTCGAAAATGGCGGCAGCAACGCGGCGCTTGAAGGACTCAGCGGCGCCCACCTCAACCCGGTCGGCTTCTGGAAGGACCACGATGGCGTCGTCCACCTTCAGGGCATCGCACAGGTGGGCAAAAACGGGAACAGCATCGTCCCGTACTTCACGCTTCCGCCCGGGTTCCGCCCCGCGGCTGGGGCGTTGATCATCCAAGCGCCCGCCGGCGAAGGGGCCGCGGCTGTGATCGGCGGTTCGAACACCGTCCTCTCGAGCGGCGGAACCAGCATCGACCTGAGCGGCAAGGTTGCCGGAACCGAAGAAAGCCTCTCTGCCCTCGACGGCATCACCTTCCGCGCCGAAAGCTGATTCAGTCGAAATTACCCAGTTCCGAGGAGCCCTCTGCCGATGGCGGAGGGCTCCTTCTTCTTTCGGATTGACACGCCTCTCGAGCGGTTGAAAGGGTGAAGTTCCATCCGTCCACCACTCGAGGGAGAAGCTCATGAAGCAACTACGCAAGCGGCTCACGTTCGCGAACGTGATGTCGATGATCGCGGTCTTCGTCGCCCTGGGCGCCACCGCCTTCGCCGCGACCCAGCTGCCGAAGAACAGCGTCGGCACCAAGCAGCTGAAGAAGAACGCGGTCACCGCCGCGAAAATCAAGAAAACGCGATCACGACGTCGAAAATCAAGGGCGACGCCGTCACCGGGGCGAAGGTGAACGAGTCGACGCTCGGCACCGTCCCCAGCGCCGGCGTCGCCAACGCGCTGTCGCCGATGGAAGCGACCCACATCGTCGGCGCCCCGGGCGAGCCGCCGTTCGAAAACGGCAGCAGTAATTTCTCCGTCCCCGGGGTGCAGCTGAACCCGGTCGGCTTCTACAAGGACCACGAGGGGATCGTCCATCTGCAGGGCGTCGCCAAAGTGGGGAAAGGCGCTCCGATCACGTCGATCTTCACCCTGCCTCCCGGCTTCCGGCCGGCGGCCGGCCACGTGGTCATCTTCGAACAGACGCTCGAAGACGCCGCGGTGATCGGCGGTTCCAGCACCTTCCTCGAAGGCGTCGACCTCAGCGGCAAGGTCGCCGGGGCAGAAGAAGAACTCGCGAACCTCGACGGCATCACCTTCCGCGCCGAAAGCTGATCCGGTCGAAATCACCCAGTGCCGAGGAGCCCTCCGCCTCTGCGGAGGGCTCCTTCTTTTTGGTTTGACAAGCGTTCCAATGCGCTGAGAGGCTGGAACCGCATCGTCCACCACTCGAGGGAGACCCCCATGAAGAAGTTGCGAATACACCTGACGTACTCGAACGTCGTCGGGACCCTGGCCCTGTTCCTCGTCCTCACCGGCGCCACGGCCTTCGCGGCCTCGCAGCTCGGCAAGAACAGCGTCGGCTCCAAGCAGCTGAAGAAGAACGCGGTCACCGCCGCGAAAATCAAGAAGAACGCGATCACGACGTCGAAAATCAAGGGCGACGCCGTGACCGGGGCGAAGGTGAACGAGTCGACGCTCGGCACCGTGCCCAGCGCCGGCGTCGCCAACGCGCTGTCGCCGATGGAAGCGACCCACATCGTCGGCGCTCCGGGCGAGCCGCCGTTCGAAAACGGGTCCCACAACCTCGGCTCGACCGGTCCGTTCAACCTCAACCCGGTCGGCTTCTACAAGGACCACGAGGGGGTCGTCCACCTGCAGGGCATCGCCGAAACCGGCAAAACTCCCCCCGCCTTCGTCTTCACCCTCCCGCCCGGCTTCCGCCCGGCGGCCGGCAAGACCGTGATCTTCGAACAGGTCACCGAAGCGGCGGCTTTCATCTTCGGCAGCGGCGTCAACGTCGAAGGCTTCGACCTCAGCGGCAAGATCCTCGGTGCCAGCGAAGGGCCGGTCGTCCTCGACGGCATCACCTTCCGCGCCGAAAGCTGAGCGGCGGCAGCTCGCACACGATGTTCCGGAGCCCTCCGTCTCGGACGGGGGGCTCCTTTCTCTGAGAGGGTGGAGTCGCATCGTCCACCACTCGAGGGAGAAGCTCATGAAGCAACTACGCAAGCGGCTCACGTTCGCGAACGTGATGTCGATGTTCGCCGTCTTCGTGGCCCTGGGCGCGACGGCCTTCGCCGCGACCCAGCTGCCGAAGAACAGCGTCGGCTCCAAGCAACTGAAGAAGAACTCCGTGACCGCCGCGAAAATCAAGAAGAACGCGGTGACGGGCGCGAAAATCAAGAAAGACACCGTCACCGGGGCGAAAGTGAACGAGTCGACGCTCGGCACGGTTCCGAGCGCGAGCTTCGCCAACTCGATCCCGCCGGCCGAACCGACGCATTTCGTCGGCGCCCCGGGCGAGCCGCCGTTCGAAGGCGGATCCCACAACCTCGGCGCGAGCGGCCCGCTCGGCCTCAACGACGTCGGCTTCTACAAGGACCACGAGGGGATCGTCCACCTGCAGGGCATCGCCGAAACCGGCAAAGCAACCGTCGGGGGAGTCGCATCCGTCTTCACCCTCCCGCCCGGCTACAGGCCCGCATCTGGAAAAGCCGTGATCTTCGAAATGGTCAACGAAGCGGGGACGATCATCGCCGGCAGCAACGTCTTCTTCGAAGGCGACCTCAGCGGCAAAGTGCTCGGCGGCGAAGAAAACCTGGTCGTCCTCGACGGCATCACCTTCCGCGCCGAAAGCTGATCGACCGCAACTCGCACTCGACGTTCCGGGGCCCTCCGCCGCTGGCGGGGGGCCATCTTCTTTGAGAGGGTGGAGGGGCATCGTCCACCACTCAAGGGAGAGCACTCGTGAAGCAACTACGCAAGCACCTGACGTACGCAAACGTCGTCGCGACCCTCTGCTTGTTTCTGCTGCTCGGCGGCGCCACGGCCTTCGCGGCCTCGCAGCTCGGCAAGAACAGCGTCGGCACCAAGCAGCTGAAGAAGAACGCGGTCACCGCCGCGAAAATCAAGAAGAACGCGATCACGACGTCGAAAATCAAGGGTGACGCCGTCACCGGGGCGAAGGTCAACGAGGCCACGCTCGGCACCGTCCCCAGCGCCAGCGTCGCCAGCTCGCTGACGCCGCTGGAAGCGACTCACATCGTCGGGGCGCCGGGTGAGCCGCCGTTCGAAAACGGAGCCCACAACATTCCTGAAACCGGCTTGATCCCCCTCATCCCCGTCGGCTTCTACAAGGACCACGAGGGCATCGTCCACCTCCAGGGCGTCGCCGAAGTCGGAAAAAGCGGCGGCGGAGTGCCGACCGTATTCACCCTCCCGCCCGGCTTCCGCCCGGCGCCAGGCCATGCTGCGATCTTCGAACAGCTCACCGAAGCGACCGCGATCGTCTTCGGCGGCAGCACCAACATCTCGGGCTTCGAACTCAGCGGCAAGGTGCTGGGCAACGAAGAAAACCCGATCGTCCTCGAAGGCATCACCTACAAGGCCGAAAGCTGACGCACCTATGAGCTGAGCTGGAAAGGACCGGGCATCCGCCCGGTCCTTTTTCTTCAGACCATCCGCGTCGCGTGACGGGGCTCGAGGTTGCCTTCGGCTTCGGCCTCGGCGCGCTTGGCCCAGCGGTTCAGCTCGCGGCGGGCGAGGACCATTTTGTGGACCTCGTCGGGGCCGTCGGCGAGGCGGAGCATGCGGCTGAAGCGCCACATGATCGCCAGCGGGGTGTCGTCGGTCATGCCGAGCGAGCCGTGGACCTGGATCGCCCGGTCGAGCACGTCCATCACCATGTTCGCGGCGACGATCTTGATCGCCGAGATCTGCTGGCGGGCGGCGCGCTTGCCCTCGGTGTCCATTTTCCAGGCGGCGAAGATGGTGAGCAGGCGCGCCTGGTCGATCTCCATCCGCGAGGCTGCGATCGACTCCTGGACGAACTGCTTGTCGCCGAGCGGGCCGCCGAAGGCGCTGCGTTCGTTGGCGCGGCGGCACATCATCTCGTGGGCGCGCTCGGCGGTCCCGATCGCCCGCATGCAGTGGTGGATGCGGCCGGGGCCGAGCCGGTCCTGGGCGATCGCGAAGCCGGCGCCGCGCTCGCCGAGCAGGTTCTCCTTCGGCACCCGGCAGCCTTCGTAGCGGATCTCGCAGTGCCCGGGGCCGCCGTCGTGGCCCATCACCGAGATTGGCCGGACCAGGTTGAAGCCGGGCGCGTCGGTGGGGACGCAGATCATCGAGGCGCGCCCGTAGGGGTGGGCGTCGGGGTCGGTGACGACCATCGCGATCGCCAGGTCGGCGCCCATCGCGCCGCTGGTGAACCACTTGTGGCCGTCGATCACCCACTCGTCCCCGTCGAGAACCGCGCGCGCCTGCAGCAGCGTCGGGTCCGAGCCCGACACCTCGGGCTCGGTCATCGAGAAGCAGGAGCGGATCTTCCCCTCCAGCAACGGCTCCAGCCAGCGCTCGCGCTGCTCGGGGGTGCCGTGCTCGGCGAGGATCTCCATGTTGCCGGTGTCCGGCGCCGAGCAGTTGAAGGCCATCGGCGCCGCCATCGGGCTGCGTCCCATCTCCTCGCAGAGCAGCCCGTACTCCCAGTTGGTCAGGCCGGGGCCGAAGCGCTCGTCCGGCATGAAGAGGTTCCAGAGCCCCTCGGCCTTCGCCTTCTCGCGCAGCTCGACCAGGCCCTGCGGATAGGGGACGCCGGGCCCCACCTCCTCGTCGAGCGCTTCCATGATCTCCCGCTCCTGCGGGTAGATCTCCTCGTCCATGAAGTCGAGGACGCGCTCGCGCAGCTTCGCGACCTCGGGGCTGGGGGTGAAGTCCATCGGTGTCCTCTCCTCGTCCTCTCGGGGAGGTGAACGCTATTCGATGGGCGCTCAGGACCGGCGACGGTAGCGGGCGAAGAGCTCGCCGTCCTCCTCCAGCAGCCAGGCCAGCTCGAGGCCGATCACGCCGGGCAGCGATCCCTCGACGATCCGGGGAGCCCCGCCGCCGCTCAGCTTCGGCGCGGTGGTCAGGAAGAGGTCGTCGACCAGGCCGTCCGCCTGCATCTGCGCGTGCAGCTGCGGGCCGCCCTCGGAGAGCAGGGCGCGGACTGCGCGCTCCTGCCGCAGGTAGCGGAGCGCCTCGGTCAGGTTCACCGCCCCCTCGTGGCGCACCACGTCCAGGCTCGCGGCGGTCTCGGGCGGTTCGGCCTCCGAGGCGGTGAAGATCGTCACCTCTCCCTCCTCCGTGAACAGCGGCGCGTCCCAGGGGAGGTCGAGCCGGCCGCTGACCAGGACCATCAGGCGCTTCATCGGGCCATAGCGCTCCGCCCGCATCGTCCCGGCGCCGATCATCACCGCGTCGAAGCGCGTCCGCAGCCCGACCAGCATCTTCGTGTCGGCGTCGGAGCCGATCGGTCCCGAGCGCCCTTCGATCGTCGCCCGCCCGTCGACGGTGGCGACGAAGTTCATCCCCACCAGCGGCCGCTCCTCGCGCGGTTCCTCCCAGGGCCGGTAGCCCTCGAGCTGCTCGGCTACCGTGGTCGGGCCGGGATCTGGCAGCAGCCGCCGCATCGGCGGTCAACATACCCAGCGTTTCCGACTTTCACCCCGCTGGGGTGCGGTGAAACTCGGCTGCGCTAGCTGTAGTCGTGCCAGCCGGCGAACTCGCGGCCGGCGAAGCGCTGCAGCTCGGCGACGTCCTCGGTGAAGCGGCCGCGGACCTGCTCGAAGAGGTCGTCGGGCAGCTTCGGCTTCGGCGCCGGCGGCTTCTCGGGGTCGTGGACGACCTTCTCGACGATCCAGCGCATCGACTCGGGCAGGCGGTCGAAGTTTCGATCGAAGGAGCGGAAGCCCGGCAGCTTGATCAGCTTCTCCATGAACTGGTATTTGTCGCCCTGCTTGGCGCTCGACTTCTCCCACTCGCGGTCGAACTGCTCGGAGGTGAAGTTCTCGTCGACGCCGGCGAAGGCGAACGCCTTGCGCATCGTCGCCTCGCGTTCGGTCTGCAGCTCCTCCTGGGTGATGACCTCGATCTGCGAGCGGTCGAAGCGCTCGAGGTAGGGCTGCAGCTGCATCCAGTACTTGGAGCGGTTGGTGTAGGAGTTGTCGGGGTCGGAGAGGACCTCGGCCAGGTCGCCGGTCTCGTAGCCGGCGCCGGTGGCGTGGACCCAGTGCGAGAGGATCCGCTTGATCGGGTCGCGGACCATGTACAGCAGCTTCGCGTCGGGACAGTTCTGCTTGATCCGCTCGGCGACGCCCTCGAAGCGGGGGAGGTTCGTGTAGTGGGGCGATGACTCGCCGCGGACCTGGAAGCGGTCGTCGAAGCGGCTCGCGTACCAGTCGAGCCCGAGGTCCCAGTTCAGCTCCTCGACGAAGAAGTTGAGCTCCTTCGGCTTCGACATCTGGATCTGCGGATGGAGCCCGAGGTAGTGGTGGATGCTCGTCGTCCCGCACTTGAGGCCGCCGACGATGATCAGGTTCGGCAGCTGCGCGTGGCGCTTGCGACGCCGGCGCCAGCGGCTCTTGCGGTCGGCCGTGTAGCGCTCGCGGGCACGGGCGCACATCGCCTCGTCGGCGGGGTCGTGGATGGCGATGGGGGGCGGCGTATGCGTGTCGGGTTCCGGCACGAGCGGGCTAGTCTAGCTGCGATGCCCCTCGCGGATCTCCAGGACAATTTCGAAGCCTTCTTCAACCGGACCGCGGAATTCTTCCGCCACCTCTCGGAAATCCACTGGCAGGCCTTCGGGATCGCCCTCGTCTGCCTGCTGGGGATGCAGGTGGCGCGCGCCTGGGCCTGGCGCAACGTGCTCCGCGCCGCCTATCCGGACAAGAAGATCTCCTTCCTGCGGCTCGCGGCGGCCTATCTGGCGGGGGCGGGGATCAACGCCGTCGTGCCAGCCCACGCGGGCGACGTGACCAAGGTCTTCCTGGTCAAACGCCAGATCCCCGATTCCTCCTATCCGGCGGTCACCTCCTCGTACCTGGTCCAGACCGTCTTCGACACCTCGGTCGGGATCCTCGTCCTCCTCTACGCGATCACCCAAGGGCTGCTGCCGCCGCTGCCCAAGATCCCCGACCTTCCCGCCTTCGAGATCTCCTTCTGGGTCGAACATCCGCAGGTCTTCGCGATCGCCTCCGCGGTCCTGGTGCTCGCGATCATAGGCGGCATCTACCTGCTCGCCCACCGGGTGCGGCGCTTCTGGGCGCGCGTGCGCCAGGGCCTGGTGATCCTCACCGAGCCGCGCCGCTACCTGCGCGAGGTCGCCGCCTGGCAGGGGGTGGGCTGGCTCTTCCGCTTCGCCTCCTTCTGGTTCTTCCTCGAGGCCTTCGGCATCGACGGCTCGATCGGCAACGTGATGCTGGTGATGAGCGTGCAGGCGATCGCCAACATCGTCCCCTTCACCCCCGGCGGCGCCGGCGCCCAGCAGGCGCTGCTCGTCGCCACCCTCAACGGCCCCTCGCGGACCGCCGTCCTCTCCTTCTCGGTCGGGACCCAGATCGCGATGGCGGCCTGGTCGGTGGTGCTCGGCTTCGCCGCGATCCTGCTCGTCTTCAAAACGACCGACTGGCGGGGGTTGATCCGCCAGGCGCAGGAGGAGGCCGACAGCCAGAAGGCGGCGGAAGCGGCGACTCCGCCGTAGCTCGTCTAGCTCGACCAGCCCGGATAGCGGCCGGCGACGTGCCATTGCCAGGGCGGGCGTTCGCCGGGCGGGAAGTCGTAGTGGTTACGGCCGGGGAGGGTCTCCAGCGGCACCAGCGCCGGGTCGTCTTCGGCGCGGACTTCGACTCCGGCCGCAGCGGCGACATCGATTGCGGTGGCGCGGCGGACGACGCGTTCCCAGCCGAGGCCGGGGCGGTAGAGCCAGTAGACGATCTCGACCCAACCCCCGGAGCGGCGCCGGTCGACGAGCTCGGTGAAGACGGTGGTGCGCCGGCCCGAGGCGGTGAGGTGGGGGCCGGCGGCGACGGCGCAGCTCTCGCGCCGGCAGCGGCGGAAGTCGACCGGCGTCAGCGGCAGGCCGGAGGGGCCGAGCCGCGCTTCGGGTGGCGGCGCCAGCGCCCGGGCCAGACGGGCCAGCGGCCAGCCGTAGGCGGGGACCAGCGGATGGTGCCGGCAGGCGTCCGGCAGTCGCGGGCCGCAAGCCAACCGGCGCCCGATCGCGCCGGCGAGGGTGCGGCCGGCGTCGATTTCACCGCCCGATGCGACCGCCGAAATCGCCGCCGCCAGCAGCAACGCGATCAGCGCCGCCAGGGCCACCTGCTCGACGCTCGCCGAGCCCCGCTGATCGCCTCTTCTCCTGCGCATGCCTCGAAGCTAGGCGGCCCCGGCGCACGCGTGGCGCGCAGAAAGCGCCGACTCTGGGTCGACGGTGAGACGGTTCTGCTTACATGCATGGAGATGGAGGGCTTCAACCTTTTCGGCGACCCGGAGGAGTTCCGCGCCCGCATGGAAGAGCTCTCCGAGCAGATGCAGTCCTCGCAGCGGGTGGCCTGGGCCGACAACGCGATCAAGCTGGCGGTGGAGATGACCGTCGCCTCGATCGGCCGCCTGGAGCTGACCGGCAACGCCGACGAGCAGGCGATGCAGGTCCGCGACGCGATCCGCGTCCTCTTCCCCGAGGCCGTGACGCTGGTCCGCGAGGCCCGCGAAGGCCTCAGCTAGCGCTCTACAGCGGAGTTTTAAGGTGGGTTAAGCCGCTTCGGCGAGCCTTTGGGCGTGCAGCCACGTGCCCGCCGGCGCCGCCGTCTCTATCCCCTTGCGGCGCTCCTGATCCTCGCCGCCTTCCTGATCGTCAGGACCATCGGCGGGTCCCGCGGCCCCGGCGCTTCGGTTGGCTCGAGCGGCGACCCGGCCCCCAGGGAACTCGTATCCAGCGTCTCCGGCGTCGCGCTGCCGGCGCCGATCTCAGGGGAGGCGGCGGTCGCCGTCCACGGAGGGACCCTGATCCTCGGTGGGCTCGACGCGAGCGAAGCCTCGGTCAGCGGCGTCTTCCTCCTCGCCGGATCCGGGAAGCTGCGGCCGGCCGGCGCGCTCAGCGCCCCCCTCCACGACGCCGCTGCGACCGCTCTCGGCGGCAGGGTCCTGGTCTTCGGCGGCGGCGCCGAAACCAGCACCGACACGGTGCAGGCGCTCTCCGAAGGGACTTCGCCGCCGGCGCAGCGCACCGCGACCGTGGTCGGCCACCTGCCGGCGGTGCGCTCCGACCTCAGCGTTGTCACGATCGGCGCGCAGGCGTACGTGCTCGGCGGCTATGACGGGACCACGCCGGACCCCGCCGTGCTCGCGACCGAGGACGGGCGGTCCTTCTCGCAGGTCGCCGAGCTGAAAGTGCCGGCGCGCTACCTCGCCACCGCCGCCGTGGGCGGGCGCATCTTCGCCTTCGGCGGCGAGACGGCGAACGGGGGCGCCACCGACGCGATCCAGGAAGTCGACCCGGCGCAGGGGACGGCGCGGGTCATCGGCCATCTGCCCCAGGCGATCTCGCATGCGGCCGCCGTCGTCCTCGGCGGCGAGGTCTACGTCCTCGGCGGCGAAGCGAACGGGAGCGCCACGAACCGCGCCTGGCGCTTCGACCCCGCCAGCGGCAAGGTCTCGCCGGCGCCGCCGCTGCCGCTCGCGGTCGCGGGCGGCGCCGCGGTCAGCAACGGCAAGGCCGCCTACCTGGTCGGCGGCACCGGAGCGGGCGGCGAAGCGCTGAGCAGCGTCGTCTCGCTGCGACTGCGAGCGGCGAAGCCCTCCCATCCCCCGCAGCCCTCGGCGCAGGCCGGTCGGAACGCTCCCCCTTTCCAGGGGCAGTTGATGATCGCCGACCGCGGCAACAACCGGATCATCGTCGTCAACAACCGCAAGCAGGTGCTCTGGCGCTTCCCCTCGAAGGCCCACCCCGCCCCGCCGGGCGGCTTCTACTTCCCCGACGACGCCTTCTTCATCCATGGCGGCACCGGGATCATCTCCAACGAGGAGCAGAACGAGCGGATCGTCCAGCTCTCCTATCCCGGCGGCAAGCTCCTCTGGTCCTACGGCCATCCGGGCCAGACCGGCTCGGAACCCGGTTACCTGCACGAGCCCGACGACGCCTACCTGGTGAAGAACGGGAACGTCACCGTCGCCGACGCGCAGAACTGCCGCGTCCTCGTCATCTCGCCGCAGAAGAAGGTGCTGCGCGAATTCGGCGATCCGGCCGAATGCACCCACGACCCGCCTCGACGGCTGGGCTCCCCCAACGGCGACACGCCGCTCGCCAACGGCGACATCCTCGTCTCCGAGGTCAACGGCTCCTACATCGACGAGATCACCCCCACCGGGAAGCTGGTCTGGAGCCTGCAGCTACCGATCGCCTACCCCTCCGACCCGCAGCAGCTCGGCCCCGATCTATACATCGTCGCCGACTACGCCGACCCGGGCGGCATCTACGAGTTCACCCGCCAGGGCAAGATCGTCTGGTCCTATCACCCCGAAGCCGGCAACGCCCGCCTCAACCACCCGAGCCTGGCCGAGCGCCTCCCGAGCGGCGACATCGCTGCCAACGACGACTACCGCCACCGGGTCGTGATCATCGACCCGCGGACGAAGAAGATCGTCTGGCAGTACGGGGTGACCGGCCACCCCGGCCGCGGGCCGAACCACCTCCGCATTCCCGACGGCTTCGACCTGCTGAGCCCGCAAGGGGAAACGCCGACCCACCCGTACACGGGTTGAGCCGGCGCTCAGAGCAGCTCGAACCGCAACTCGATCGCCGCGCCGCGGCCGAAGGGGGCGCCGAGGAGCTCGAGCGGGACGGCGACGAGCAGGGCCGGCAGCGCGGCGACGATGCTGGCGAGGACGTCGATCCGCCGCTGCCAGGGCTTGGCCGCCGGTGCCGAGGGGACGCCGTGGAGGGCGCCGAGGGCGACGTTGTGGCCGAAGGTGACGCTGTTCAGCAGCGTCTGCCAGGTCAGCGCCAGGCTCGCCAGCGGCCGCCAGCGGCGCGCCTCGACGACCTGGTCGCGGCGGGCGACGAGGCGGCGGACGGCCTCGACCGTGAACAGGTAGCGCCGGCCCGGCTGCAGTCCGGCCCAGCCGGCTCCCCCCAGCGAGCAGGCGAAGCTGGCGCGGTTGTCGATCACTGGGTCTTCACCCTCGCGCAGGGCGTCGAGGTCGCGCAGGGCGTCATCGGGATCGCCGGCGGTGCCGACGACCGCAAGGCCGCAGCTCTCGCAGCGGCGCACGGTCCCCGCCATCCCGGCCTTGGCGCCGATCCAGCCGAACAGCGGCTCGCCGCAGGCGGGGCAAGGGGGGTTCTCCGGGCCGGCCCCCGCCTCGAGCGGAACGACCCGAGTGACCTCGATTTGGCTCATGCCCGATAGCGTACGGCCCCGATGAGCCCGCAGGAGACCCGAGAGGCGGAGTCGCGCTGGGCGTTGCCGGTGGCGGTGGCCACGTTCCTCGCGGCCGTCCTGCTGATCGTCTCGACTTTCGCCAGCGCGGTCAGCGGCACCGAAAAGTCGGAAGTCCTCGAATCCGTCCACGAACACGCCGGCTCGGTGACCGCCTTCGGCCTGATGCAGGCGGTGGCGCTGGTGCTCCTCGTCTTTCCGATCGTCTACCTGTTCCGGGCCGCCCGGGCGCGCAGCGAGCGGGTGCGCCCGCAGCTGATCGGCCTCCTGATCGCGGCGCCGCTGTTCCTGGGGATCTCCTCGGGCCTGGCGATCGGGGTCCAGCACGAAGCGGCGGACCAGTTCGTGGCGGGGGAAGCGAAGTCGACGCTGACCCAAAAGGAAGCGCACGAAGAATGCGCCTCCGAACAGAAGGAAGAAGGCCGGAAGAAGTTCGGCGAAGAATTCGAACCCGAAAGAGGAGAAACGCCGCTCGCCGCCTGTGAACGGCAGAAGCGGGAAAACGACGAAGCCACCAACGCCCTCAGCGAAGCCTCGCTGGCCTCGCTCACCACCGGGCTCGTCATCGCCGGCAGCCTCGGCTTCGTGGTCGCCCTCTTCTACACCTGTCTCTGGGGGATGCGCACCGGCCTGCTCACCCGGTTCTGGGGCTCGCTGGGAATGGCGTCCGGGATCGCCTTCCTGCTGGGGCCGCTCTCGATCATCGCCGTCATCTGGTTCGTCTACTTCGGCCTCCTGATCCTGGGGATCGTCCCCGGCGGCCGCCCGCCCGCCTGGGAGGCGGGGGAAGCGATCCCCTGGCCGAGCCCCGGCGAGAAAGCCGCGGCGGAACTGGAGCCGAGCGACGCCGGCGAGGGGGGCGGAGACGAGCCCCCAGAGCCTGGCGACCCGGGCGAGAGGCGCAAGCGCAAGCGGCGCGAGTAGCCGCTACTCGGGCCGGCCGGCCCCGACCCGCTTGCGGTGGGTGCGGATCTCGCTCATGATCCGCTCGAGCCGCGGCTCGGCCGAGGTGTCGACGTGGCTCATCGCCGCGGCGACGCCGGGATGGACCGCCGCGATCCGCTCGTGCATCGCCTGCGCCACGGCGCGGTAGGTGGGGTGGCCCTCGCGGCCCGAGCGCAGCTCGACCAGGTGCATCGCCTCGCGGGCGTTGAGGTCGAGCGTGTAGCGGATCCGGTAGGCGAGGCTGAGCGCGTAGGGAGCCTCCTCGGCCAGGCCCGCCTCCCGCAGGCGCTCGTACTCCGCGCGGGAGATCTCCAGCGCCCGCTCGAACTCGCCGCCGACTCCCGCTTCGCGCACCTCCTCGGGGACTCCGGCGCCGAGGTCCGGCGTCAGCCGCTGCCACTGGCAGGTCAGCATCCGGTGCCGCTGCAGGTCGCGGAAGGCGCCGTAGTCGGAGACGATCTCGAAGCGGTAGCGCAGCGCCTCGAAGCCCCGTCCCGGCCGGTGGCGGCGGTTGGCTCGCTCTCCCACCAGGGCGCCGAGCAGCTGGGCCCGCTCGTCGCGGTCGAGGACGTCGATGCGGGCGAGGACCTCGGTCTCCGGCGCGCTCGCCGACTCGAACAGGGAGGAGGCGAGCAGGTCCTCTTCGCTGCCGTCGACGTGGATCAGCTCCACCGAGGGGGCGTCGCCCCCCTCCGAGCGGCGGTCGAGGCCGAGCCGCGCGACCCAGCTCTCGGTCCGCTCGCGGCGCCGCTCCAGGTAGGAGACCCACTCGCCGCCGCGGTCGGGGCGCTCGACCCGGGAGACGAAGCTCGGCATCACCTGCTTCAGCTCGGCGAGGATCATCGCGCCGTACTCGCGCGCCTCCGGCAGCGGCGAGGCCATCAGCCGCATGATCAGCTGCTCGTAGGCCTGGCCGGAGGCGTAGATGCCGACGTGGCTGAGGGTCGCGGCGGGGAGCAGGCCGCGCAGCAGGTCGAGCGCCTTGGCCCGGATCGAGCGCCGCCAGGCGGCCTCGGGCTCTTCGTCGCCGCGCGACCAGCGCCCGGCGGCCCACTCCTCGACCTCGGTCAGCGAGCGCGAGTAGATCGAGAAGACCTCGTCCATCGCCGCCGCGAACTCGGGCCCGAGCCGCTCGTCGCGGTAGAAGCGGTAGCCGCCTTCCGGCAGCGGCTGGTCGTAGGGGATGTAGCGGGTCGACTGCTCCAGGTAGGCGGCGAGGCGGCCGCGCTGCAGCAGCTTGGTAAGAATGTTGGAGACCCACTCGCAGGCGACGTGGGCGCCGCCGACCTGGGCGATCGAGTCGTCCCCGTAACCGACGAAGACGCGCTCGTAGAGGCGCGCGGCGCGCTCGCCCTCCGCTTCGTCGAAGGGCCTGCCGCCGGCGGGAGCGTCGGCCGCGAACTCCTCCAGGTAGAGCCGCCGCACCGTCCCGGAATAGCGCGAATAGCGGGCAAAAAGCGCTCCCTTGACGGTCTCGGGCAGGTTGACCAGGGCGAAGACCGGGCGGTCCAGGTTGGTGAAGTGCGGGGCGAGCAGCGCCCGCTCCTCGGCGGTGAAGTCTTCGACCGGGTAGCGCACCGGGCGCATCGTAGTGGGGCGGTATGACAGGGAGCCGGCGCCTTAATCTGTGCGGATCAGTCGACCGGTCGATTACCAGGGAGAAAGCCGAGGTGAGGGTGAGGTGGCATCCCACGATGGCCAGCGGCTCGTGCCGCTCGGCGCCGCCTACCTGCTGGGGGCGCTGCTGGCGATCGCGCTCGGGCTGTTGGCGCCGCTGATCCTCGGCGGCTTCTCGCGCCGCCAGGAGCTGGTCCTCTCCCTCGCCGAGGCGGCCTGCCTGGCCGCGGTCGGCGCCGGCATCGTCCTCCTCGTCCGCCGCCTGCGCTCGAGCCACGAAGCGCTCTGGGCGCTGGCGCGCCGCGACGAGCTGACCGGGGTGGGGAACTACCGCGCCCTCCACGAGCGGCTGGCGGCGGAGATCGCGCGCCACCAGCGCCACGGCCGCGAGTTCGCCCTCGTCGTCCTCGACCTCGACGGTTTCAAGGAGGTCAACGAGCGCTACGGCCACCTCGAAGGCGACCGCCTGCTGGCCGAGATCGGCAGCTCGCTGCGCAAGGAGGTGCGCGGCGGCGACTCCGTCTTCCGCCAGGGCGGTGACGAGTTCGCGGTGATCGTCCCCGAGGTCAACGCCGAAGAGGCGGTCGAAGTGGCCAAGCGCCTGCGCGGCCGCGTCTCCCGGCGCGGCTTCGGCAGCGACGAGATGCGGCCGGTCACCGCCGCCACCGGCTTCGCGACGTTCCCCGCCGACGGGCGGACTGCGGGGGACCTGCTCGGGGTCGCCGACGGCGACCTCTTCGCCGCCAAGCACGGCGCCGAGGCCAACGACGCGCTCTAGGCCTGGGGCGCGGGCGGGGCAGCCGTCAGCTCGACCCGGTGGCCGCTCGGCGCGGCCGCCCAGGCGCGCGGCTGCCCCCAGTGCTCGCGGCGCCGCTCGGCATGGAAGCCGGCGTCCCGGAGGCGCTGGAGGGCCGCTTCGAAATCGGGGGTGACGACCGCGAGGTGACCCACCGCGGGCACGACCGGCTCCTCGCGCGGCATCAGGTGGACCTGGGTGCCCTCGCGCTCGAGCCACGTGTACTGGCGCAGCGTCTCCGGCGGCTCGACCCGCTTGAACCCGAGCAGCTCGAAGAAGCCGGCGGTGGCCTCGATCTGCCCGGGCGCGACCTCGATCCCGACGTGATGGAGCATGCCTAGAAATTTACAGAAACGTTTGAACTGCGTATGCTTTTGTCTGCCAGCGTCCTCTGCATGGAGGCAGCGGTCGCAGAGAGCAAGGAGGCACGGATGACGGAATGGAACGACGGCCGGCTCGACGATCTCAGCCAGAAAGTCGACGACCTCGGCGCTCGGATGGATGACGGGTTCGTCCGTCTCGCTGAGAAGGTGGGCGAAGAAGTTGCCCGAGTTGAGAAGAAGATGGACGCCGGGTTCGCCCGCGTTGACGCCAAGTTCGAAAAGCTCGACCCCAAGTTCGAAGCGCTCGATGCCAAATTCGACAGAAAGCTCGATGCTCTCCAGCGAACGCTGCTCCAGGCTGCATGTGCCTTTGCGATCGGGATGATGGGATTTGCGGCTGCGCTTATCGGGCTGCTCGCGACGAAGGTCTGATCAGAACGCCAGCGAAACGAGTGCGGCGAGGACGACGAGGGCGGTCGACCAGGTGATCGTCTCGGCGACGATGCGGTTGTCGAGGCCGTAGGCGTGGGAGACGACGAGGGCGTTGATGCCGGTCGGCATCGCTGACATCAGGCGGTAGGCGGAGGGGAGATCGATCAGGGGGGCGGCGAGGAGCATCAGCAGGGCGGGGGCGAGGACGACGCGGCCGGCAGTGGCGAGGGCGACGGGTCTGGTCATCGGCGGCGGCAGGGGGAGCTCGCCCTGCTCGGCGCCCTCGGCCAGGGTGGCGCCGACGGCGAAGAAGCCGAGCGGCAGGATCGCCACCGCGAGGATCTGCGAGGCGTCGACGAGGACGGTGGGCGCCAGCGCCTTGGGGGCGAGCAGGCCCGCCACCGCGGCGTAGAGCGGCGGGTTGCGGGTGAAGAAGGTGCGAACGCGGGCGCGCATCCCCTCGCCGGCGCGGGTGCCGAAGGCGGCGGCGACGCCGAAGGCGCCGAGCATCAGCGTCGGCCCGCCGACGAGGACGTCGAAGAGGACGCCGGTCGGCAGGTGGTCCCGGCCCAGCAGCGCCACCGTCAGCGGATAGCCGAGGTAGGTCGTGTTGGCGACGATCGCCGCGCAGATCACCGCCCCGATTTGCGGACGCCCCAATCGCAGGACTCGCGAGGCAACGAACCAGGTCGCGAGCCCCACCAGCGCCATGTTCACCAGCCCGATCCCGATCCCGATCTCGTTGTCGACGCTGATCGAAGCCGCCGCCAGATTGAAGAAGATCACCGGCGGCACCAGCACGTACAGCATCACCAGCAGCAACCGCCGCGCCAGCGCCACAGCCTCCCGAGGCCGCCGCTGCTCCAGCCGCACCCCCGTCGCGGCCCCAGCCACCATCAACACAAGCGTCAGCAAGACCCCCATCTAGTGCCGGCAGTCTGACGCCGCGGATCCCTTACCGACTAGAACAGCGAAGCCCCCGCATGGCTGGCGAACTCGACCAGCGGCTGCGGGATCACGCCGAAGAAGACCGTCGCCGCCGCGGCGAAGACGGCAGGACCGACCAGATACCAGCGCTGACCCGCTTCGGGATCGACAGGATCGGCCTCGGGCGAGGCGCCGGCGATCGCCGGGGTCCCGCCCGGCGCGGTCTCCCGCTCCGGCCGCATCCACATCGCCGCCACAACCCGCAGGTAATAGGCGAGCGAGATCATCGTCCCGACCGCGATGAAGACCGCGAGCCAGGTGTAGTGGCCCTCGACCAGCGCCTCGATCAGGTAGAGCTTGCCGATGAAGCCCGCGGTCGCCGGCAGCCCCGCCAGCGCCAGCATCGAGATCGTCAGGGGCCAGGCCAGCGCCGGCCGCGTGGCGCCGAGGCCGCGCACGGCGCGGATGTCGTCGCCGAAGATCGTCTCGCGCTCGCGGGCGACGATCACGGCGAAGGCGGCGAGGTTCATGAAGGCGTAGGCGGCGAGGTAGAAGACCAGCGAGCTGATCCCCGCTTCGGAGGCGACGACGATCCCGCCCAGCATGTAGCCGGCCTGGGCGACGCCGGACCAGCCCATCAGCCGCTTCAGCGAGTCCTGGCCGAGGGCGCCGACGTTGCCGACGATGATCGAGATCGCCGCCAGCGCCGCCAGCGCCGGCTGCCAGTCGTCGACGCTGGGCCCGAGAGCGACGTCGAAGAAGCGGAGGAAGACGGCGAAGGCCGCGGCCTTGGTCGCCACCGCCATGAAGCCGGTGATCGGGGTGGGGGCGCCCTGGTAGACGTCGGGCGTCCACTGGTGGAAGGGCGCGATCGAGGTCTTGAAGGCGAGCCCGACCGCCGCCATCGCGATCCCGATCAGGATCAGGGGGTCGCTCGCGATCCCCTGGTGCGCGATGCCGGCGGCGATGCCGGCGAAGCCGGTCGAGCCGGTGCCGCCGTAGAGGAAGGCCATCCCGTAGAGCAGCGTCGCCGAGCCGATCGAGCCGACGATCAGGTACTTCAGCCCCGACTCGAGCGAGCCCTCGCGGCGCAGGTTGGTCGCGCAGAGGATGTAGAGCGGGATCGAGAGCGTCTCCAGGGCGACGAAGAAGGTGACGAGGTTGGTCGCCTGCGCCAGCAGCGTCATCCCCAGCACCGACCCGAGCAGCAGCGCGTGGTACTCGCCCGAGCCGGCTTCCTCGACCGCCCGCTCGCGGATCGAGAGCAGGACGCAGAAGCCGGCGGTCAAGATGGAGATCAGCGAGATCGAGATCGCCAGGTCGTCGAGTCGCAGCGCCCCGGTGATCAGCGACCGCGGGTCGTTCCAGTGCCAGATCAGCAGGCCGGCGGTGGCGCCGAGGGTGAGGACCGTCAGCGCCGGCGCCCAGCGGCGGACCGGCTTGAAGACGGCGCTGAGGAGGACGACGCAGATGCCGACGGTCAGCGCGATCAGCGGCGAGACGCCGGCGTAGTCGATGTGGGGCTCGTTGAAGCTCATTTCTCCAGGCCCCCTTCCCCGATCGCGATGACCCGCTGATGGCTACTCGCCAGCTGCGCTTCGGGCGCCGAGCCGCCGGTCACCTTGGCGACGGTCTGCCGGACGCTCGGGTTGGTCCGCTTCAGGATCAGCTGCGGGTAGAAGGCGAGGGCGAGGATGCAGAGCACCAGCGGCGCCAGGACGAGGCCGTCGCGGACGCCGATCTCGCGCGACAGCAGTCCCCCCGGCTCGCGGTTGTGCATCGTCCCCTG
Organism: Solirubrobacterales bacterium; assembly: GCA_051961435.1. Taxonomy (GTDB): domain Bacteria; phylum Actinomycetota; class Thermoleophilia; order Solirubrobacterales; family 70-9; genus VAYN01. Next base: position 158,741 of record JBQCDH010000018.1, read on the forward strand.
GTAGAGCCGCAGCGCGTAATAAGCCGACATCGCGACGCCGCTGATGGCGATGAAGGCGAAGACGATCTTCGCCTGGAAGAGGCCGTTGAGGATGTAGAACTCGCCGACGAAGTTGGCCGAGCCCGGCATCGCCAAGGTCGCCAGGGCGACGATCAGGAACAGCGCCGCCAGGACCGGCGCCCGCAGCGCCAGCCCGCCCATCTCGCGCAGGTCTTCGCTGCCGGTGCGCTCGACCAGGAGGGCGACGATGATGAAGATCGGGGCGACGACCAGGCCGTGGTTGACCATCTGCAGGACCGCCCCGTCGGAGCCGTCGGCGCGCAGGGCGAAGATCCCGGCGGTGATGAAGCCGAGCTGCGCCACCGAGGAGTAGCCGGCGATCAGCCGCACGTTGGTCTGGGTGAAGGCCATCACCGAGCCGTAGAGGATCGAGGCGAGGGCGATGACCAGGATCACCTCCTGGAATTCCATCGTCGCTTCCGGGAACAGCGGCAGCACGATCCGCAGGAAGCCGTAGGCGCCGACCTTGGCGAGGACGCCGGAGAAGACCGCCAGCGCCGGCAGCGGCGCCGCCCGGTAGGCGTCGGGCATCCACCCGTGCAGGAGGAAGGCCGGCATCTTGACCAGGAAGGCGGCGGCGAAGAACCAGAAGATCCAGCGCTGGCTGCCGAGCGGGACGCCCTGTTCCTGCAGCGCCTGGATCGAGAAGGTGACGTGGCCGCCGTGGGCGGAGACGATCGCGGTCGCGATCGCCGCCACCAGCATCAGCAGCGAGCCGATCAGGGTGTAGACGATCATCTTCAGCGTCGCCCCCGCGGCGGTCGGCCCGCCTTCCTCGGTCCGGTCCTTGCCCCAGGCGCCGAAGAGGAAGTAGAACGGCACCAGCATGAAGTCGAAGAAGAGGACGAAGAGCAGCAGGTCCTGAGCCAGGAACGAGCCCAGCGTCGCCGTCTCGGCGAGCAGCATCAGGAAGAAGAAGGTGTTCGGCCGCTCCTGCTTGCGGAAGGCGGCGAAGGCGACGCCGCCGGTCCACAGTACCGCGGTGAGCAGGACGAGGAAGAGGTTGAGGCCGTCGAGGCCGAGGCTGTAGTCGACGCCGAGGCCGGAGATCCAGGGCGTGTCGACCGTGTACTGGAGGCCGGAGTTGCCGCTGTCGAAGCCGGCGACCATCCCGATCGCGACGCCGAGGGTGACGAGGGTGCCGAGCACCGCCCACCATCCGACCGTCCGGCGCGGCAGGAAGAGGCCGACGAGGCCGAAGGCGAGGGGGGCCCAGAGGAGGACGTTGATCATCGGCGCGCCTCGCTCATGAGCTGCTCAGCAGGAAGTAGAGGGCGAGCCCGGCGAAGCCGGCGATCAGCAGCAGCGCGTAGCTGCGGACGAAGCCGTTCTGGACGGCGCGGATGACGCCGCTGGTGCCGCGCACCGTCTCCTCGGTGCCGGTGACGAGGCCGTCGACGACGAAGCGCTCGAAGACGCGGTTGGCGAAGCGGCCGACCGCCAGCGCCGGGCGGACGACGAGGAAGTCGATCGCCTCGTCGAAGTACCACTTGTTGAAGAGGAAGGTGTGGACGGCGGCGAAGCGCGCCTCCAGGCGCCGCGGCGCCTCGGGGTTGGCGACGTAGAGGTAGTGGGCGACCCAGATCCCCGCCAGCGAGATCGCGCCGCCGATCGCCAGGCCGATCCAGCTCCACTCGGTCGAGGGGTGGATCGCCGCCAGCGGCGAGTCGGCGAAGACCGGGTCGAGCCAGTTGGCGACGACGTTGTCGACGCCCGGCACCTGGATCAGCCCGCCGAAGAGGGCGCCGAGGGCGAGCACCGCCATCGCCCAGCGCATCGGCGCCGATTGCTCGGCGATGTGGTGCTCGGGACCGGGGAAGCCGACGTCGGTGTCCTCCTCCTCGCCGGTCGCCGGGTTGAAGGGGTGGGCGTGGTGGACGTGGCCGGTGTCGATCAGCTCTTGGGCCTCCGGGCACGGCTTGCCCGGCAGTACCCGGAAGATCAGGCGGAAGGTGTAGATCGCGGTGAGGAAGGCGCCGAAGTAGCCGAGGACGGTGAAGATCAGGTACATGCCTCCGCGGGCGCCGGCGTAGGCGAGGATCTCGTCCTTGGAGAAGAAGCCCGAGGTGAGCGGGAATGCGGCGAGGGCGAGGCCGCCGCAGAGCATCGTGATCGAGGTGAAGCGCATCGCCTTGCCGAAGCCGGACATCTTGTCGATGTTCTGCTCGTTCGCCATCGCGGCGATGATCGAGCCGGCCGCCATGAAGAGGAGCGCCTTGAAGAAGGCGTGGGTCATCAAGTGGAACATCCCCGCCCCGTAGGCGCCGATCGAGACGCCGACGACCATGTAGCCGATCTGGCTCATCGTCGAGTAGGCGATCGCCCGCTTCAGGTCGGTCATCACCAGCGCGATCGTCGCCGCCACCAGGAGCGTCGCCAGGCCGACGAAGGCGGCGATGTCGGCGGCGGTGGGGGCGAGGACGAAGAGGGCGTGGGTGCGGGCGATCAGGTAGACGCCGGCGGTGACCATCGTCGCCGCGTGGATCAGCGAGGAGACCGGCGTCGGTCCCTCCATCGCGTCCGGCAGCCAGGTGTGGAGCGGCAGCTGCGCCGACTTGGCGAAGGCGCCGAGGAGCAGCAGCAGGCAGATCGCGGTCACGCTCCACTCGTGCGTGCTGAAGACTTCCGGCGCCTTCTGGAAGACCGTGCCGTAGTCGAAGGAGCCCACTTCGCGGAAGATCAGGAAGGCCGCCAGCACCAGGCCGATGTCGCCGACGACGTTGATCACGAACGCCTTCATCCCCGCCCTGGTCGCCGTCTCGCGCCGGTACCAGAAGCTGATCAGCGCGTAGGAGGCAAAGCCGACGAAGGCCCAGCCGACGATCAGCAGCACGAAATTGCCGGCCAGCACCAGCAGCAGCATCGAGAAGACGAAGAAGTTGAGGTAGCTGAAGAAGCGGTGGTAGCCCTCGTCGGAGCGCATGTAGCCGAACGAGTAGAGGTGGATCAGGGTCGAGACGCCGGTGACGACGAGGACCATGTAGACCGAGAGCTGGTCGGTGAGGATGCCGAGCTTGATTTCGAGGCCGGCGACGCTGGCGTAGTCCCAGAGCGAGGAGGCGTGGTGCCGCGCGTCGGGGCTGTCGCCGAGCAGGCTGATCAGGGCGGCGACGCCGCAGGCGAAGGAGAGGGCGATCGAGGCCGTGCCGATGACGCCGGCTACCTTCGCCGGCAGCGCCCGGAAGCCGAGCGCGATCGTGATCGAGCCCAGCAGCGGGAAGAGCAGGACCAGCCAGCACCAGGCGGTGGCGCTCATCCGCGCAGCTCCCGCAGGTCGTCGACGTTGAGCGGCAGGCGGCGGCGGAAGATGGCGACGATCAGGCCGAGGCCGACGACGACCTCGCAGGCGGCGACGACCATCACGATCACCGCGAAGACCTGTCCCTGGCCGTTGCCGACCATGCGGCTGAAGGCGACCAGCGCGAGGTTGCCGGCATTGAGCATCAGCTCGAGGCAGAGCAGGATCACCATCGGCGAGCGGCGGATGAGGATGCCGAGGACGCCGGTGGCGAACAGGAGCGAGCTGAGGACGATGTACCACGCAATGTTCATGGAGTGGACGGCACCCCTTCCTCACGATTTGGGGAGGGTTCGTCAGGGGTGCCGTCCACCCCATGACGACGCCGGGATGCCAGGACGATCGCTCCGACGGCGGCTAGGAGCAGCAGGATCGAGCTGGCCTCGAAGGGGAGGAGGAACTTCTCGAGGAGGAGGCGGCCGATGGCTGCCGGGTTGCCGAAGCCGGCGGGGACTTCGGGGCCCTTGGTTTCGAGCGCGATGAGGGCGGAGCCGAGGACTGCGATCGAGAGCTCGACGAAGAGGGCGATGCCGAGGAGGGGGGCGAGGAAGCGCTGGCCGGGGATCGGCTCCCAGGCCGACTCGCCACCGCCGCCCACGTAGGCGACGACGAAGACGTAGAGGACCATCACCGCGCCGGCGTAGACGACCACCTGCGCGGCGGCGACGAAGGCCGCGGTGAGGAGCAGGAACAGGACGGCCAGCGAGAAGAGGTGGACGATCAGCGCCAGCACCGAGTAGAAGGGGTTGCGCATCGCGATCACGCCGAAGGCGCCGCCGAGCGCGCCGATCGCGGCGATGAAGAAGAGCACCGCTTCCACTATTCCCCCTCGCTTTTCAGCGGCGTCCGCTCGACCGGCTCGGCCAGCAGCATCTCCTTGGTGAAGATCAGGTCGCGGCGGTCGTAGTCGGCCATCTCGTAGTCGTGGCCCATCGTGATCGCGTCGAACGGGCAGGCGATCTCGCAGTAGCCGCAGAAGATGCAGCGGGAGAGGTTGATCTCGTAGACGGCGGCGTAGCGCTCGCCGGCCGAGACCCGTTCGCCGGGCACGTTCTCGGCGGCGACGACGCGGATGCAGTCGGCCGGGCAGGCGGCGGCGCAGAGCGAGCAGCCGACGCATTTCTCAAGCCCGGTGTCCTCGAAGCGGTGCAACTTGTGGCGGCCGCGGAAGCGCGGGTAGACCGGCGTCTTCTCCTCCGGGTACTCGATCGTCATCGGCCCCTCGATCAGCCGCGCCATCGTCGTCTTCAGCCCGCGCAGGGTCTCGCCGAAGGCGCGGTAGACGCCGCCGACGCCGCCCGGCTCGGGCCCGCGCTGCACCTCGACCACGTCGATCGAGTCGAGGTAAGGGGCGGATTTGGGATCGAAGCTCATCGCGACCCTCGCCTGGCGCGTTTGTTCGGCATAGCCGAACAAAGTCGACATGCGCTCACGTCACCACCACCAGGACCGCGGTGACGAGGACGTTCAGCGTCGCCAGCGGCAGCAGCACTTTCCAGCCCAGGCTCATCAGCTGGTCATATCGCAGACGCGGCAGCGTCGCCCTCACCCAGATGAAGAGGAGGACCAGCCCCAGCATCTTCGCCAGCATCCAGATCGGGTCGAGCCAGCTCGGGCCGGGGCCCATCCAGCCGCCGAGGAACATCGCCGCGGCGATCCCGGAGACGACGAGGATCTCCATGTATTCGACCAAGAGGAAGGAGCCGAAGCGCATGCCCCCGTACTCGGTCATGAAGCCCTGGACCAGCTCGGCATCGGCCTCGGGCATGTCGAACGGGGTGCGGTTGGTCTCGGCGAAGCCGGCGAGCATGAAGATGACGAAGCCGACGAACTGGGGGACGACGAACCAGATGCCGCCCTGCGAGTGGACGATCGAGACCAGCGAGAGGGAGCCGCTCATCATGATCACGCCGAGCAGCGCCAGCCCCATCGAGACCTCGTAGGAGATCAGCTGGGCCGCGGAGCGCATCGCGCCGAGGAAGCTGTACTTCGACCCCGAGGCCCACCCCGCCAGCAGCAGGCCGTAGAACGACAGGGAGCCGAAGGCGAAGAAATAGAGGACGCCGATCGAGACGTCGATCCCGTAGAGCCCGATCCCGTTCTGGACGTTGCCGAAGGGGAGGATCGCCAGGGTGACGATGCCGGAGAAGATCACGATCGCCGGCGC
>JBQCDH010000019.1:0-48236 GCA_051961435.1 Solirubrobacterales bacterium
CGCCGGGTTTTGCCCACCAACCTCACTCAGTTAGGTGGCGGGGTGCCCCCCGTGTTACCAGATTTTGTGATTTTTGGTCTTCGTTATTTTTATCCGCTACACCCACCCCCACATCGGGGGCCCCCCCCGGCTCCTCCACCACAGAGCTTCGGCAGACGCCGTCCACGAAAAGCTGTAGGAGAGGGGTCCGGTCGTCCCCTGAGCGAATGTCCGCGAAGCGCGCGAAATGCAATCTGATTCCTGTCCTCCATAGGAGGGCAGCATCTTCCGGGAGCCAGGCCCGAAGGGCCGCGACAAATTCGCTCAGGGGACGACCGGACCCCTGTACCGCAGCGCTTTGTCCTGCTCTTAAGAGGCCGAGCCCTCGAGCCACTCGCGCATCGTCGTGTGATGCGACTGGTGCCGGCCGCCGTTCAGCTCGGCGCGCAGGTCGCCGAGGGTGCCGTAGCGCTCGGCGACGACGTTGTGGCGGTGGATCGTCTCCAGGTTCTCTTGGCGGGCCATGACGAAGGTCTCGTCGGGCAGGTCCGGGTAGCCCTCGACGACCTGGCGCACCATCTCGCGCACGCAGTCCTCGACGAAGCGGGGGTGTTCGTGGGCTTTGACGACGACGGACATCTCGTCGCTTCGCTTCATCAGCTCGTAGATCTCCGAGCTCATCGAGGTCTCGACGATCCGCAGCAGCTCCGGTGCCTCGATCCAGGCCGGCCCGCCCTCGGGGCAGCCGATGTGGAGGGTGCCGATGCCGCGCTGGTTGTGGGTGGCGATCGGGACGAGGTCGATCACCCGCTCGATCTCCTCAGCCTCGAAGCCATCGGCCGCGAGCCGCTCGCGGGCCAGCCCGGCGACCATCTCCTGGGCGCAGGGGCAGGCGGTCATGCCCTGGGCCTCGACCCCGGTCAGGGTGCGGGTGCCGCGGGCTGAGGAGACGGCGGTGCCGTAGAGGACGTAGATCTCCTGGGTGCTCTTGCCGGTCTCCGGCGTCTGCGTCGTTTCCGGATAGCGGACGGCGATCGAGACCTCGGCCCGCTCGCCGCCCTGGCGCTCGCGCACCTTCTCGGCGACATGGGCGGCCAGCACCTCGGCCTTGAAGGCCTCGCCCAGCACCACCTCGTCGATCGCCTCGCCGACGATCTCCTCGAAACGGGACATGTGGACGCCGGCCTGCTGCGGATTGAGGTCGACGAAGCACTCGAAGCCGGCGTAGAAGAGGTTCTCGACTCCATCGGCCTTGACCCGGATCACCTTCTCGACGCCGGTGACGCCGACCCTCGAGAGACTGACCTGAGTCGCCGGCAGGGAGGCCTGGACATCGGGCGCCGCGGGGGTGGCGGTGGGGTGGCTGGCCATCGGCAACGAATGGTAGGCGAAGGGAAGGTTTCACCGATGGAGAGATTTTTCCGCCTATAATCCGGCGCGGGTCGGAGCTTCGGGGCCGGCCTGCCGGATCGGGGAGAGGACGCAGCGGAGCAGTGAGCATCGAACCGTTGGAGACCGCTGATGTGATCGAGCGCGATGGGGAGGAGAGCCCGATCGGGGAGATCGAGGAGCTCCGGGGACTCATCGCCACGGGCCGCGAGCGCGGCTACCTGACCTTCGAGGAGATCTCCTCGACACTCGAGGAGGTGGAGATCACCAAGGAGCAGGTCTCCCAGCTCCACGCCCACCTGGTCGAGCACGGGATCGACGTCATCGCCGCCGACGGCGTCAGTGCTTACAAAGCTCAGCGCAGCGGCGAGGGCGGCGCCGCGAAAAAGGAAGAGCTCGACCTCACCATCGAGCCGAGCCTCGACTCGCTGCGGCTCTACCTGCGGGCGATCGGCCAGGTCGACCTGCTGACCGCCCAGCAGGAGGTCGAGCTGGCGAAACGGATCGAGCGCGGCGACATGCTGGCGAAGCGGCAGATGGTCGAGGCCAACCTGCGCCTCGTCGTCTCGATCGCCAAAGGCTATCTGGGCCGCGGGCTCAGCTTCCTCGACCTGATCCAGGAGGGCTCGCTGGGGCTGATCCGGGCGGTGGAGAAGTTCGACTACCGCCGCGGCTACAAGTTCTCCACCTACGCGACCTGGTGGATCCGGCAAGCGGTGACGCGGGCGATCGCCGACAAGGCGCGGACGATCCGCATCCCCGTCCACATGGTCGAGAAGCTGAACCGGGTCGCCCACGTCGAACGCCAGCTGGTGCAGAAACTGGGCCGCGAGCCGGAGCCGGCGGAGATCGCCGAGGAGCTGCGCTGGCCCGTCGCCGACGTGCGCGACATCCTCCGCGTCGCCCAGCTGCCGGTCTCGCTGGAGAAACCTGTGGGCGACGAGGACGAATCGGAGCTAGGCGACTTCGTCGCCGACGACGCGGTGCTGGAGCCGTTCGAGGAAGCGAGCGAGCACCTGCAGAAAGAGGGTGTGCGCAAGGCGCTGGAAGCGCTTCCGGAGCGCGAGCGCCAAGTGATCGAACTTCGCTACGGGCTGGCGGGCGCCGAGCCGCTGACGCTGGAGGAAGTCGGCCGCACCTTCGGCGTCACCCGCGAGCGCATCCGCCAGATCGAGAACAACACGCTGAAGAAGCTGAAGCGCCTGCCGGAGGCGCAGATGCTCCGCGAAGCGAGCTGACGGTCAGCGCGGCTCGAGCACGTAGACCGTGATCGGGCGGTCGTCGGGCAGCTCTTCCGCGTATTCGTCGAAGCCGGCGTACTGCCGGTTGTGCTTGCGCCAGAGGTCGGCGCGCTCCTCCCCCTCAGCGGGGCGGGCGCGGACGGCGATGCGCCTGTTCCCGATCTCCACCTCGGCCTCGGGGTCGGCGTCGAGGTTGAGCGACCAGGCGGGGATGCGGACGTTGCCGGCGTTGGTGTTGATGACGACGTAGCGGCCGTCGTCCTCGATGTAGAGGACCGGGGCCGTCCGCCTCTCGCCCGACTTGCGGCCGGTGGTGGTCAGCAGCAGGACCGGCCCCCGCCCGACCCTGCCACCGAGGCGGCCGCCGCTGGCGCGGTAGAGGGGAACGTTGAGCTTGCCGACCCAGCGCAGGCCGGTCGCCCCGAGGGAGTGCGAGAACCTGGACCAGAAGCGGTCGCTCGGCATTTGGCGAGTATCCCATCGCCGGCGAGCTACAGTGGTGCCGATGGCCGAGCCGCACCCCTTCCGCCGCGCCGCCGAAAGCAAGGACGTCGGGTTGCTGACGGAGACGCTGTGCGAGGACGTGGTCCTCCACAGCCCGGTCCTCTTCCGCGGCTTCGAAGGGCGCGACACCGTGCAGGCGGTCCTCACCCACGTCGCCGCGACCCTCGAGGACCTCACCTACACCGACGAGCTGGCCGAGGGCAACTCGGTCGCCCTGCGCTTCAAGGCCAAGGTCGGCGACAAGGAGCTGGAGGGGATCGACTTCCTCGAGCTCGACGACCAGGGCCGAGTCGCCGAGCTGACCGTCTTCATGCGCCCCTTCTCCGCCCTCACCGCCTTCAACGAGCAGATGATCTCCCGCCTCGGCGCGTCGGAAGGTTAGGCCGGGGTCTCTTCGCCGAGGCCTTCGGTGGCGTCGATTTTCTCGAAGACGATCCGGCCCGGGCCATCGACCTGGACCCTGAGCCGGTCTCCGGCGACGATCCCGGCCTCCTCGCAGGGCGCCTTCGGGAAGGTCACCTGCCGTTTCGGCCGCAGCAGAACCTGCCGCGAAGTAGTGGTGGATGGGGGAGGCAGGATTCGAACCTGCGTAGGCATAGCCGCTTGATTTACAGTCAAGTCCATTTGACCGCTCTGGCACTCCCCCAGCGGGAAGGCCGGAATTGTATTGGACCCGTCGCTCGAGTAGATGAGTTGTTCGAATGGCGTTCCCCGCTCGATCTCGAACTCCGAATACTTGATTCCGCCAAGCGCAAGAGACCGAGCTGCCTCGACGAGGTGTGCGGGAATGAACCAGCGTCGTCCGTCACCGACCAGCACGAACAGGTAATCCACTTTCGCCGGGTCGAACTTCTTCGTAAGCCCGGTCCAGCTTCGGTTGCCGCCAGTGGTGGCTATGGCGATTCTCCACCGCTCCTCGCCCGACTTGATCACTCCGCGGAAGGTGGAGGTCTTGACCTGAACTCTGATCAGCCTGTCATCCCATTCCGCCATCAGGTCGACATCGGGGCTGTGGTTGAACGGCACCCACACGGTCGCCCCCTTGGCCGCAAGCCACTCCATCGCCGAGAGCTCGCCTATATCGCCTTGGACTCGCCGGTTCACCCGCCGCTCTCGGAGATGGATGCCTGAAGCTGCTTGATCCGCCATAGAACATATGTTCGCAGGCGTCGCAGACGGAAAGTTGCGCGACCGGCCCGGCCGCATGAAAGGATGGAGCCGTGTCTGATCTCCATGACCGGGTGATCGCAATCGCCGGAGTCGGCGGCGGGCTCGGCCCGGTCGTCGCCGAGCGGCTCGCCGCGGCCGGCGCGACCGTCGCCGGCACCGACCGCCACCAGGAGACGCTCGACAAGCTCGCCGCCGACCTCGACCTCCCGCCCGAGCGCTGGGACGGGCGCACCGTCGACCTGCTCGACGAGGACGCCACCCGGGCCTGGTGCGCGGCGCTGGTCGCGCGCTTCGGCCGCGTCGACGGCCTCGTCCACCTGGTCGGCGGCTGGCGGGGTGGGCAGCCGCTGCACGAGGCCCCGCTGGCGGATTGGGACCTCCTGCACGACCTCCTGGTCCGCACCGTCCAGCACACGACCCGCGCCTTCCACGACCAGATCGCCGCCGGCAGCCGCGGTCGCTTCGTCCTCGTCTCGGCCAAGCAGGCGCAGGCGCCGAGCAACGCCAACGCCGCCTACGCGGCCGCCAAGGCCGCCGCCGAGGCTTGGACCCTCGCCTTCGCCGACGGCTTCGAGGCCGGCGGCCCGACCGCCAACATCGTCGTCGTCGACGCGATCCTCACCCCGAAGATGCGGGAGGAAAACCCCGGCAAGGAGTTCCCCGCCTTCACCCCCGCCGAGGACCTCGCCGAGGCGATTGCATTCCTCTGTTCGGATGCCGCCGGAAAGATGAACGGCCAGCGGCTCCGGCTTACCATGGGTCGATGAGCAGCCGCAAGGGGCAGAGCGCGCCCGACGGCAAGATGACGATCGGGGAGCTGGCGCGGCGGACCGGGATGACGATCCGCAACATCCGCGCCCACCAGACCCGCGGCCTGCTGCCGCCGCCCGAGGTCCACGGCCGCACCGGCTACTACAACGAGGACCACGTCGCGCGGATCGAGTTGACCCGGGAAATGCAGGCGGAGGGCCTCAACCTCGAGGCGATCCGGCTGGTGCTGGAGAGCAGCGAGGGCTCCTCCCGCGAGATCGTCGACTTCGCCCGCGCCGTCCGCGCCCCCTTCGAAGACGAGACGCCGGAAATCTTCGACGAAGGCGAGCTGGCGAGAACCTGGGGCGTGGACGAATTCGATCCGAAATTGCTGCGCCGGGTGGAAGAGATGGGAGTCGTGCGGCGGCTCCCCGACGGCAAGATCGAGGTGATCAGCCCGCGGCTGCAGCGCGGCGGCAGCGCCCTGATCGAGCTCGGCGTCTCGCCGCTGTCGGCGGTCGAAACCGCCGAGGAGCTGCGCCGCTACGCGGAGGGAGTCGCCCGCACCTTCGTCGAGCTCTTCGTCAAGGAGGTCTGGGAGCCCTTCGACCGGGCCGGCCGGCCGGAGGAGGACTGGCCGAAGGTGCGCGAGGCGCTCGACCGCCTCCGCCCGCTCGCCTCCGACGCGCTGCTGGCGATGTTCCAGATGACGATGGGCGAGGCGACCGAGAAAGCCGCCGAACGCACCCTCCGCGGCGAGGCCGAACCGTCGGGCAAGCGCCGCTCCGCGAAAGGCAAGCGGACCAAGCGCGGCCGCCGCTAGACGGGTTCGACCAGGATCCCCTAACCGACGATCGCGAAACGGCGGCTCACCGGCCTCGACCGGTTGTCCGCTCCGTCGCTGGCCCGCAACACTGCCTCGTAGCGCCCCGGCGCCGCCGCGAAGCGCTTCCAGCGCGCACCCAGCTTCAGGTGGTTCACGCCCGCCTTGGTCCGCCAGCGCGCGAAGCCGGCATAGCTGCGCCCGCCGCCCGGCCTCAGCCGGTAGTACTGGGCTTCGAGGTGCCCCTTCTCGCTGACCTCGACCGCGAGCGGAAGCCCCGACCCACCTCTGGAGCGGTGCTTCGCCAGCGTCACCCGGCTCAGCGTCGGCGGCGTCACGTCGATGTTCAGCGGCGGCTGCGGCCCCGGGTCGGAGTTCGGATCGCCGGGCACGTCGGAGACGACCACGTCGCCCCGCACCGACGGGTGCAGCTTGCAGCGGAAGTCGTAGGTGCCGGGCTGGTTGAACTGGATCGTGTAGCTGTAGCCGGCGCGGTGGTACGGCGCGTCGGTGTGGGGATCGGAATCCCACTGCTGGGCGTTCGCGGAGACGCCGGTCACCGAGTGGGCCAGGTCAGGCCCGAGCCAGTCCCAGGTCACCTTCTCGCCGAGGTCGATGTGCACTTCCGGGTTCGACCACTTGTAATAGGCGATCGAGACGCGGGTGTTGACCGCCCCCGCCGCCGGCGCCAGCAGGGCCGCCAGCACGAGCGCCGACGCGAACGCGGCTATCCCCGCTACGCGGGCAGAAGCGCGTCCGTGCCGCCCCCTCACTTCTTCACCGTGACCGTCAGCTTCATCAGCGTCGGGTGGATCGTGCAGATGTAGCGGTAGGTCCCCGGCCGTTCGAACTTCTTCTTGAAGCTGGCGTCGGTGACGGCGGTGGTGTGGGTCGAATAGGTCGAGCGTTCCTTCAGCCGCTTCGGCCCCTGCTTGAGGTGGACGTCGTGGGGATAGGTGTTCGCTTCCGACCACACCCACTTCACCGTCCGCCCCGCTTTGATCGTCACCGTGTCGGGCCCGAAGAAGAAGTCGTTGACGGTGACGATCGCCGGCTTCGGCCGCTGCGGCGCCTGCGCCGCGGCCGCACTCGCTCCGAGCAGCGCGACCACGGCCAAGGAGGCCGCCGCGATCCTCAGCGGGCGCATCCTGCTCGAGCCCCTCATCCGCAAGTCAGTTCACCCGGCTGCGGCGCAACCTCGACCGGCTTGAACTTCTTGAACGGCGGATGCGCGGGGACGCGCCGCACCCAGCTGCACTGCTGGTTCTGCGGCGGGTTCGAACCGGCGTAGCCGAGGATCGTGCGCGGGTCGCTCGTTTCTTCGGTGTTGATCTGCAACCCGGCCTGGGTGTCGAGGCTGCGCACCTGGTCGGCCAGCACTTCCGCCTGCGGGCAGGGGGGATAGATGTGGCTCAGCGCCACCTTGCCGTTGCCGGGCGCGAAGGTCGAGTTGGCGCTGTTGCCGCCCCAGCAGTTGCCGCCGCCGGTGTTGTCGTTCCAGAAGTCGTATTCGCCGTTGGGGTCGGCGCCTTCGCGCCCCATCGTGTTTTCGGTGATCTGGTTGTTGACGTTCTTGGCGTCGTCGCCTTCGTTGGCGACGAACACTTCGCCGGGACCGGAGAAGGAGGCGACGCCCCACTTGTAGTTGCCGAAGACGTTGTTGCGGCGGACGATCGTGTTGGCGCTGCCGTAGAGCACGATCCCCACTCCGGTCGGGTAGTTCACCGTCGCCCCGGCCAGCTGCCCCAGCCCCGCCGAGACGGTGTGGAACTTCGAGCCGGCGAGGAAGTAGTCGTAGTTGTTCCAGAACACGTCATCGCGTTCGATGATGTTCCAGCCGTTGGGCTCGAAGCCCTCGCTGTCGAGCGTGTTGGGGACGATCCCGGCGCCGTTGTTGTAAAAGGCCGAGTCGACGATCTTCACGTACTTGGAGTTCGTCCCCGAGTAGCCGAGCACGTTTTCGTAGCTGCGGTCGTTCTTCAGCAGCGTCCATTTCGGCTTGCGCTGGCAGGGCTTCGGCGGCGGCGCGACGCCATGGTTGGTCCACGTCTTCGAGTCGCACGGCGTTTCGCCGACGTAGAAGGCCGAGTCGCCCTGGTGGTAGCCGGCGGAGTCGACCATCTTGCCGCCGAGGCAGTTCTTCGCGAACAGCCCGTAGGAGCGGTTGCCCGAGGCGAGCAGGTTGTCCATCGTGTAGCCGTCGCAGTGCTGGCCGCCTTCGTTGGCGGCGTGGACGAAGAACCCGTTGGACTGGTAGTTCCGCGCCCACATGTTCTTGAGCACGATCCCGTTGACGCTGATCGCCTCGATCCCGTTCTGGGCGGCGCCGAGCTCCCCCTTCGCGTTCTTGCCTTCGAGGACGACCTTCTTGCGGTTCTTCTTCGTCCCTTCGATGACCAGCCCGTCGAAGTCCTTCTTCTTCAGGGTGCCGTCGACGACCACGCCTTCGACGTACTTGCCGGGACGGATCGCGACCACGGCCTTCACCTTGCCGTTACGCTTCTTGGCCTTGAAGGAGCCGGCGGCGTCGACCGCCTTCTGAATCGTCCGGTACCGGCAGCCGTGCTTGCAGGCTTCGAAGGTCTTCACCTTCGCCTGCTGTTTCTCGTGACCGCCGCCCTTGCCGGCGAGCGCCGGCGATGCGAAGGCGCCGAGCGCGAGGCAGAGGACGAGGGCAAAAGCGGGGACTGCCAGCCGTTGTTTCATGCGTCTCCTTGCAGCGTCGTCGTTTTCGACCCTGCCTCCCCGAGGGCTCCCTGCGGCTAGAGCGTATCGAAGCCCTGGCCGGTCAGCCAGGAACGATCGTCCGCATCGCCTGTTCCAGTTCAGACACGCCAAGGGCGCCCTCGATGCGGTCGCGGACGATCCCTTTGCGATCGATCAGGAAGGTCCAGGGCTCGGTCGGCAGGTGATACGTGCGCAGCTGCGGCCGGATCCCCTTGCCGGGATCGTTGTCCTCGTAGACCTCCATGTGGATGAAGTCGGCCCGCCCTTCGTATTCGTCGGCGACCTGCTGGGCGACGTCGACGACGGGGCCGCAGACGCGGCTCTGGCAGAGCGCGGGCGTCGCGAAGACCAGGACGATCGGCCGCTTGTCGACGACGTCGGCGAAATCGACCTGGTGCATCTGGTCGTGCGGGTTGCGGGTGTCGATCTCGGCCAGATCGCCGCCCACGTCGGCGGCGGTCGGCGTGTGGATCAGCGGCGCCCTCTCGCCCACCCGCGGCACCCCGGCTTTGTCGCCGACCACCGGGGTCGGGACGCGCGAGGCTTCCAGCCCTCCCTTGCCCTTGAGCATCGCGATCGCGATCCAGGGGCCCTTGCGGTCGAACTCGACCTTCGGCACCACGTAGACGGTCTTGGCCTCGGCGGGGCCTTCGCTGCCTGCGGCGCGGTAGGCGGGCTTCGTTTCCAGCGAGGTGACCTGAGCCGGCAGCGGCCCGGTCACCGGCCCCTGCGGGCTCCTCGCGAAGTACATCGCCACGTCGGCGCCGTCGACCTGTTCGTTGCCGCGGGTGAAGACCCCGAACGGGTAGCGGTTCTCGCCGACTTCAAACACCTGCGCCGCCGGCGCGATCACCAGCTTGGTCGGCTTCGCCCCCGAGCTGCGCAGCAGCTGGTCGATCGTCTTCCCCTTCGCGGCGGGGAACTCGGCCGCGGAGGGCGCCGGGCGGGAGGTCGATTCGGAGCTGCCGCATCCGCCCAGCAGGACGAGGGCAGCGAGCGGCACTAGGGACGAGAGAAGCCGGGTGCTCACGCCCGGCAAGCTACAGAGGCGCTCGCTCCGGCCACCGCATCGATCCGGTTTCCGCGGGTATCCCGGAGTATGAGGAGCAGCCGCGCCACCCTCGTCCTTGTCGCCGTTTCGGCGTTGGTCTTCTGCTGGAGCTCGGTGCCCGGCGCCGTTGCGGCCCCCGCTCAGTCGAGCCCCACCTGCGCCGAAGGCCCCGTTCGGATCGGCGAGACGATCGAGGGGACCCCCTGCGCCGATCACATCGTCGCTCCCGCGGGCGTCACCTCGGTGGACGGAGGCGCCGGCAACGACGTGATCGTCGCCGCCCCGATCCCGGCGGCGGTCGAATCCTGCCCGGGCGGATGCCACCTCGGGGTCGGCAGCCAGACCTTCGAAGGCGGTCCCGGCAACGACGTCGTCTTCGGCGAGCGCGGCAACGACATCCTCCTCGGCGGCGAAGGCAACGACCGGCTCTACGGCGGCATCGGCGACGACCTGCTGCGCGGCGGGCCCGGCAACGACCTGCTCTCGGGCGGCTTCGGCGCCGATTCGATCGACGGCGAAGCCGGCAACGACTACGTCCGCGGCGACGGCACCATCGACCGCATCTTCGACACCGGCGGCGGCTTCGACACGCTCAGCTACGCGACCGGCGTCACCCCCGGGTTCGGCCCCGGCGTCGAAACCGGGGCAAAAAACTTCCCCTCCGAACCGGAAGGCGAACGCGGGGTCTATCTCCAGCTCGGCAGCGGCGGCCAGAACGGCAACGACGGCATCGCCGCCCTCGGCGGCGGCGTCGACGAAGTCGAAGCCGGCGCCTTCGAGCGAATCATCGGCACGCCGTACTCCGACTACATCGTCGGCTCGGCAGCGCCGGAGACGATCTACGGCGGCGGCGGCGCCGACGTGATCCGCGGCGGCGGGGGGAACGACTCCCTGCACGGCGGGGCGGACGGCGACCTGCTCGACGGGGGCGAAGGCAATGACATCCTCGAAGGCGAAGCCGGTGCCGACAACTGCCTCAGCGGCACGTTCGAAGCGGGCTGCGAGGGGTCGGCGCAGGCCGTCGCCCCCCGGGACACGACCAAGGTCGAGGTGGGGATGACCGAAGTCGGCGGCTTCAGCCAGGTCTACCTGACCGGCAGCAGCGGCAAAGACGGGGTCGTCGCCACGTACTCCGCCGATGCCGTTACGTTCGAGCTCTCCAGCGGAGCCTTCGACACCGCGGCCTCGGCGTTCGGCGGCTGCGCGGCGAGCGCCACCGAAGCGACCTGCCCGCTGAGCCAGCCGCTCGACTCAGTCGACCTCGCCGGCATGGGCGGCGAAGACTCGATCGAAGCGAGCACCTTTCCCGACTTCAGCGGGACGATCCTCACCGGGGGAGCCGGCAACGACGCGCTCACCGGCGGCGAAGCGAGCGAAGACGTTTTGGTCGACGGCCCGGGGGCCGGCGCCGACCAGCTCTCCGCCCTCGGCGACGACGACGCCCTGCTGCACAACGGCGGCGCCGACCACCTCCTCGGCGGCGAAGGCAACGACCTCTTCCTCTCGGTCTCGATCTGCGACGGCGAGGAACTGAACGGCGGCGCCGGCCGCGACAACGCCTCCTGGGCGCGCCTGGGAGGGGCGGTCGACGCCCGCCTCGATCTTGGCCTGGCGGGAGCGCCCGGCCCCGGGGACATGCCCGAATGCTCCCCCGGCGCCCTCGACTCGCTGGCCGGCATCGAGGATCTCGAGGGCTCCGAAGGCGCCGACGTCCTCTACGGCGACGCCGGACCGAACCAGCTGCTCGGCCACGCCGGCGCGGACACGTACTTCGCCCTCGGCGGCGAAGATTCGATCCTCGCCAACTCCGGCGACGACGACAAGGCGATCGACTGCGGAGAAGGCACCGACAGCGCCTTGATCGACCTCCACCCGCCGTTCAACGACCCGGCGCCGATCGAATGCGAGTCGGTCGCCGAAGCCGAACCGAACAACTTCCGCACCGTCACCGAACTGCCGCCGCCCCCGCCTCCTGCGCCGGCGGTTGCCGAACCGCCCCCGCCGCCACCGGACCGGACCCCGCCGCAGACCCGGATCACCCATCACCCTCCGCGGCTCGTCACCCTCGCCCGGGCCCCTCGCCGCGTCGCCTTCCGCTTCGCCGCCAGCGAGGCCGGCTCGACCTTCCTCTGCCGGCTCGACTCGCGGCCCTACCGGTCCTGCTCCTCGCCGCGCGTCTACCTCGTCGGGCGGGGCCGGCACGTCTTCCGCGTCACCTCAACCGATTCTCAAAGAAACCGGGACCGAACTCCTGCAATCTTTCGCTTCCGCGCCCAAAGGGGCGGCAGGTAGAGAACGTCGGGAAGGGAGATCGATCGGATGAAGAAGCTCGTGCTGTTGCTCGCCGCCGCTTTGCTGCTGGTAGGGGCGGTCCCCTCCTTCGCGCTGGCTCCCGAAGCCCAGGAATACAAGGAAAGGGTCGAACCGATCTGCCAGGCGAACACGGAAGCCAACGAAAAGATCCTCAAAGGCGTCCGTAAGGAGGTCAAGGAAGGCAAGACGAAGAAGGCCTCTCGCCAGCTCTTCTCCGCCGCCAAGGCGCTGAAGCGGGCCCGCGCCCAGCTCCTCAAGGTGCCGAAACCGGCCGAAGACGCCGCGCGCCTGACGAAGTGGCTGAACGGCGTCAAGACCGAGGTGGAACTGCTCGAAGCGACCGGCCGCAAGCTGGCCAAGGGCGAAAAGAACGCCGCCGTGAAGATGGTCCTCCGCCTCGAAGCCAATGCCCGCAAAACCAACAACCTGGTCCTCGACTTCCAGTTCCGCTACTGCCGCTTCAACCCGGCGAAGTTCCTCTAGCAGCGGTACCACCGGACCTGCAGGCACCGTCTAGAATCGTCGAGCGACGGCTTCGGAGGAGGCCGCCTCGCCCGGATAGCTCAGTTGGTAGAGCACTTCCATGGTAAGGAAGGGGTCACGAGTTCGAGTCTCGTTCCGGGCTTCTCTGAAAGCGCTGCAAAGCGGCTGAATCGACAGCCGGTTTCACGGCGATCTGGCTCGACACGATCCCGCCTGTCTGACACTGGTGGCAGATAGCGCCGCGGTTGCCCTCAACCAACCGACCCCCGTTCGAGGCGGTCGTCCCGTGGGCGCGCCTCGATGCCGTCGATCTCCATGAGCCCCGAGGGGAGCCGCGAGCCGGATTTGACAGCGCTGCTATTTCATGTCACTCTTGCATGACATGAAATCTGAGAACCTGGTTCTTCCCGATCGGTCTGCCCCGCCTGCCACGCGGCCCTACCGGATGGTCAGCCGCTCAGAGGCCGCCCGACGGACGCATCGGGCGATCATCCAAGCTGCCTTCGACCTCTACAGCGAGCGGGATTTCGACCAGGTCTCCCTCGAGGAGGTGGCGGCGCAGGCTGGGGTGACCGTCCGGACCCTGCTGCGGCGGTTCGGCAGCAAGGAAGCGCTGCTGGACGCGGTGGCGGAGGCCGCCGACCGCGAGATGGAGGACCGCCGGCGGGAGGTTCCGCCGGGCGACGCTGCGGTGGCTGTCCGCTGCGCGGTCGCCGATTACGAGAGCTATGGGGACGCGATCATGCGGCTGCTCTCCCAAGAGGACCGGGTGGCGGCCTTCGGGCGCATCGCCGAGCGCGGGCGGCGGCTCCACCACGAATGGGTCGAGCGGGCCTTCGCGCCGCAGCTCTCCGGACGTTCAGGGGGGGCGCGGCGGCTGCTGCGCGCTCAGCTGATAGCGATCACCGACGTCTACACCTGGAAGCTGATGCGCAGGGACCTGGGGGTTGGGCGATCGGCCACGGTCGTTGCCTTGCGGGAGATGGTCGCCGGCGTCACCGGGGAACCCACCGGGAGCGCCGGATGACCCGCTTTCTCGCCTACACCAACCCGTTGCTCGGTCACGTCTACCCGATCGTCCCCACGCTGCTGGAGCTGTGCCGGCGGGGACACGAAGTCGACCTCTACACCGGCGAGGCGGCCGCCGAGCCGCTGCAGCGGCTGGGGCTGCGGGTGCGGGCGGTCGACCCCGAGCTGGAGCGCATCGAGAACGACGATTGGAAGGCGCGCACGCCGATCGGGGCGCAGAAGCGCGACGTCGAGAACCTCGCTCGACGAGGGCGGCTCGAGATCCCTGACCTGGAGCGCGCGATCGACCGGGAGCGCCCCGAGGCCCTGCTCATCGATGTCACCGCATTCGGCGCGAGCGCGGTCGCCGAGCGCTCTGGGTTGCCGTGGGCGCACGCGGTGCATTTCCCCGTGCCGGTTCCCTCCCGCGACGTTCCGCCATACGGGCTCGGGCTGCGGCCGCGGCACGGCGTCGTCGGCGGGATCCGGGACGCCGTCGCCCGGCGGCTCGTCCTCGGGTTGCTCGAACGCACGCTCCTGCCCCCGCTCAACGAGATGCGCGCCGGCATCGGAGCGAGGCCGCTGGAGGACGCGACCGACTACTTCGCACGCCTGGCGCCCCTGGTCCTCTACTACAGCGCCGAGCCGTTCGAGTACCCCCGCTCCGACTGGCCGTCGAGCTTCCGCCTCGTCGGCCCCGGCGCCTGGGATCCGCCCGGCGACTCGCTGGGGTGGCTCGATACCGTCGAGCAGCCGCTGGTGCTGATCACCTGCTCGAGCGATTTCCAGAACGACGGCAGGCTGGTCGAGACCGCCTTGGCGGGGCTCGCCGGGGAGGACGTCTTCGTCGTGGCCACCACCGCCGGGGTCGACCCGAAGGGGTTCGCGCCTCCCGCCCACGCCCGCCTCGAGCGCTACCTGCCCCATGGGCCGATCCTCGAGCGAGCGGCCTGCGTCGTCTGCCACGCAGGCATGGGCATTACGCAGAAGGCGCTCGCCGCCGGCGTTCCGGTCTGCGCCGTCCCGTTCGGGCGCGACCAATTCGAGGTCGCCCGACGCGTCGTCGTCGCGGACGCCGGCGTGATGCTGCCGAAGGGCAGGCTCCGCCCGCGCGGGCTCCGGCGCGCCGTAAGCGAGGCGATGACCAAGAAAGCCGGCGCGGACCGCGTCGCGGCCGGCTTCGCGGCCGCCGGCGGAGCCGCCGCGGCGGCGGAGGCACTGGAGGAAGTGGCGTCCGGGTCGGTCGGGACGGCAAGGCTGCGATTCATCGAGGGAAGCTCGGCCGCTGTGCCGTCGGCCGCGGCGGGAAAAGATGACGAGAGGAGTTGAGATGGAAGCGGAGGTTCAGAGGGGCGCCCGGGAGGTCGCGATGGCTTCGATCGAGGGAGCGATCGGGCGCGACCCCGACCGGATCGTGGCGCCAGCCCACCCCGAGGGCTACGTCGACGATTTCGTCGCCATCGGTGAGTTCCAGGGCAAGGAGGCGGTGCGCGCCTTCTTCGGCGAACTGTTCGCAGCCATGCCGGATTTCGAAATGTCGGTCGAGCGGGTCGTCGCCGACGAGGGTGCGGTCGCCGTGAAGTGGCGGGCGGAGGCCACCTTCGGCGGCGCCCCCTTTCAGGGCATCCAGGCAACCGGCAGGCGGGTGAGGCTGCGCGGGGTCGACTTCCTCGAGATCGAAGACGGCCTGATCAGGCGCAACACGATCTTCTACGACGGCGCCTCCTTCGCCCGCCAGATCGGCATGTTGCCGCCCGAGGGATCCCTGGCCGACCGCACGATGCTGCTGCTCTTCAACCTGAAGACCCGGCTCCTGCGCCCGTTCCGGCGGCGCTGAGCCAGCGCCGCCCTGCGTGCCATAGCTCCTGGCTGAGTGGCCAGTCGCGGCGGGGCAACCTATAGGCTCACCCCGTGGACTTCGCCCTCAGCGACGAGCAGAAGGACTTCGTCGACGCGATCCGGGACTTCTGCGATCGGGAGTGCGGGACGGCGGATCAGCGCGAGCGGCTGACCGACGGCTATCGGGAGCACCACAGCTTCGACGTCTACAAGCAGATGGCGGAGCTGGGCTGGCTCGGGGTGACGATCCCGGAGCAGTACGGAGGCTCCGGCGGGTCGATGCTCGATGCCTGCCTCTTCATGGAGGAGACCTCGCGCGGGCTCGCCCCGATCGGCGGCTACGCGACGACGCTGATCGTCGCCGGCGCCACCCAGCGCTTCGGCACCGAGGCCCAGAAGGAAGAGATCCTCGGCGGCATCGCCTCCGGCTCGGTGGAGGCGATCGCGATGACCGAGCCCGAGGCCGGCTCCGACGTCGGCGCCCTCTCCTGCAAGGCCGAGGCGGTCGACGGCGGCTTCGTCATCAACGGCCAGAAGGTCTTCTGCTCCAACGCCCACATCTCCGATCACGTCCTCGTCGTCTGCCGCACCACCCGCACCCCCAGCAAGCACGAGGGGATGACGATGATCTGGGTGCCCAAAGACGCCGAGGGGATGGAGGTCGTCCCGATCGAGACGATGGGCGGCCGCGAGACCAACCACCTCTACTTCACCGACTGCCCGGCCCGCGCCGAGGACGTGCTCGGCGAGGTCGACCAGGGCTGGATGCAGCTGATGGCCGGGCTCAACGTCGAGCGCCTGATCCTCTCCGCGACGATGCTGGGGATCGCCCAGCGCGCCTTCGACGACCTCATCCTCTACGTCAAGGAGCGGCGCCAGTTCGACCGGCCGATCGGCTCCTTCCAGGCGCTGCAGCACCGCATCGCCGACCTCGCCACCGACCTCCAGGCCGCCCGCCTGATGACCCACTGGGTCGCCACCCTGGTCGACGAGGACCCCGACCGGATGCTGCCTCAGCAGGCCTCGATGGTGAAGCTCTTCGTCACCGAGGTCGCCAAGCGCACCACCCTGGAAGGGATGCAGATGATGGGCGGCTACGGCTACTCCTCCGAGTACGACATGGAGCGCCTCGTCCGCACCTCCCTGGTCTCGACCATCTACGGCGGCACCTCCGAGATCCAGCGCGGCATCATCGCCAAAACGCTGGGCCTCTGATCAGGCCGCGGTGCCGAGATGGGCGCTGTCGACCAGCGCCGGCCGGCCGATGTGGAAGCCCTGCGCGTAGTCGACCTCGAACGCCCGCACGAGCGCCAGGGTCTCGGCGTCCTCGATTCCCTCGGCGACGGTCTCCTGGCCGAAGGCCTTGGCGAACTGGACCATCGCCTGGACGAGGCGCTGATCGGTGGGGGAGGTGGGGAGCTGGCGGATGAACTCGATGTCGAGCTTGAGGTGCTGGACCGGCAGTTCTTTCAGGTAGCTGAACGAGCTGAAGCCGGTGCCGAAGTCGTCGAGGCCGAGGCCGCAGCCCAGCGCGGTGACCGTCTCGGCGAAGGTGCGGGCGGTGTCCATGTTGGTGATCGCCGCCGTCTCGGTTATCTCGAAGTCGAGCCAGGCGGGGTTGAGCCCGTGGGCGATCGCCCCTCGCACGTCCTCGATCAGCGCCGGCTCGCAGAGCGAGGCGCCGGAGACGTTGACCGCGATCGGCCGCGAACGGCCGGCCAGCTCGATCGCCTTCGCCAGCACCAGCCGGTCGATCTCGCAGATCATCCCGAGCTGCTCCGCCGTCGGTAGGAAGGAGGAGGGGGGGATCACGTCGCCGTCCTCGTCGAGCATCCGCACCAGCAGCTCCTCGCGGGCAACGCACTGACGGCGCAAATCGAAGATCGGCTGCGCGTAGACGACGATCCGCTCCTGGTCGATCGCTTCGCGCAGGCGCTCCCCCCAGGTCAATTTGCGATTGGGCCCGTTGGCCGAGTCGACCGCGCGCCCGCCGCCTTCCTCCTTGGCTTCACAGAGGGCGATGTCGGCGGCGATCATCAGCCCTTCGGCGCTGATCGCCTCGCCGGTGCCGCCGAAGGTGGCGATGCCGACGCTCGCCCCGACGGCCGGCTGCCCGCGTTCTCGCACCAGCGCGATCAGCCGCTCGGCGGCGGCCATCGCCTGCTCCGGCGTCGCCCGCTGCAGCAGCAGCGCGAATTCGTCGGCGCAGATCCGCGCCGGCAGGTCTTCCGCGCGAGCCTCCTCGCGCAGCATCGTCGCCACCGATTCGAGCAGCCGGTCGCCCGCTTCGTGCCCGAGCGCGTCGTTGACGATGTGGAAGGAATCGAGGTCGAGCAGGAGCAGCGCCCCCGACTGCTCGCGGATGCGGGGGTCCAGCAGGCGCTCTTCGACCTCTTCGACGAAGCTGTCCCGGTCGAAGAGCCGGCTCTTGTTGATCGCCTCGCGCACTCCCGCGGCCCGATTACCCGAATCGATTTACTCTGAAACGACTGTACAAAATTTTTAGTAGCAATGGGAGGGCCGCGCTCGGGCGATGCCCGGGCAATAGCCCCCTGGCACCGCAGGGCGCTATCCTTGCCGTCAGCCTCGCGCCTCGGCCGAGGTTTTCTTTTGTAACGACTACCTCAGGCAACGGAACGAGGGAGAAGATGGCTCGCGGAGACGTCCGCATCGCAGTGACGCTGGCTTGCGAAGAGTGCAAGCGGCGGAATTACCAGACCAACAAGTCGCGGCGCAACACGCCGGACCGGATCGAGATGCGCAAGTTCTGCCGCTGGTGTGGCCACCACACTCCCCACAAGGAGACCCGGTAGCTCCCGATGGCCAAGACCCGCGCACAGCGCAAGGCCGAGCGCCGGGCTCGGGAAGCTGAAGAGCGGAAACGCTCCGGCGACGGGCGCGACAGGGTCGCCCGCGCCCAGCACGACACGCAGGTCCCCAAGTCCGGGGACGAGGCGCTGATCGAGGCCGAGGAGATGGGGATGGCCCTGGGCGTCCCGGAGTCGGCGCTGGAGCTGCCCGAGCAGACCAAGCCCTCGCGCGCGGAGCGGCGGGCCGAGGCCAAGGCCGCCAAGGAAGCGGAAAAGCGCAAGCGCGACGAGCAGAAACGCCGGGAGCGCGACCAGCTCGCGAAAAAACAGAAACAGGCGGCGGCCCAGCGCCAGCGCGGCGGCGTCATCGGCTTCCTGCTCTCCTGCTGGGCCGAGCTGAAGAAAGTCCAGTGGCCCGATCGCGAGACGCTGATCCAGGCCACCGCCGTCACCATCCTCTTCGTCGCTGTCGCGGCCGCCTACCTCGGCGCCCTCGACGCGGTCTTCAACTGGCTCATCAAGCACATCATCCTCTAAGAAGGATCCGACAAGCAAAGGCTTCCGATTTGTATCGCTGGTACGTGATCAACACCTATTCCGGGCACGAGAACAAGGTCAAGCACAACCTCGAGCACCGGGTTCAGACGATGAGCCAGAACCGCAACGTGCGGCAGGTCGTCGTCCCCACCGAGCAGGTCTCGGAGATGAAGGACGGGCAGAAAGTCCAGACCGAGAAACGGACGATGCCCGGCTACGTCCTCGTCAACATGGAGATGACCGACGACGCCTGGAGCCTGGTCAAAAACACCCCGGGCGTGACCGGCTTCGTCGGCTCCCGCAACAAGCCGGTGCCGCTCTCCAAACCCGAGGTCGACCGCCTGCTCCACCGCGAGACGGCCGAGCGGCCGCGCACCCAGGCCCAGTTCGCGATCGGCGAATCGGTCAAAGTCATCTCCGGCCCGCTCTCCGACTTCTCCGGCGAGATCGCCGAGATCAACGAGGACGCCGCCAAACTCAAGGTGCTGGTCTCGATCTTCGGCCGCGAGACCCCGGTCGAGGTCGGCTACGACCAGGTCAAGAAGATCTAGATCGCGAAGACCGCTACCCTCCCCAACCCTCATGGCCAAGAAAGTCCTCACCGTCATCAAGCTGCAGATCCAGGCCGGCAACGCCAACCCGGCGCCGCCGGTCGGTCCGGCGCTGGGCCAGCACGGCGTCAACATCATGGACTTCTGCAAAGCCTTCAACGCCCAGACCCAGAGCGAAGGCGGCACGATCATCCCGGTCGAAATCACCGTCTACGAGGACCGCTCCTTCACCTTCGTCACCAAGACGCCGCCCGCCGCGGTCCTGATCAAGGAAGCGATCAAGATCTCGAAGGGCTCGGGCGAGCCGCACGTCAACAAAGTCGGCACGATCTCCCCGGACCAGATCCGCGAGATCGCCGAACGGAAGATGCCCGACCTCAACGCCAACGACATCGACGCCGCTTCGAAGATCATCGCCGGCACCGCCCGCTCGATGGGCGTCGACGTCGCCTAGGAGAGTTTCCATGGCCCACGGCAAACGATTCCGCCAGCAGTACGAGAAGGTCGACCGCGACCGCGCCTACCCGCCGGCCGAGGCGATCTCCCTCGTCAAGGAGACCGCCAGCACCAAGTTCGACGAGACGGTCGAGCTGCACGTCCTGCTCGGCGTCAACGTCCGCCACGCCGATGAGCAGCTGCGCGGCACCCTGGCATTGCCGCACGGGCTCGGCAAAGACGTCACCGTCGCCGTCTTCGCCCAGGGACAGCAGGCCCGCGACGCCGAGGCAGCCGGCGCCGACCACGTCGGCGGCCAGGACCTGGTCGAGAAAGTCCAGGAGGGCTGGACCGACTTCGACGTCGCGATCTCGACCCCCGAGATGATGAAAGCGGTCGGCCAGCTCGGCCGCGTCCTCGGTCCCCAGGGCCTGATGCCGAACCCCAAGGTCGGCACGGTCACCGACGACGTCGAGAAAGCCGTCAGCGACTCCAAGTCGGGCAAAGTCGAATACCGCACCGACCGCCAGGCGATCGTCCACATGGCGATCGGCAAGGCCAGCTTCGACGAGGGCAAACTGCTCGACAACTACCAGGCCGTGATGGACGAGATCGTCCGCGCGAAGCCCTCCTCGGCCAAGGGCAAATACGTCGTCTCGGCGACGTTGGCGACGACGATGGGTCCCGGCATCCGGGTCGACTCGACCAAAGCCGCCGACCGTGAGGCGGCGGCCTCGGGCGGGGAGGAAGCCGCCGCCCCGGCCGAGGAGACCGCACAGGAGCCCGCGACGGTCTAAGCTCCGTCGCCGCTAACCGCAGACCACCGGCGGGGCGAGAGCCCGGAAGCCCGGTGCAGGTGAGACGATGAACCGCGAGGAAAAGTCAGCAGCCATAAAAGAGATCGCCGCCCAGATCGAGGAATCTGAGGCGATCTTCGCTGTCGACTACCGCGGCATCAGCGTCCCCCAGGCGGCCGAGCTGCGCTCGAAACTGCGCGAAGCCGACGCCAGCTTCCGCATCGTCAAGAACCGGCTGACGAAAATCGCCGCCGACCAGGTCGGCGAGGAACGTCTGGCCGAGCTGCTGCAGGGGCCGACCGCGCTCACCTTCGTCCGCGGCGACACCGCCCAGGCCGCGAAGGCGATCACGACCTTCAACAAAGAGCACGACGTCCTCACCTACAAGGGCGGCTTCATGGACGCGACCTCGCTCGACGAACTCGCGTTCAAATCGATCGCCAAACTGCCCGGCCGTGAAGTGCTCAACGGCCAGCTCGCCGGCGTCGTCGCCAGCCCGCTCACCGGCCTGGTGCGCGGCCTCGGGTCGATGATCCAGGGGCTGGCCATTCAGCTGGGCCAGATCGCGGATAAAGGGCTCGTGACCGGGGAGGCTCCGGCCGCCGAGGACGCGGGTCCTGTCTCCGATGACGAGGCTCAGGGCGGGGACGCCCCGGCTGAGGCAGACAAAGCCGAAGAGGCTCCTGTGGAGGAGGCACCGACGGAGGCGTCCAGTGGGAACGAGCCACCCGCCGATCAGGCGGAGGCGCCGGAGGAAGAGCCGGCAGAGCAAGCAGAGACTTCGAATGAAGATTCAAACGAGGAAGAGGGGTAGCGACTGATGGCAAGCAAAACTTCAACCGAGGACTGGATCGAGGAGCTGAAAAGCATCTCGGTCCTCGAGCTCTCCGAGCGGATCAAAGCGCTCGAGGAGGAGTTCGGCGTTTCCGCGACGGCCGTGGCGGCCGCGGCTCCGGCCGCTGCGGGCGGCGGTGGCGGCGGCGAGGAGGGCGGCGGCGAAGAGTCCTCGACCGTCGACGTCATCCTCAAAGACGTCGGCGGGCAGAAAGTCCCCGTCATCAAGGTGGTCCGCTCGGCGACCGGCCTCGGCCTCAAAGAGGCGAAGGCGCTGGTCGACGAGGCTCCGAAAGCGATCAAAGAGGGTGTCGAGCGCGACGAGGCCGACAAACTCAAAGCAGAGCTCGAGGAGGCGGGGGCCACGGTCGAACTCGCCTGAGAGTTTCGACCGCACCCCGCAATCCGGCCTGGGGAGCCAAGCTTGAAGCCGCGCGTGGCCGTGTGTTATTTTTCGCGGTCGCGCGCCATTTGAGTGCCCCTGCCCAATTTTGCGCTGTATCTACGTCCCTCTGACCGCCCGAGGAGTCGCCGACTTTGGCACGTTCCAACGCTGCCCCCGTAACCCGTAGGAGCTTTTCCCGCCTAGACAACCCGCTCGAGGTCCCACATCTGATCGACATCCAGCGACGTTCCTTCGAGGAACTGACGGATCCGAAAAGCGGTGGCCTGCGAGAGACCATTGACGACATCTCCCCGATCGAGGACTACACGGGGAACCTGCAGATCGTCTTTGGCGATTTCAAATTCGAGGAGCCGCCGCACTCGATCGAGGAATGCCGCGAGAAGGACATGACCTACTCGCGGCCGCTGACCGCGACCGTCGCCTTCCAGAACAAGGAGACCGGTGAGATCCGCGAGCAGGCCGTCTTCATGGGCGACTTCCCGTGGATGACCGAGCGCGGGACCTTCATCATCAACGGCACCGAGCGCGTCGTCGTCACGCAGCTGGTCCGCTCCCCCGGCGCCTATGTGATGGCGCCGAAGGACCCCGAAAAGCAGGTCTTCATCGCCAACCTGATGCCGGCCCGCGGCTCCTGGCTGGAGCTCGAAGTCGACAAAAAAGGCAAAGTCTTCGTCCGCATCGACCGCAAGCGGAAACTGCCCGTGACGGTGCTGCTGCGGGCGATGGGCTACGTCGAGGACCAGCAGCTCCTCGACATGTTCGACAACTCGGTCTACATCCGCCACACGATCGAGGCGGACACCGAGGCGACCCGGACCGAAGAGGGCGCCCTGATCGAGCTGTTCAAAAAGCAGCGCCCCGGCGAGCCGCCCTCGGTCGACGCCGCCCGCGCCCTGCTCGAGCAGCTCTTCTTCGACCCGAAGCGCTACGACCTCACCCGGGTCGGCCGCTACAAGCTCAACGCCCGCCTCGACCTCGACATCGACCTCGAGACGCGGGTGCTCACCCACGACGACATCATCGCCCTCGTCAAGGAGCTGGTGACCCTGCCGAAGCTGCTCGGGATCCCCGAGGAGATCGACGAGGAGAACCCGATCAAAGACTATGCCGCGGAGGCGATCACCTACCCGCGGGAGCAGGTCTACGACCACCTCGACGAGTACGAGCACTTCGGCAACCGCCGCCTGCGCACGGTCGGCGAGCTGATCCAGGAGGCCTTCCGGATCGGCCTCTACCGGATGGAGCGCGTGGTTCGCGAGCGCCTCACCACCGAGGACTCCGACGCGATCACCCCGCAGACGATCATCAACATCCGCCCGGTCGTGGCGGCGATGAAGGAGTTCTTCGGCTCCTCGCAGCTCTCGCAGTTCATGGACCAGACCAACAGCCTCGCCGGCCTCACCCACCGCCGGCGGCTCTCGGCACTGGGCGCCGGCGGCCTGACCCGCGAGCGGGCCCCGATCGAGGTCCGCGACGTGCACCCGACCCACTACGGCCGGATGTGCCCGATCGAGACCCCGGAGGGACCGAACATCGGCCTGATTGGCTCGCTCTCCTCCTACGCGCAGATCTCCGAGCACGGCTTCGTCACCACCCCCTACCGGGTGGTCGAAGACGGCGTCGTCTCCGACGAGATCGTCCACTACGACGCGACCCAGGACGAGGACAAGATCATCGCCCAGGCGAACGCGGAGATCGATCCGAAGACCCGCAAGCTGAAAGGCCCGCAGGTGCTGGTCCGCGCCGGCGAGCAGGAGTACGCGACCGCCTCCCCCAAAGAAGTCGACCTGATGGACGTCTCGCCGTCCCAGATCTGGTCGGTGGCGACGTCGCTGATCCCGTTCCTCGAGCACGACGACGCCAACCGGGCGCTGATGGGCTCCAACATGCAGCGCCAGGCGGTGCCGCTGCTGAAGCCTGACCCGCCGCTGGTCGGCACCGGCATGGAGCGCCGCGCCGCGATCGACACCGGCGACGTCGTCCTCGCCGACCACGACGGCGAGGTCACCCACGTCGACGCCCAGAAGATCGTCGTCACGCACGGGTCCTCGAAGGACGAGTACAAGCTCCACAAGTTCATGCGCTCCAACCAGGGGACGATCATCCACCAGCGGCCGATCGTCGACACGGGGCAGAAGGTGAAGGCGGGCGACGTGCTCGCCGACGGCTCTTCGACCGGCGGCGGCGAGATCGCCCTCGGCAAGAACTGCCTGGTCGCCTTCATGTCCTGGGAGGGCTACAACTTCGAGGACGCGATCATCCTCTCCGAGCGCCTGGTCAAGGACGACGAACTCACCTCGATCCACATCGAGGAGTACGAGATCGACGCCCGCACGACCAAGCTCGGCGACGAGGAGATCACCCGCGACATCCCGAACCGCTCCGAGGAGAGCCTGCGCAACCTCGACGAGCGCGGCATCGTCCGCGTCGGCGCCGAGGTCGTCTCCGGCGACCTCCTGGTCGGCAAGGTGACGCCGAAGGGCGAGACCGAGCTGACCGCCGAGGAGAAGCTGATCCGCGCGATCTTCAAGGAGAAGGCGCGCGAGGTCCGCGACACCTCGCTGAAAGTGCCGCACGGCGAGGGCGGCGTCGTCATCGACGTCCTCACCTTCAGCCGCGACGACGGCGACGACCTGCCGCCCGGCGTCAACGACCTGGTCCGCGTCTACGTCGCGACCAAGCGCAAGATCGCCGAGGGCGACAAGCTCGCCGGCCGCCACGGGAACAAGGGTGTGATCTCGAAGATCGTGCCCGAGGAGGACATGCCTCACCTGGCCGACGGCACCCCCGTCGACGTCATCCTCAACCCGCTCGGCGTGCCGAGCCGGATGAACATCGGCCAGATCCTCGAGACCCACCTCGGCTGGGTCGCGGCGAACGGCTGGTACGACGACGGCTCCGAGGCCTACAAACAGGCTCACTCGGCAGAGGGCGACGGCCGCGTCTACGTGGCCACGCAGGTCTTCGACGGCGCCACCGTCGAGGACGTCGACGAGGCGCTGGTCAGCTGGCAGAGGGAGAACGAAGAGCGGGGGATCGACCTGACGATCGACCCGGACGCGCGTCCCGGCGCCCGCTGCGCGGGCACCGCCCAGCTCTACAACGGCCGCACCGGCGAGCCCTACGAGGGCAAGGTGACGGTCGGCTACATGTACATCCTCAAGCTGCTGCACCTGGTCGACGACAAGATCCACGCCCGCTCGACCGGTCCGTACTCGCTCGTCACCCAGCAGCCGCTGGGCGGCAAGGCGCAGTTCGGCGGTCAGCGCTTCGGCGAGATGGAGGTCTGGGCCCTGGAGGCCTACGGCGCCGCCTACACCCTGCAGGAGATGCTCACGGTCAAGTCCGACGACACGGTCGGGCGCGTCAAGGCCTACGAGGCGATCGTCAAGGGCGAGAACATCCCCGAGCCCTCGATCCCGGAGTCCTTCAAAGTGCTGTTGAAGGAGATCCAGAGCCTCTCGCTCGACGCCAACGTGGTCTCCGAGGGCTCCGACGTCGAAATCTCCGACGAGGAGGACGACCTGCTGAAAGCGGCCGAGGAGCTGGGCATGGACCTGACCGGCGTCCGCGCCGACTCCTCGAACGGAGCCGCGGACGAGCAGGAGGAGCAGGTGGTGGCCGAGGGCGAGGCTGGAACTGACGGTGACGGCGCCGGAGCGGCCGAGGAGGCCGCGCCGGCCGAGGTGGAGGACTGATGATCGACATCAACAATTTCGACGCGATCGAGATCGGGCTCGCGTCCTCGAAGAAGATCCGCTCCTGGAGCTGGGGCGAGGTCACGAAGCCCGAGACGATCAACTACCGGACGCTGAAGCCCGAGAAAGACGGGCTCTTCTGCGAGCGCATCTTCGGCCCGACGAAGGACTGGGAGTGCTACTGCGGCAAGTACAAGCGCGTCCGCTACAAGGGCATCGTCTGCGAGCGCTGCGGCGTCGAGGTGACCCGCTCCAAGGTCCGCCGCGAGCGGATGGGGCACGTCGACCTCGCCTCGCCGGTCTCCCACATCTGGTTCTTCAAGGGAGTCCCGAGCCGGATCGGCTACCTGATCGACATGGCTCCGAAAGAGCTCGAGAAGGTCCTCTACTTCGCCGCTTCGATGGTCACCTGGGTCGACGAGGAGGCCCGGGACAAGGACGTCGGAAAACTGGAGAAAGAGGTCAAGAAAGTCGTCGACTCCTACGAGGCCGAAAAACAGAAACGGACCCAGGAGCTGAACGAGTCGCTGGAGCGCCGGATCGCCTACCTCGAGAACGGCGCCCAGGACAAGTTCGACGACGAAGACCACCTCTGGGCCGACTCGCTGAAACTTACCGCGGCGCAGCTGCGGAAACTCAAAGACGACGACCGGGCCAAAATGACCAAAGAACTGCGCAAACAGTTCGACGCCGAGATCGCCGACACCGAGGCCTACCTCGAAGAGGCGGCGGAGCGGATGCAGGAGGTCTGGAAGATCTTCACGGAGATGAAGCCGAAGGACGTCATCAACGACGAGACGGTCTTCCGTGAGCTCAAGGACCGCTTCGGCTCCCCGTTCGGCTGGGGCGAGTACTTCCGCGGCGGCATGGGCGCCGAAGCGGTGCGCGACCTGCTCGAACAGGTCGACCTCGAGGCCGAAATCGAGGAGCTGGAGCAGACCATCAACAGCTCCAAAGGCCAGAAACAGGCCCGCGCGGTGAAGCGGCTGAAAGTCGCCTCCGCCTTCCACCACTCCGACAACAAGCCCGACTGGATGATCCTCGACGCGGTGCCGGTGATCCCGCCGGAGCTGCGGCCGATGGTCCAGCTGGACGGCGGTCGTTTCGCGACCTCCGACCTCAACGACCTCTACCGCCGGGTGATCAACCGCAACAACCGGCTGAAAAGGCTGCTCGACCTCGGCGCACCCGAGATCATCGTCAACAACGAGAAGCGGATGCTGCAGGAGGCCGTCGACGCGCTGTTCGACAACGGCCGCCGCGGTCGCCCGGTCACGGGTCCCGGCAACCGGCCGCTGAAGTCGCTCTCGGACATGCTCAAGGGCAAGCAGGGCCGCTTCCGCCAGAACCTGCTCGGCAAGCGCGTCGACTACTCCGGCCGCTCGGTGATCGTCTCCGGCCCGAACCTGCGGCTGCAGCAGTGCGGGCTGCCGAAGCTGATGGCGCTCGAGCTGTTCAAGCCGTTCATCATGGCTCAGCTGGTCGAGCGCAAAGCGGTCCAGAACATCAAGGCCGCGAAGAAGATGGTCGAGTCGATGATCCCGGAGGTCTGGGACGTGCTGGAGGAAGTCATCCACCAGCACCCGGTCCTGCTCAATCGGGCGCCGACCCTGCACCGTCTCGGCATTCAGGCCTTCGAACCGGTCCTGGTCGAGGGCAAGGCGATCCAGGTCCACCCGCTGGTCTGCCACGCCTTCAACGCCGACTTCGACGGCGACCAGATGGCGGTGCACGTGCCGCTCTCCGCCGAGGCCCAGGCCGAGGCGCGGATCCTCATGCTCTCCGCCAACAACATCCTCTCCCCGGCCCACGGGGCGCCGCTGGCGACCCCGACCCAGGACATGGTGCTCGGCATCTATTACCTGACCTACGGGCCGGAAGCGGACGAGCTGGCGCAGGCCGACGAGGAGCTGCGGGCGGGCAAGGGCGGTAACGGCTCGACCCCGAAGATCCACGTCTTCCGCTCCGCCCAGGAGGCCGAGCTCGTCTACGAGAACGGCGGCTGCAAGCTGCACGACCGCGCCGAGTTCCGGCGGGCCGGGCACGAGCACTTCCTGACCACGGTCGGGCGGATCATCTTCAACGAAAAGATCGAGCGCGCTCTCGCCGAGGCGCTGGAAGACGATTTCGATCCCGAGCAGTACGAGTTCGTCAACCGCTCGCTGAAGAAGAAGGACATCAACCAGATGGTCTCCGACCTGGTCGAGGCCTACGGTGCGCCGGCGGTCTCGCAGGTGCTCGACGCCTTCAAGGACCTGGGCTTCCACTACGCGACCCAGGCCGGGATCACGGTTTCAAAGAACAACGTGGTCTCGCCGCCGGAGAAGCCGGAAATCCTCGATCGCTACGAGAAGGAGACCGAAGCGATCCAGCAGCAGTACGACGAAGGCTATATCACCGCCGAGGAGCGTCACGAGGCTGTGACGACTCGCTGGAACCGGGCCACCGACGAGGTCGCCCAGGCGATGGAGGACAACCTCGAAGAGCTGAACCCGATCTTCATGATGGCCAACTCGGGCGCTCGCGGATCGTTCAAACAGATCCGCCAGCTGGCCGGGATGCGCGGCCTGATGGCCAACCCGAAAGGGGAGATCATCGAGCGGCCGATCAAGGCCAACTTCATGGAGGGGCTCTCGGTCCTCGAGTACTTCATCTCCACCCACGGCGCCCGAAAGGGCCTCGCCGACACGGCGCTGCGGACGGCCGACTCGGGTTACCTGACCCGGCGCCTGGTCGACGTCGCCCAGGACGTGATCGTCCGCGAGGAGGACTGCAAGACCAAAGACCACATCGAGATGGACCTGCGCAAAGACGACGGGTCCCTCAACGACAACCTGATCGGTCGCCTGGCGGCGAAGAAGCTCGAGACCAAGCGCGGTCGCGAGCTGCTCAAGCGCAACCAGGAGATCACCCTCAAGGACGTCGAGGAGATCGCCGAGGCGTTCGGCGAGGACGAGGTCAAGGTTCCCGTCCGCTCGGCCCTGAAGTGCGAGGCCGAGTCCGGGGTGTGCCGCTCCTGTTACGGCGTCTCGCCGGCGACGGGATCGATGGTCGACATCGGCGACGCGGTCGGCATCATCGCCGCGCAGTCGATCGGCGAG
This sequence comes from Solirubrobacterales bacterium, assembly GCA_051961435.1. Lineage (GTDB taxonomy): Bacteria > Actinomycetota > Thermoleophilia > Solirubrobacterales > 70-9 > VAYN01. The sequence continues at coordinate 28,447 of JBQCDH010000019.1, forward strand.
CCGGGCACCCAGCTGACCATGCGCACCTTCCACACCGGAGGCGTCGCCGGCCAGGACATCACCCAGGGCCTGCCGCGGATCGTCGAGCTCTTCGAGGCGCGCAAACCGAAGGGACTGGCGCAGATGGCCGAGGCCGCGGGAAAGGCGTCGATCGAAGAAACCGACAAAGCCCTGAAAGTGATCGTCACCGAGTCGAGCGGCGAGGAGCACGCCTACAGCTTCCCGCTGCGGACTCGCCTGCACGTCGCCGACGGCGACCGGGTCGAGGTGGGCGAGCAGCTGAACGAAGGTTCGCTCTACCCGGCCGACCTGTTGGCGATCCGGGGGCGCACCGCGACCGAGCTCTACCTCGTCGACGAGGTGCAGAAGGTCTACCGCGCCCAGGGCGTGGATATCAACGACAAGCACATCGAGCTGATCGCCCGGCAGATGCTGAAGAAGGTGCGGATCGAGTCGAAGGGCTCGACCAGCCTCCTGCCCGGGCAGCTCGAGGACCGCGGCAGCCTCAAACGGCTGAACAAAAAAGTCAAGGAAGAGGGCGGTACCCCGGCGAAAGGCGAGGAGGTCATCCTCGGGATCACCAAGGCCTCGCTGGCGACCGAATCCTTCCTCTCGGCGGCCTCCTTCCAGGAGACGACCAAGGTGCTCACCGACGCTGCCCTCGAGGGCAAACGGGACCGCCTCGTGGGCCTGAAGGAGAACGTGATCATCGGCAAGCTGATCCCGGCCGCGACCGGCCTCAAGCACTACCGGACGGTCGCGATCGAGCCGGCGGAACCGATCGAGCCGCCGAGCGACGAGGACCTGCTCGAAGAAGACGAGCTGGCCGCGGAACTCGGCGTCGACGGAGTCGAGGCTCCGGTCGAGGGCTTCGGCACCTCCTTCGCGGAGGAGCTGGAGGAGCTTGCGCAGGAGATCGAGTCGACCTCCGAGGAATCGAAATAGGAAGTTGTTCTAAGGGGTTCGGTGCTGGTCACCGGACCCCTTGGATAGACACTTCTCCTGCTTCTTTCCCCGTAGGAATGCGGCTCGCGCGTCCTGAGTGGACGCCGTGTCTGATAAGTAGTTCGTGGCAATCCGCATTGAGGGTGACTACGGATGTATACGCACCCTCAATTGTGGGTAAATAAGAGCTACCCCAAGACACAGCCTCACAGCTTTACATCTTGAGGTACTTCATTTCTCCTTGACACCGAGGGCCGGAATCCCACTCCGACCCTCGGTGTTATGTGACGCCTGTGCGGGTCACTTCTGCGGGTCGAAACTGGCCAGCTGGCCAGTCCGATAGATTCCGCCCATGGCACAGCCCGAGAAGGTCTGCATCGTCGGCGCCGGCAGCTCCGGCATCGTCGCCGCGCAGGTGCTCGACGCCCGCGGCATCCCCTTCGACTGCTTCGAGAAGGGCTCCTACGTCGGGGGCAACTGGCGCTACGAAAACGACAACGGGATGTCGTCGGCCTACCGTTCGCTGCACATCAACACCTCGCGGCGGGTGATGGCATTCAAATCGCTGCCGATGCCGGATCACTACCCGGACTATCCCGACCACTTCCAGATGGCGGCTTACTTCGACGAATTCGCCGACCACTTCGGGCTGCGGGAGAAGATCGACTTCCGCACCGAGGTGACGAAGGTCGAGCCGGCCGATGGCGCTTGGGCGGTCACCGTCAAAGGGCCGGGGGGAGACGAGCGCACCGAGCTCTATCGGGCGGTGCTGGTGGCCAACGGCCATCACTGGGACCCGCGCTGGCCGGAACCGGCGTTCCCGGGCGCCGAGGAGTTCGAGGGTGAGCAGCTCCACGCCCACCACTACCGCGAGCCCGACGTCCTCCGCGGCAAGCGGGTGGTCGTGCTCGGCCTCGGCAACTCGGCCACCGACATCGCCGTCGAGTCCTCGCGGATCGCCGCCAAGACCTTCCTCGCGGTTCGCCGCGGCGCCTACGTCCTGCCCAAGTACATGAACGGCAAGCCGATCGACGAGGTGACGACGCCGCTGATGTCCCGCCTGCCGATGCCGGTGCAGCGCTTCCTGGCGATGAAAGGGCTGGAGATCGCCGCCGGCGAGATGACGACCTACGGCCTGCCGGAGCCCGACCACAAGCTCTTCGAGGCGCATCCGACCGTCTCCTCCGAGCTCCTGCCTCGCCTCGGCCACGGCGACATCGCCGTGAAGCCGAACATCGAGCGCTTCGCCGGCGGCCGCGCCGTCCGCTTCGTCGACGGCAGCGAGGAGGAGATCGACCTCGTCGTCTACTGCACCGGCTACAAGATGACCTTCCCCTTCTTCGACCCCAAGGTCCTCTCGGCGCCCGACAACCGTTTGCCGCTATACCGGCGGGTGGTCTCGGTCGAGCGGCCGGGCCTCTACTTCATCGGCTTCATCCAGCCGCTGGGGCCGATCATGCCGCTGGCCGAGGCCCAGTGCGAATGGGTCGCCGACCTGCTGAGCGGGCGCGCCTTCCTACCGCCGGCGGGGGAGATGAAGCGGGAGATCGCGAAGGAGGAACGGAAGATGGGGAAGCGCTTCGTTGCCTCTAAGCGTCATACGGTCGAGGTCGACTTCCATCCTTATCTGCGCGAGATCCGGCGCGAGCGAAAGCGGGCTGCGCAGCCGGCTTGACGACCCTGGTGCGGCCGCCCGGCGGGCAGGGAGGAGCCGGCACCGCCGCGCCGCCGCCATGGGGGCCGCGCCGCGGGCCGCGGGGCAGCCGCGGCTGCGGCTGGCGCCGCTTGCCGTTGCCGCCGTCCTCGTCGGTCGCCCCCGCCGGTTCGTCGTGCTGCTTGGCGGCCCACCAGACGAGCCAGAGCGATCCTAGAACCGGGATCTTCAGCACGACGAGCAGGAAGAAGATCGGCCAGAACCCCGTCATTCGCTCAGTGTAGAGACCTATTTCAAGCCAGTGAAGTAGCCCAGGATTCGAGCGCCGCGACGTGTCCCTCCTCGAGCCCCAGGTGCGGCTCGGTGGGGACGAGCAGGGTGGGGGCGGGCCGCCGCTCCGCCCACTCGTAGCAGCTGGAGTCGAAGTTGTCGTCGATCCAGGCGATCGGGCGGGCGCCGGCGTAGGCCTCCAGCGCAGCCAGCTTCCAGTGCGCATCGCCGTCCCTGGGGACGACGTCGAAGGCTACGTGGGGCAGCTCCGGCAGCCCCAAGAGCTGGGGGAGGTAGAAGTTCGCCTTGTCCTCCCAGCCGCTCGCCCAGACCAGCTCGAAGCGCTTCGAGAGGCGCAGCAGCCGGTCGCCGACCGGCAGCGAGATGCAGTGCGGGACTCCGTCGACCAGCTGAAACTGCGTGTGCGCCGGCCGCTCCTCGAACCCGAAGAGGCTGATCACGCCATCGATGTCGACGGCCAGTAGCGGCCGGGTCACGGATCGGTCTACCAGCGGTAATGGGCGAACGCTTTGTTCGCCTGCGCCATGCGGTAGATGTCGTCCTTCCGCTTCCAGGCGCTGCCCTGCTGCTGGTTGGCGTCGAGGATCTCCCCGGCGAGCCGCTCGGCCATCGAGTACTCGCGGCGCTGGCGGGCGAACTGGACCAGCCAGCGCACCGCCAGGGTGCGGGCGCGGCGGGCCGGGACCTCGACCGGGACCTGGTAGGTCGCGCCGCCGACGCGGCGGGAGCGGACCTCGAGGACCGGGGTCAGGGTTTTGATCGCCGACTCCAGGACCTCGACCGCGTCTTCGCCGGTGCGCTCGCCGACGATCGCGAGGGCGTCGTAGACGAGCCGCTCGGCCAGGCTCTTCTTGCCGCCGACCATCACCTTGTTGATCACCTGCTGGACGAGGCGGTTCCGGTGTCTGGCGTCCGGCTCGATCGGCCGGATCTGGGCTGCGGAGCGGCGGGGCATTATGACGCTTTGACGCCGTAGCGGGAGCGGGCCTGCTTGCGGTCGGAGACGCCGGCGGCGTCGAGGGTGCCGCGCACGACCTTGTAGCGGACGCCCGGCAGGTCCTTGACGCGACCACCCCTGATCAGGACCACCGAGTGCTCCTGCAGGTTGTGTCCCTCGCCCGGGATGTAGGTGGTGACCTCCATGCCGTTGGTCAGCCGCACACGGGCGATCTTGCGCAGCGCCGAGTTCGGCTTCTTCGGCGTCACGGTGGCGACGCGGGTGCAGACGCCGCGCCGCTGCGGGGCGGCTACGCGCTTCTTGCGACCCTGGCCCGACTTGAGGCCCGGCGTCGTGGTCTTCTTCTTCGGGCGCTTGCGGCCCTTCCTGACGAGTTGATTCGTATTCGGCACGGCCGCGCATAGTAGAGCAGTCCGCAGAAAACCATCCCCCCGGCTGCGGCGAGCTCGGCGTAGAAGCCATCCTCGAGCACCGCCGAGGTGCCCGCGAAGCTCGAGCTCTGCGCTCCCACGTCGAGCCCGTCGGGGAGGTCGACCAGCAGGATCACCGCCAGCGAGACGAGGCCGAGGACGGCGACGAGGAGGCCGAGCCGCCGGCGCTCGCGGCGCAGCGCCAGCGCCCCCAGCGCCATCGCCAGCGCCCCGAGCGGGACCAGCAGATAGGAGTGGGCGTCGCCGGCGGTGCGGACGCCGGTGGTCGGGGCCCGGGCGACCTGCGGCAGGCCGGCGTATCCCGGATGACCGATCTCGACCGCGCGGTAGTCGATGAACTGGGAGGCGACGAGGAGGGCGCCGGCGGCGATCAGGACCGCGGCGGCGGCGCGGGCGGGAGTGATCACCCGGCTCAGAACGGTGGCAGCTCTTGCCAATGATCCGCAGGCGCGGCGGACGAAGCGCTCCAGCGCCCAGGCCGCGCGGAAGAGGAAGGCGAGCAGCGGACGCAGCAACGGCCAGAGGAACGCCCAGGCGCGGCGGCTCCCCAGCAGGAGGTGATGGCGCGCCTGCAGCAGCAGCGGATGGGCCCGCTCCAGCCCCCGGTTGCCGATCCGATCGATCTGCCGGGACCAGCGGCGAAGCGCTGCTATCATCGCCCGTCGCTCAGGCAGTTTTCGCTGTTTTCTTGCAGGACGCTTCGCCGGGCCCCGCGGGGGCCTTTTTTGCGGCTTATCACCACTACTCGACTTAGGAACCATGGCACGCAGCTTTCCACTGGAGAAAACCCGGAACATCGGGATCATGGCGCACATCGACGCCGGTAAGACGACGACGACCGAGCGCATCCTCTACTACACCGGGCGCACCCACAAAATGGGCGAGGTCCACGAGGGCGCTGCCGTCATGGACTGGATGGAACAGGAGCAGGAGCGAGGGATCACGATCACCTCGGCTGCGACCGCCTGCGAGTGGAAGGGCCACCGCATCAACATCATCGACACGCCCGGCCACGTCGACTTCACGGTCGAGGTCGAGCGCAGCCTCCGCGTGCTCGACGGCGCGATCGCCGTCTTCGACGCCGTCGCCGGCGTCGAGCCGCAATCGGAGACGGTCTGGCGCCAGGCCGACAAGTACGGGGTCCCGCGCTTCGCCTACATCAACAAGATGGACCGCACGGGCGCCGACTTCTTCAACTCGGTGGAGACGATGAAGGACCGGCTCGGCGCCAACCCGCTGCCGATCCAGCTGCCGATCGGCGCCGAGGAAGACTTCAAGGGCGTCGTCGACCTGATCAAGATGAAGGGCCTGATCTGGACCGACGAGCTCGGCGCCGCCTACGAGGAAGTCGACATCCCCGAGGATCTCGAGGACCAGGCCGAGGAATACCGGACGGCGCTGATCGAAGCCTGTGCCGACTACGACGAAGAGCTGATGGAAGCCTTCCTCGGCGAGGAAGAGATCCCGCAGGAGAAGCTGGTCGCCTCACTGCACCAGGCGACCCTCTCGACCAAGCTCACTCCCGTCCTCTGCGGCACCTCGTTCAAGAACAAGGGCGTCCAGCCGCTGCTCGACTCGATCGTCGAACTGCTGCCCTCGCCGCTCGAGGTGCCGCCGGTCACCGGCGTCGTCCCGGCCGGCAAGGGTCAGGCCGAGGACGTCGAGGACACCCGCGAGGCGAGCGACAGCGCTCCCTTCTCGGCCCTCGCCTTCAAGGTCATGTCCGACCCCTACGTCGGCAAGCTCACCTACTTCCGCGTCTACTCGGGCAAGCTCGAAAAAGGCGGCCGGGTGCTGAACGTGAAAACCGGCAAGACCGAGCGGATCGGGCGCCTGCTGATGATGCACGCGAACAGCCGCGAGGAGATCGACGAGTGCTACGCGGGCGACATCTGCGCCGGCGTCGGCCTCAAGGACACGGGCACCGGCGACACCCTCGCCGCCCCCGACGCGCCGATCGCGCTGGAGAGCATCGAATTCCCGGAGACCGTGATCGCGGTCGCGATCGAGCCGAAGACCAAAGCCGACCAGGAGAAGATGGGCAACGCCCTCGCCCGCCTCGGCGAGGAGGACCCGACCTTCCGGATCGAAACCGACGAGGAAACCGGCCAGACCCTGATCCACGGGATGGGCGAGCTCCACCTCGAGGTGATCGTCGACCGGATGCTGCGCGAGTTCAAAGTCGAGGCCAACGTCGGCAAGCCGCAGGTCGCCTACCGCGAGACGATCCGCAAGCGGGTCGAGAAGGTGGAGGCGCGCTTCGTCCGCCAGACCGGCGGTCGCGGCCAGTTCGGTCACGTCGTCATCAATCTCGAGCCGGCGCCCGAAGCGGGCTTCGAGTTCGAGGACAAGATCAAGGGCGGCGTCATCCCCAACGAGTTCATCGGCCCGGCCGAGCAGGGGATGCGCGAGGCATTGGAGAACGGCGTCAAGGCGGGCTACCCGATGGTCGACGTCAAAGTCGAACTCGTCGACGGCTCCTACCACGACGTCGACTCCTCGGAGATGGCGTTCAAGATCGCCGGCTCGATGGCGATCCAGGAAGGCGCCAAGAAGGCCAACCCGGTCCTGCTGGAGCCGGTGATGTCGGTCGAGGTCGTCACCCCCGAGGACTTCCTCGGCGACGTGATCGGCGACCTCTCCCGGCGCCGCGGCAAAGTCCAGGGCCAGGAGCAGCGCGGCAACGCCCTCGCCGTCAAAGCCTTCGTCCCGCTCGGGGAGATGTTCGGTTACGCGACCGAACTGCGGTCGATGACCCAGGGCCGGGCGACCTACACGATGCAGTTCGAGCGGTACGAGGAGGTCCCCGGCAACATCGCCGAGGAAATCGTCGAGCACCGCTCCGGCGACCCGGTTGGTGCAGCCTCATGAGCCCGACCGCGAACGGACGCTAAACCTGGCTATATTTCCCGGGTTGCCCGCAGGCAGGCAAAACTCCTGCGGCTGAGCCGCCCACAAGACTCAAGCACTCAGACCAGACAGAACACGACTTCGAAAGGCGAAACGGAGAGAGATGTCCAAGGAGAAATTCGAGCGCGATAAGCCGCACGTGAACGTCGGCACCATCGGTCACATCGACCACGGCAAGACGACGCTTACGGCCGCGATCACGAAAACGCTCTCCACCGTGGGCGGTGCGGAAGCGCATAGCTTCGAGGAGATCGACAACGCTCCGGAGGAGAAAGAACGCGGCATCACGATCGCGACCTCGCACGTCGAGTACGAGACCGACAACCGGCACTACGCCCACGTCGACTGCCCGGGCCACGCCGACTACGTGAAGAACATGATCACCGGCGCCGCGCAGATGGACGGCGCGATCCTGGTCGTCTCCGCCGCCGACGGCGTCATGCCGCAGACCCGCGAGCACATCCTGCTCGCCCGCCAGGTCAACGTCCCGCACGTGGTCGTCTTCCTCAACAAGATCGACCAGGTCGACGACGAGGAGCTGGTCGAGCTGGTCGAGGAGGAGGTCAAGGACCTGCTCAACGAGTACGACTTCCCGGGCGACGAGACGCCGATCATCAAAGGCTCGGCGCTGAAGGCGCTGGAAGGCGACGAGGAGGCCCAGAAAGCGGTCTTCGACCTCGCCGCCGCCCTCGACTCCTACATCCCGGAGCCGGTCCGCGAGCTCGACAAGCCCTTCCTGATGCCGATCGAGGACATCTTCTCGATCACCGGCCGCGGCACCGTCGCCACCGGCCGGATCGAGCAGGGCGTCGTCAACACCGGCGACGAGGTCGAAATCGTCGGCATCCACCCGGAGACGTCGAAAACGACCGTCACCGGGGTCGAGATGTTCCGCAAGATCCTCGACGAGGGTCAGGCGGGCGACAACGTCGGCTGCCTCCTCCGCGGCACCAAGCGGGAGGAGATCGAGCGCGGCCAGGTTCTCTGCAAACCGGGCTCGATCACGCCGCACACCAAGTTCAAAGCCGAGGTCTACTGCCTGAAGAAGGAGGAGGGCGGTCGTCACACCCCGTTCTTCTCCGGGTACCGGCCTCAGTTCTACTTCCGCACCACCGACGTGACCGGGATCGCCAACCTCCCCGAGGGGACCGAGATGGTGATGCCGGGTGACAACGTCGAGATGACGATCGAGCTGATCCAGCCGATCGCCATGGACCAGGGTCTGCGGTTCGCCATCCGCGAGGGTGGCCGCACCGTCGGCTCGGGGGTCGTCTCGGAGATCATCGAGTAGCGACCCCGGGGCGGGCCTCCACCCGCCCCCAGCCCCGCCCTCGGGTGGGGAGACAACTGCAAGGACATACGACCGGGGCGGCGCCCCAAGCAAAGGGGCCCCGCCCTCTTTGCGCGGTAAAGCGAAGAAAGCGAAAAGAAGAGAAACAGCTAAGTGGCAACCATCGCGGCACAGAAAATTCGGATTCGGCTCAAGGCGTACGACCACGACGCCATAGATCGGGCTGCCCGCGAGATCGTCGAGACCGCCGAGCGCACCGGCGCCACGGTCTCCGGTCCGGTGCCGCTGCCGACCGAGAAGAACGTCTACTGCGTGATCCGGTCCCCGTTCAAGGACAAGGACTCGCGCGAGCACTTCGAGATCCGCACCCACAAGCGGTTGATCGACATCCTCCAGCCGTCGCCGAAAACCGTCGACTCGCTGCAGCGCCTCGACTCGCTGCCGGCCGGCGTCGACATCGAGATCAAGCTGTAACCCACGATGGCGGCGATTCTCGGCAAGAAGCTCGGCATGACGCAGGTCTTCAAAGAGGACGGGACCGTCGTCCCCGTGACCGTGATCGAAGCCGGCCCCTGCAAGGTGACCGCGGTGCGCGAGAGCGAGCGCGACGGCTACCAGGCGGTCCAGCTCGCCTTCGGCGAGGTCAAGCAGGGCAGGCTCAGCAAGGCCGAGGAAGGCCACCTGAAGAAGGCCGGCTCGGCGCCGATGCGGCACCTGGTCGAGTTCCGCGACGAGGACCTCGGGGCCGAGGAGGGGCCGAAGGTGGGCGACGACGTCACCGTCGCCGGCTTCGAGGCGGGCCAGAAGGTCAAGGTCGCCGGGGTCTCGATCGGCAAGGGGTTCCAGGGCGGGATCAAGCGCCACAACTTCAGCCGCGGCCCCGTCAGCCACGGCTCCCACAACGTCCGCGCTCCCGGCTCGATCGGCGCCAGCGCCTTCCCCGCCCGCGTCTTCAAAGGGATGCGGATGCCGGGCCAGATGGGCAACAAGCGGATCACCCAGCGCGGCCTCGAAATCGCCGACGTCGACACCGATCGCAACCTGCTGCTGATCAAGGGCTCGGTGCCGGGCTCCCGCAACGCGATCGTCGAGGTGAGGACCGATGGCTAGCGCTAAAGCCACCGTGCTCGGCAAGACGACGAAAGCCGACCTGCCGAAAGAGCTCTTCGCCGAGCCGTTCCACCAGTCGCTGGTGCACGAGGCCGCGCGCGCCGACCTGGCCGCGCGCCGTCGCGGCACCGCCTCGACCCTGACCCGCGGTGAGGTCTCCTTCACGACCGCCAAGGCCTGGCGCCAGAAGGGCACCGGCCGCGCCCGTGTCGGCTCGCTCGGCGTGCCCAACCGCTTCGGCGGTGGCGTCGCCTTCGGTCCGAAGCCGCGCAGGTACACGGTCAAGGTCAACCGCAAAGCGCGCCGCCGGGCGATGCGCTCCGCGCTCTCCGTCCACGCCGAGCGCGGCTCGGTCGCCGTCCTCGACGCCGGCGCCTTCGAGACTCCCTCGACCAAGGCCGCCGCGCAGGCGCTGGAGAAATGGGGCGCCAAGAGCCCGCTGCTGGTGATCGTCGCTGCCGAGGAGATCGGGGCGATGAAGAGCTTCCGCAACCTGCCCCGCACCCACGTGCTCGAGGTCGGCGCCGCCGGCGTCGCCGACGTGATCGGCGCCGCCGCCGTGGCCATCTCCGAAGAGGCGTTGAAAGCGCTGCGAGAGAGGCTCGGCTGATGGACGCGCGCACGATCCTGATCCGCCCGGTGATCTCGGAGAAGAGCTACGCCCTGATCGCCGAGGGCAAGTACACGTTCCGGGTCGACGACCGCGCCCACAAGACGCAGATCGCGCAGGCGGTGAAGGAGATCTTCGACGTCGAGGTGACCGAGGTGCGGACCGCGAAGGTGCGCTCGAAGCCGAAGCGTCGCGGGCTGACCAAAGGCCGCACCCGCTCCTGGAAGAAGGCGATCGTCCAGCTCGCCCCCGGCGAACGGATCGAGCTGTTCGAGGGCGCCGAGACCGCGTAAAGAGATAGAGATGCCGAACCGCAAAACCAAACCGACGAGCCCCGGGCGCCGCTTCGCGACCTACCCGCTGCGCGAGCAGCTGACCGCCTCCGAGCCGGAGCGGAAGCTGACCGAAGGGCTGAAGAAGTCAGGCGGCCGCAACGTCAACGGCCGCGTCACCGCTCGTCACCGCGGCGGCGGCGCCAAGCGGCGTTACCGCAAGATCGACTTCAAGCGCCTCAAGGACGGCGTGCCTGCGAAGGTCGCCTCGATCGAGTACGACCCCAACCGCAGCTGCTACATCGCCCTCCTCCACTACGCCGATGGCTACAAGGACTACATCCTCGCCCCGGCGCAGATCAAAGTCGGCGACGTGGTCAAATCCGGTCCCGAGGCCGACATCAAACCGGGCCACGCGATGGCGCTCGGCCAGATGCCGACCGGCACCATCGTCCACAACGTGGAGCTGATCCCCGGCCAGGGCGGAAAGCTCGGCCGCTCCGCCGGCACCTCGATCCAGCTCGTCGCCAAGGAGGGGGAGATGGTCACCCTGCGCCTCCCCTCCTCGGAGATGCGGATGGTCCGCGCCGAGTGCCGCGCGACCGTCGGCGTCCTCTCCAACGCCGAGCACCAGAACCTCAAGGTCGGCAAGGCCGGCCGCAGCCGCCACAAGGGGAAGCGCCCGCAGAGCCGCGGCGTCGCGATGAACCCCGTCGACCACCCGCACGGCGGCGGCGAGGCGCACCACACCCCCGGCGGCCACCCGGTGACCCCGTGGGGCAAACCGACCCTCGGCTACCGCACCCGCAAGAAGGGCAAGAAGTCCGACCGCTACATCGTCCGCGGCCGTCGCCGCGGCAAGAAGAAGGGCCGTTAGAGATGGGACGTTCGACGAAAAAGGGCCCGTGGGTCGAGGAGCGCCTGATGGGACGGATCACGGCGCTGAACGAGGCCAACAAAAAACAGATGCTGAAAACGTGGTCGCGGACCTCGACGATCTTCCCGGAGATGGTCGGGCACACGATCGCCGTCCACGACGGCAAAAAACACGTCCCGGTCTTCATCTCGGAGTCGATGGTGGGCCACAAGCTCGGCGAGTTCGCGCCGACCCGCACCTTCCGCTCCCACGGCGGCAAGGACTGATCGATGGCTGACGAGCAGAAAAAAACGAAAAAAGAGCCGGTGAAAAAAGCCGAGAAAAAACCGGCGAAGAAAGCTGCTGCGAAAAAAGAGCCGGCGACGAAAAAAGCTGCTGCGAAAAAAGACTCGAAAGCCAAAGGCAAAGCGAAAAAACCCGCTGCCAAAAAATCGGCGAAAACGAAAAAAGAGCCGGCGAAAAAAGCTGAGGCGAAAGACACCAAGGGGCCAGCGAAAAAAGCTGCTGCAAGACCTAAAGCGCCTGCGGCGCCGCCGGTCGTCAAAGCCAGCGCCCGCTACGTCCGCGTCGCCCCCCGCAAGGCGCGATTGATCGCTGACCAGGTGCGCGGCATGCACATCGAAAGCGCTCGGGCGCTGCTCCAGTTCTCGCCCCGCGGCGCCGCCCACCCGATCCACAAGCTGATCGACTCGGCGGCCGCCAACGCGGAAAACAACCACGACCTGATCGGCGACGAGATGCGCATCGCCTCGATCACCGTCGACGAGGGGCCGACCCTGCGCCGTTTCCGCCCGCGGGCGATGGGCCGGGCGACCCCGATCAACAAGCGAACCAGCCACATCCGCGTGGCCCTGACCCCGGTGGAGGACTAGAGCATGGGACAGAAGATCCACCCCGAGGGTTTCCGCGTCGGCTACATCCACGACTGGAAGTCGAACTGGTACGAGGACAAAAACTTCGCCGACGTCCTCCAGGAAGACCTGCAGATCCGCGATCACATCGTCGGCAAGCTCTCCCATGCCGGCCTCTCGAACATCACGATCGAGCGCCGCGGCGAGGTCGCCGTCGACATCCACACGGCGCGGCCGGGCATCGTCATCGGCAAGTCCGGCAGCGAAGTCGACGCCCTGCGCAAAGAGCTGCACAAGCTCACCGGCAGCCCGGTGAAAGTGAACATCCGCGAGGTCAAACGCCCCGAGCTCGACGCCAAGCTGGTCGCCCAGTCGATCGCTGAGCAGCTGCAGAACCGCGTCGCCTTCCGGCGGGCGATGAAACGGGCGCTGACCTCGGCGATGCGCTCCGGCGCCAAGGGCGTGAAGGTCCAGGTCTCCGGCCGCCTCGGCGGCGCCGAGATGGCGCGGACCGAAAGCTACTCCGACGGCCGCGTGCCGCTGCACACGCTGCGCGCCGACATCGACTACGGCTTCTTCGAGGCCCGCACCACCACCGGCCGGATCGGCGTCAAATGCTGGATCAACAAGGGCGAGGTGATGCCGGAGGGCTTCCGCTCCGACCTCGTCTCCGGCGACGGCGACGGCCAGTCGCAGGCCGGTCGCGGCGGCGGACGCCGCGACGATCGCGGTGGCGGCGGACGCGGTCGTGGGCCCGGCGGCGATCGAGGCGGTCGCGGTGGCGGTCGTGGACCCGGAGGCGATCGCGGCGGTCGCGGTGGCGGCGGCCGCGGGCCGCGGGGCGGAGGTGGTCGCTGATGCTGATGCCGAAACGGGTCAAGCACCGCAAACAGTTCCGCGGCCGCATGCGCGGCAACACCAAGGGCGGCAGCACCGTCGCCTTCGGCGAGTACGGGATCAAGGCGCTCGAGCGCGGCTGGATCACCAACCGTCAGATCGAGGCCGCCCGTGTGGCGATGACCCGCAAGATCAAACGTGGTGGCAAGGTCTGGATCAACGTCTTCCCGGACAAGCCCTACACGAAAAAGCCCGCCGAGACGCGGATGGGGTCCGGCAAGGGCAACCCCGAGGGCTGGGTCGCCGTGGTCAAGCCCGGCAAGGTGATGTTCGAGCTGGCGGGGGTCCCCGAGGACCTGGCGCGCGAAGCGCTGCGCCTCGCCGGCCACAAGCTTCCGGTCAAAACCAAATTCGTCATGCGCGAGGGGGCGGGCGGCGACTGATGAAGGCTTCGGAGGTCCATAACCTCAAAGACGACGAGCTGGTGGCGAAACTGATCGACGCCAAGCAGGAGGCCTTCAACCTCCGCTTCCGCCACGCGACCGGCGAGCTCGAGAACACGGCTCGGCTGGGGCAGGCGAAGAGGGACATCGCCCGCCTGCTGACGGTGGCCAAGGCGCGTGGGATCGACGTAGAGAAAGAGACCCGACGGATATGAGCGACGACGAGACGAAAAAAGAAGAGATTCAGGACGAGACGACTCAGGACGAGGGCGCTGAGGCGGCGGGTCCTGTCGAGGGGTCAGGCTCCTCGTCCTCGCAAGCTGCGGGCGAGGAGCCCGACTCCACGCCACCCGCCGCAGAGGCGGAGTCGGCTGACGCTGAGCCGTCCGAGGAGGCAGCTGAGGATGAGGCTCCGGCGGCCGACGAGGCGCCTGAGGAGGCGCCTGCCGCGGAAGAGGCTGCCGAGCCCAATCCTGAGGACGAGTTGCCTTGGAAGGAGCGGCGCCGGCTGCGGAAATCGCGGCGGCCGTCCGGGAAGGCGCTGCCGTCCGATCCGGAGGAGCGCAAGGCGCTGCGGGCGGAGGCGCGCAAGCGCAAGGCGGCGCTGCGGCGCAAGCAGCGCGCGGCGGCGAAAGCCGCTCACACCGCAGGCACCGGCACGCCGGCGGCGGAGCGCGAGTCCAACGCGGCAAAGGTGCGGCAGGGGATCGTCGTCTCCAGCAAGGGCGACAAGTCGATTACCGTCCGCATCGACATCGCCCGCCGTCACCGCACCTACGAGAAGATCGTCCGCAGCTCGACCAAGCTGCACGCCCACGACGAGCGCAACGAGGCCGGCGAGGGCGACGTGGTCCGCGTGATCGAGACCCGGCCGCTCTCGAAGACCAAGCGCTGGCGCCTGGTCGACGTGGTGGAGAAGGCGAGGTAAGGCAAGATGATCCAGCAGGAGTCCAGGCTCAAGGTCGCCGACAACTCGGGCGCGCGCGAGATCCTCTGCATCCGGGTCAAGGGGGGCTCCCATCGCCGCTACGCCAGCGTCGGCGACGTGATCACGGCGACGGTGAAATCGGCGAGCCCGCAGGGCGGCGTCCGCAAGGGCGAGGTCGTGCAGGCGGTGGTGGTGCGCACCCGCAAGCCGCTCAGCCGCCCCGATGGCACCTACATCTCCTTCGACGAGAACGCAGCGGTGCTGATCGACCCCGCCAGCAACAACCCGCGCGGCACCCGCATCTTCGGTCCCGTCGCCCGCGAACTGCGCGATCGCAACTTCATGAAAATCATCTCCCTCGCCCCGGAGGTGCTCTAGCGATGGCCAAGTCCATGCGCATCCGCACCGACGACCAGGTCGTCCTGATCGGCGGCAAGGACGCCGGCAAGACCGGCCGCGTCGTCCGCACCGATCCGAAACGGCGCCGCGTCTACGTCGAGGGCGTGAACATGATCAAGCGCCACGAACGGCCGCGCTCCCAGACCGACCTGAAAAACCCGGTCGCGGGGGGCATCGTCGAAAAGGAGGGGCCGATCGACGTCTCCAACGTGATGCTGCTCGACCCCAAAGACAACAAACCGACCCGCGTCGGCGTCCGCCGCGACGAGGGCGGCAAGCGCGTCCGCTACGCGAAGCGCTCCGGAACGGAGATCGGCTGATGGAGGCGACCGTGGCACAGACCTCGCAGGCCGCTCCGCCGCCGCGCCTGCGCGAGCGCTACGAGCAGGACGTGCTGCCGGCGCTGACCAAGAAATTCGGCTACTCGACGCCGATGGAGGCTCCGCGCCTGGAGAAGATCACGCTCAACATGGGCCTCGGCACCGAGAAACAGGACAAACGCTCCTTTGAGCTGGCCCAACAGCAGCTGGCGACGATCGCCGGTCAGTACCCGAACGTGCGCCGCGCCCGCAAGTCGGTCGCCTCCTTCAAGCTGCGCGAGGGGATGCCGGTCGGCGTCTCGGTGACGCTCCGCCGCGCCCGCATGTGGGAGTTCCTCGATCGCCTGATCTCGATCGCGGTGCCGCGGATCCGCGACTTCCGCGGTCTCAACCCGCGCTCCTTCGACGGCCGCGGCAACTACTCGATGGGCGTCAAAGAGCAGCTGATCTTCCCCGAAATCGACTACGACTCGGTCGACGTCGTCCGGGGTCTGGACGTGACGATCACGACTTCCGCTAAAACTGACCTCGAGGCCTTCGAGTTGCTGCTGGGTCTCGGCATGCCCTTCGCCCAGGAGGGCCGTCCCGGTCAGGCCGAGCGCGAAGCCGAGGAACGGGAAGCCGAAGAGGAGCAGCGCAAAGAGGAAGCACGCCAGCGGGCCGAAGTCGAGCAGGCGGCGCTGGAACAGCTGAAAGAGGAGAACCCGGAGGCCTACGCCAAGCCGGAAGGCGAGGGCGAAGGCACCGAGGGTGGAGACGAAGAGGCCGGCGAGACGGCCGAGGAGAGTTCTGACAATGGCTAAGACTTCGATGAAGGTGAAGCAGGCGCGCAAACCCAAGTTCAAGACGCGCCGCTACAACCGCTGCCGGCGCTGCGGGCGCCCGCGCGCCTACTTCCGCAAATTCGGCCTCTGCCGGATTTGCCTGCGCGAGGCAGCGCACGAGGGCTACATCCCCGGAATGACCAAGTCGAGCTGGTAGGACGAGGAGCATGCAGACCGACCCGATCGCCGATTACCTGACCCGGATCCGCAACGCGATCCGCGCCGGGCACGACGAGGTGGAGATCCCCTTCTCCGGCCTCAAGCTCGAGATGTCGCGGATCCTCAAGGAGCAGGGCTACATCAAGGACTTCAGCCGCAAGCCCGCGGCCGTCGGCGAGCTGATCAACGTCGAGCTCAAGTACACCGAGGAGCGCCAGCCGGTGATCCTCGGGATCGAACGGGTCTCGCGCCCGGGCCGCCGCCGCTACGTCGACCACAAGAGCGTGCCGCGCGTGCAGGGCGGCACCGGCACCGCGATCGTCAGCACCTCCGCCGGCGTGATGACCGGCCACGAAGCGCGTAACAAGGGAGTCGGCGGCGAGGTCGTCGCCTACGTCTGGTGAGGCCGGAAGGGCAAGGATCGAGATGAGCCGGATCGGAAGAAAGCCAGTGCCGCTGCCCGACGCAGTCAGCGTCGAGATCGCCGCCGGCAACATCGCCGTCAAAGGGCCGAAAGGCGAGCTGCGCCAGGCCTTCTCGACCGACATGAAGGTCGAGCAGGGCGACGGCGTCGTCACCGTCACCCGTCCCACCGACCGCGGCGAGCACCGTGCCCTGCACGGGCTCACCCGCAGCCTGATCGCGAACATGGTCGAGGGCGTCACCGACGGCTTCGAGAAGCGGCTCGAGATCCAGGGCGTCGGCTACCGCGCCGCCCTGAAAGGGAAAAAACTGGAGCTGGCGCTCGGCTACTCGCACCCGGTCGCGATCGACGCGCCGGAGGGGATCGACTTCGAGGTTCCGCAGCCGACCGAAGTCATCGTCAGGGGCATCGACAAGCAGCTCGTCGGGCAGGTCGCCGCGGACATCCGCAAGCGCCGCCCGCCGGAGCCCTACAAGGGCAAGGGCATCCGCTACAAAGACGAGCAGGTCCTGCGAAAGGTGGGTAAGCGCGCATGACGGTTCTCACCAAGCGCCAGCGCCGGCTCAAACGGCGCCGTCGGGTCCGCGCCCGCATCAAGGGCACGGCCGAGCGGCCGCGGCTGTCGGTCTACCGCTCCAACAAGGGCGTCTTCGCCCAGCTCATCGACGACACCAAGGGCCACACCGTGGCCGCGGTCAACTGGATCGAGCCGGACCTGCGGAAGCTGTCCGCCACCGAGCAGGCGAAGAAGGCGGGCGAACTGCTGGCCGAGCGGGCGAAGGGCGCCGGGGTCGAAACCTGCGTCTTCGACCGCGGCGGCTACCAGTACCACGGCCGCGTCAAGGCGCTGGCCGACGGCGCGCGAGAGGGGGGTCTGGCCTTCTAGAGGCCGTAGTTTCGCTACGGTGGGCCGCTGCTCATGAAGGGAATGGACGCCAAGAACGTGGAAACGGTCAGCCCCCGCGGGCTCGACCTGCAGGAGCGGGTGATCGAGATCAACCGCGTCGCCAAGGTGGTCAAGGGCGGGCGGCGCTTCTCCTTCACCGCGCTGGTCGCCGTCGGCGACGAGGAGGGCGTGGTCGGGATCGGCTACGGCAAGGCCCGCGAGGTCCCGCTGGCGATCCAGAAGGGGGTCGAGGACGCCCGCAAGAACTTGATCCGGGTGCCCAAATACGGGAACACGATCACCCACCGCATCATCGGCCGCTTCGGCGCCGGCCACGTCGTCCTGCGCCCGGCCAGCCCCGGTACCGGCGTCATCGCCGGCGGCGGGGTGCGCGCCGTGCTCGAGCTGGGCGGGGTGCGCGACGTGCTGACCAAGAGCATCGGGACGCAGAATCCGATCAACCTGGTCAAGGCGACCATGGACGGGCTCGTTCGGCTGCGGCGGCCTGAGGAGGTCGCCGAGCTGCGGGGGCTGACGATCACCCAGGTGCTGGGGATGGACGGCAACGGGGGCGCTGGGGCCGCGGGTCCTGTCTCCGATGAAGCCTCCTCGCCCGGTGGCGAGGATCCTTCGTCATCGCCACCCGCGGCAGAGGCCACGCCGGCTGACGTTCAAGAGGCAGAGCTAGGGCAGCCGTCCGAGGAGGCTGTGGCTGAGCCGTCCGAGGAGGCTGCGCCAGAGGGTGAGCAGTCGTGAGCAAATTGAAGATTTCGCAGGTTCGGTCGGCTAATGGGACCAACCCGAATCAGAAAGCGACGCTTAAGGCTTTGAAGCTGGGGCGGATCGGGAAGTCGGTGGAGTTGAAGGACTCCGAGCAGTTGCAGGGACAGCTGCGGGTCGTCTCTCATTTGGTGGAGGTCGACGGTGGCTGAGAAATCTCCAAAAGAACCCACCCGCGCCGAGGAGATCGGGCTGCACAACCTGAAGCCGAAGCCCGGCTCGAAAAAGCCGCGTAAGCGGATCGGTCGCGGCGAGGGCAGCGGTTTCGGCAAGACCTCCGGTCGCGGTCACAAGGGGGCCGGCTCCCGTTCGGGCGCCAAGCGCAAGGCCAACTACGAGGGCGGCCAGAACCCGATCCACATGCGGATGCGAAAGCTGCGCGGCCCGCACAAAAAGCAGTCGATGCCGTTCGAGAACTTCCGCACCAGGACGCAGCCGGTCAACCTCGCCGACCTCGAGGCGCGCTTCGACAGCGGCGCCGAGGTGACGTTGGAGACGCTCAGGGAGAAGGGTTTGGCGAAGGGGAAGGACCCGGTCAAGATCCTCGCCCGAGGCGAGATCAAGAAGAAGCTCGAGGTTCACGCGCATGCGTTCAGCGCGGCCGCGAAGGAGCAGATAGAAGCGGCTGGCGGTTCCTGTCACACTCTGGAGCCGTAATGCTCAGGACTATTCTCAACGCCTTCAGCGTTGCCGACATCCGCAAGAAGCTTGCGTTCACGGCGGCGATGCTGGCCCTGTACCGCTTGGGCGCCTACATCCCGGCGCCGGGCGTCGACGCCAACGCCGTCAAGGAAATCTCCGAAAACTTCGGCGGCTCGGGCGTCCTCGGCTTCCTCAACCTCTTCTCCGGGGGGAGCCTCTCCCGGTTGAGCCTCTTCGCGCTGGGGATCATGCCCTACATCACCGCGAGCATCATCCTGCAGCTGCTCGTGGTGGTGATCCCGCGCCTGGAGGCCCTCAAGAAGGAGGGCCAGTCCGGGCAGACGAAGATCACCCAGTACACCCGCTACCTGACGCTGGGCCTGGCGATCCTCCAGGCGACCGGCATCGTCGCGCTGGCCCGCTCCGGCAACCTGCTCCAGGGCTGCACGGAGCCGCTGCTGCACAGCAACGGCACCGCGACGTTCCTGACGATGGTGGTCACGATGACGGCCGGCACGACCGTGATCATGTGGCTGGGCGAGCTGATCACCGAGCGCGGCATCGGCAACGGCATGTCGCTGCTGATCTTCACCCAGGTCGTCTCCGGCTTCCCGTCGTCGCTCTGGTCGGTGCAGAAGTCCAAGGGCTGGTGGGTCTTCGGCCTCGTGATCGTGATCGGCCTGGTGATCATCGCCGCCGTCATCTTCGTCGAGCAGGCGCAGCGCCGGATCCCCGTGCAGTACGCCCGGCGGATGGTGGGCCGCAAGATGTTCGGCGGCTCCTCGACGTACATCCCGTTGAAGGTCAACCAGGCCGGCGTCATCCCGGTCATCTTCGCCTCGTCGCTGCTCTACCTGCCCGCGATGGTCTCCCAGTTCAACCAGAACGGCACCGCGACGTTCCTGACGATGGTGGTCACGATGACGGCCGGCACGACCGTGATCATGT
>JBQCDH010000020.1:0-13275 GCA_051961435.1 Solirubrobacterales bacterium
GAGTCGGTCACTCCTCGGGCGAATTTGCATGTCGCGCCCTTCGCGGACATTCGCCCAGGGGACGACCGGACCCCTCTCTCGACACGTTGCGTGGTTCCTTTTGCACGACATAGGTGCATAAGGAACCACGGAACTCGGAGCTGCCTTTCGTCTGCTGGCGCCCGCCGGAGCTCTGTGGTGGAGGGGACCGGCACTCCTCCGGAGGAATGTTCGGCGAGATGCAATCTGGTGTCTTGCGCGGCCGAAGGCCGCGCTCCAGGTTCTCCCCGACCGCAGGGAGGAGGGGAGGTCGATTCCGGAGGAGGAGGGCCGGTCCCCTGTGCCGGGTGGGGTCGGTCCCTCAGCCGTTTCACGCGCGTCGGCACCCGGAGAGCTAGGGTCGGGCGCGGCGATGCCCGCACGACTTCGACCCACCGCCCCGATCGCCGGAAGGGCGATCCTGGTCGGCGATCCCGGCCGCGCCCTGATGCTGGCCCAGCACCTGCTGCAGGAGCCGAAGATGAGCAACCACGCCCGCGGCCTGTGGGGTTACACGGGGGTCACCGAGAACGGCGAGGAGCTGACCGTGCAGTCGACCGGGATGGGCGGGCCGAGCGCCGCCGTCGTCCTCGCCGACCTCGCCGAGCTGGGTGTGCGGCGGGCGATCCGGATCGGCACCTGCGCTGCGCTCGACGCCCCTCTCGGGCTGGGTGAGCTGACGATCGTCTCCGAGGCCTTCCCCGAACCCGGCGGCTCCTTTCGCAGGCCGGGCGAGGAGGAACCGTGGCAGCCGGTGGTCGAGCCGGATACGGTCCTCACCCACGAACTCGTGCTCGCCCTCGGCGACCAGGCCCGCGGCGTGATCAGCGTCAGCCTCGACGTCCTGCACCAGCCGGAGCACGAGGTCCACCCGGCCGCGGAGGTGGCGGACATGCAGACCGCGGCCCTCTTCGCCACCGGCTCCGAGTTCGAAGTCGCGATGGCGGCGCTGCTGATCGTCGAGCGGGACACCAAGGGCAACACCCTCGGCGACGAAGAGCTCGAAGCCGCGGCCAAACGAGCCGGAACCGCCGTATTGACCGTACTCTAACCCTAAGGTTGAGGGTTAGAGTCGGCTTTTTTCTTCGTCTTTTTCGCTTTCTCGCGGCGCATCGCCCCCAGCTCCCGGCTGAGGTCGTCGATCGCCTCCTCGACGTCCTCGAGCCGCTGCGAGAACGAGCGCAGGCGTCGCTCCAGGCGTTCGACGTCGGTCGCCGACGGCAGGTTGAGGGCGCTCATCGCCGCCTGCTGGGCCTCGATCGCCTTCTCCCGGGCCCCCAGCGCCGCCGTGACCGCGTTGTGCAACGTCGGGTTGTCGATCAGGGCCTGGGCCAGCTCCGCCAAGGCCTGCTCGGACCGGGCTCGGAGCCCGTCCTGCTCGTATTCGTCGAAGGTCAAGCGCTCGCCTTTCCGCCTCGCGTTGACGAGAGCTTAACGAGCGCATCCGGCCCGGCTGAAAATCTCCCGTTGCAAGGATGCGGCAGAGGTTGATTAAGGACTTGTTGGGAGCGCCTGCTTCCATTGCGGACACCCGTACTAGTGGGTAGCTTGGGTCTTCGCGAATGCCCGGGAGGGGAGACCGAGCGCGGGCAGGGACGCTTTGGGATGAGAACTAAGTTCGCACTGATCGCCGCCATCGCCAGCTTCTTGCTGGTCACGGCCCTGGGCACCGCTCTCGCCGGCGCCGCGCCCACCGGGCCCAGCGGCGTCACCGGGCCGGTCGAATCGACCCTGGGCACGACCACCACCCTGGTGCCCTCGCCGCAGGCTCCGGCCTGCTCCAACGGGATCGACGACGACGGCGACGGCCTCGTCGACATGGAAGACCCCGACTGCGAATCGCCCGAAGACCCGACCGAGGAACCCGCCCCGTCCGCCCCGGCGGGACCGACCGAAGGCGAAACCGTCCACGCCCCGGGATCCTCGCCGACCCCCGGCGGCCACCAAGGCTCCGGCGGGGGAGTCAAGGAAGGCACCAGCATCGTCGGCGGCGGCGGTTCCAAGGGCGGGGCACACCGCAACGACGAACTGACCAACCCCGCCCAAGGCGAAGGCTCCGGCGGAGTCAGCGCACCGAGCGCCAACGGCGGCGGCGAGCAGCCGCTGCCGAAGCAGGCGAGCAACGGCGGCGCCGAGTTCTCGCCCGGCGGCGCCCCCACCGTCGCCAACCCGACGACGACGATCGCCCCCTTCGGCCCGGCCCCGATCGGCGTCCCCAACTTCGTCATCGACTCCTTCGAAATCCCGCCCTTCCTGCTGCCGATCTACCAGGCCTGCGGAACCGAATACGGGATCCCCTGGGAGGTGCTCGCCTCGATCAACAAAATCGAGACGGCCTTCGGCACCAACCTCAACGTCTCCAGCGCCGGCGCCGTCGGCTGGATGCAGTTCCTGCCCGCCAGCTGGGAACAGTTCGGCCTCGACGCCAACGGCGACGGCAAGAAAGACCCCTACAACCCGGTCGACGCGATCTGCGCCGCCGCCCACTACCTGAAGCTGGCCGGCGGCGACCACGACCTCTACAAGGCGATCTTCGCCTACAACCACGCCGACTGGTACGTGCAGGAGGTGCTCCTCTACGCCCGCGCCTACGGCCGCCTCCCCTCCGACCTGGTCGGCTCGCTGACCGGCCTCACCGAGGGCGCCCACTTCCCGATCGCCGCCAACGCCCGCTACGCCGACGACATCGCCGCCCGCGCGGCCCTCAAGAACGGCAAGGCGGCCGAATACGGCAACGCCGCCGAAGTCATCTCCTCCTCCCCCACCCCGCGCGGGATCAACATATTCACCCATGAGGGCGCCCCGGTGGTCGCCGTCAACGACGGGGTGATCCGCAAGCTCGGCCATTCCGCCAAGCTCGGCAACTTCATCGTCCTCGAAGACACCTACGGCAACCGCTACACCTACGCCGAGCTCGGCCACCTGGTCCGCGACCGCCGCGTCGTGGTGATGTCGAGCGGCAAGGAGAAGCGGGTCCCGGTCGAAAGCCAGAACCTGCGGCCGCGGCTGCGCGCCTACCCCGGTCGCGCCGGGGGAGAAGGCGGCAAGGCCGACGCCCGCAAGCTGCAGGCCGCGGTCGCCGCCAGCGGCGAAGGCTCGCTGCGCGTCGGCTCGAAAGTGATCGCCGGCACGATGCTGGCCCGGGTCGCCCCCGGCGCCGAAGGCATCGACCCCCACATCAACTTCTCGATCCGCCCGGCCGGCAAGGGCGCGCCGCGGATCGACCCGAAACCGATCCTCGACGGCTGGAAGCTGCTCGAAGCCACCGCCATCTACCGCGCCAAGGGCAAGAGCCCGTTCGCGAAGCTGAGCGGCGCCGGCGTCCTCCTGCTCTCGAAGGAAGCGCTGCAGAAACGGGTCCTGAACGACAAGGGCCTCTCGATCTACAGCTGCGGTCGCGAAGACATCGCCAGCGGCAAAATCGACCGCCGCGTCCTGGCGGTGCTCGAGTACCTGCGCTCGAAAGGCTTCACGCTGACGATCACCTCGCTGGAGTGCGGCCACAGCCTGATGACCACCTCCGGCAACGTCTCCGAGCACTCGACCGGCGACGCGGTCGACATCGCCGTGATCGACGGCGTTCCGGTGGCCGGCCATCAGGGGCCGGGGACCCTGGTCGACCAGCTGATCAAAGACGTCCTGCAGCTGCAGGGTCCGATGCACCCCCATCAGGTGATCTCGCTCGAGAACCTGCCCGGGGAAACCAGCTTCGCCCTGCCCGACCACTACGACCACGTCCACATCGGCTACCACCCGCTCGAAGGCGGCACCGAAGCGCAGTTCAGCGCCCTGCTGAAACCGGGCCAGTGGCAGCGACTGATCGGCCGCCTGAGCGAAATCGAAAACCCGAACGTGCCGGTGCGGCCCTCGAAGTACGCGGAACCGGACGAAGGCAACGGGGAAAACGCCGGCTTCGCCGGCAGCGGCGGCGACTGATCACCCGCGCCATCGCATTCCGCGGTCCTTGGTCCGGCTATAGAGGACAAAGGAACCGCGGAACGGGGAGAATCGGATCCTGGCCCAGCTATTCGGATTCGTCCAGTTCGACTTCGCCGGTCCGCTTCCCCTGGCGGACGGCCGCTACCTGGCGCGCTCGGGGGAGGGTGAGGAGGAGAGCGTCCTCGTCCTGCGGCGGCTGGGCGCGCCCCTGAGGCCGGAGCGGCGCCGGCGTCGGCGCAGCAGCGCGGCCGATCCCGAGCCGGCGCCGCTGGTCCTCACCCGCGCCACCGCGATCAGGGCCTTCGCCCCCTTCGCCGGCGAGGAGGAAGCGGGGCGCTGGCTGGACGAGGCCTGCGAGGCCGAGGACACCGTCGACGTCCTCGCCGAGGAAGCGATCGCGCTGCTGAACCGAGCGCTGCACGCGCAGGCGGTCTCCGCGGCCGATCCCCGCAGCCGCTCCGAGCTCTCCCCCGCCGGGGCGGAGCGGATCCTGATCGGCTACGGCAGCGGCGAGGAGACCGCCGACGGCGGCTTCACCGAAGCACGCCAAGTCGATGTCGGGCCGCGGCGGGGGTCCCGACGGCGACGGCGCGAGGAAGAGCTGCGCCCCCAGGAACGGGTCGCCGCCGTCCTCCGCGGCCGCGAGCGGCTCGACGCCAGCGAGACCCTGCTGCTGCGGGCGCGTGCCGACCTCGACGCCGGCCGCGACCGCGAGGCGGCGCTGCAGCTGAGGGTGGGCGCCGAGGCGCTGCTGGTCGAGCTGAAGGGAGCGCTCGCGGACCCGAGACACGAAGAGGACATGGGAGCGCTGCAGGCGCGGCAAGCCGAGGCAAGCGCAATATCTAAAGCTGCACTTGAGGGTGAGATCTCTGGCGAGCAGCGAGAGGAAGTAAAGGAGCTGCTGCAAATCTGCGAGCGGATCCTGCGCCGCCGACGCGTGCTGCGCGGTTAGAACGCGAGGTGGTGTGCGACCACGTCGTCCAGAAGCGACTCCGCCAGGTGGTGCGCCTCTTCCAGGAGGACTCCCTCGACCGAGGGGATTCCGATCACGGTAAGTCCGGCGGCGCGGGCGGCGGCCACTCCCGTCGGCGAGTCCTCCAGCGCGACCACCTCCGGTCCGGGCTCGACGCCGAGGCGGCGGCAGGCCTCCAGGTAGGGGTCGGGCGCCGGCTTCGGAGCCGCCACCTCGTGGGCGCTGACGACGACGTCGAAGCGACCCTCGAAGCCCGCCAGCTCGATCGAGCGGCGGACGAAGCGCAGCGGCGAGTTGGAGACGAGGGC
Source organism: Solirubrobacterales bacterium (assembly GCA_051961435.1). GTDB lineage: Bacteria > Actinomycetota > Thermoleophilia > Solirubrobacterales > 70-9 > VAYN01. Next base: position 5,239 of record JBQCDH010000020.1, read on the forward strand.
CAGCGGCGTCCCCCGCTCGCGCAGCCGCTCGAGCAGCTCGCGGGCGCCGATCATCGCCTCGACCCCGTGCTCGAGCTCAGCGACGACGAGCGCGTTCAGCTCCTCGATCAGCTCCCCCGCCCGCCCCGGCTCGCCCAGCCGCCGCTCGAGGATCCCGCCGGCGATCTCGGCCGAGGTCCCGACCAGCTCCAGCTTGTCGGCGGGGGTGAACTCGAGGCCGCGGCGCTCGAAGAGGTCCTGCTCGGCGCGGGTCCAGACCGACTCGGTGTCGAGCAGGAGGCCGTCGTTGTCGAAGACGACGGCGGCGGGCGACGAAGGCGGCATCGGCGGGGATCATTCCAACTCTCACCCGGCGAAACCGTTAGCGTCGCGGCGATGGCCTTCCACGTCGAAGTCAGCGCCGGCCTGCACCGGGCCCGCGTCTTCAACCTCAGCGGCGAGGAGGTGCGGGAGCGGGTGCTGGAGCCGTGGCTCTCCCGCCGCGCCTTCGAGCTGGGCGACCGCAAGTGGGACCCGGCGGAGAGCGAGCTTCGCGTGCTCGAGGGGCCCGACCTGAGCAACCCCGAGCTCTCCTTCGGCCAGGGCTGGGCGAACGCCGAGCGGGGCGCCGAGGACGTCACCGCCCGGGTGCTCGGCGCCGCCCAGGAGGCGCGCGGCGCGGGATCGGGGCCGGCGGCGCTGGTGATCGAAACCGACTCGGCGGTGCAGACGGTCGCCGAGCTCGCCTCCGCTCACCAGGCGCGCAGCGTCGACCTCGAGAGCCTGAGGGAGCGGATCGACGACCGCGACCCCGAGGTCGCGGCCGTGATCGTGGTCATCCAGCGATAGCGCCGGGTACCTGTCAGGCGGCGGGCGCGGCGGCGCCGGCGAAGTCGATCGCGACCCCGCGCGGGATCACCAGCACGGGGTAGTTGGCGGCCTCGACCGCGTAGTCGCTTTTGGCGCTCAGGACCACCCGCCCCTGCGGCGCCTCCGGCCGGGAGCCGACGACGAGGAGGTCGAGCGGGCCGGAGCCGTAGTCGGCGCACTCGGCGCCGAGGGCCGCGGCGAGGTTGTTGGCGGTCTCGCGGGCGCTGGGGTCGCCCTCGTCGATGACGCCGACGGTGTTGACGCTGACGACCGGGTTGGCGTGGAGCCCGGCGGGGGCGACGGCGATCGCCGAGGGGCCGCCGAGCAGCAGTTTGTGCGCCGAGATGCCCGGCTTGACGAGGCCGGCGGCGGTGCGGTATTCGGAGCCGAAGACGATCACGTCGGCCTGCTCCCGCTCGGCCAGCTCGGTCAGGCCGACGCTGGTGGCGGGGTTGACGACGACGTGCTTGGGCATGTCGGGAGTGCCGACCGAGGCGGCGCCGCGGGCCAGCAGCTCCTCGGCCTGCTGCTGTTCGAGCGATTCGCCGAAGGAGTGGCGGACGTAGGCCAGCGCCAGCTCGCCGCCCGAGTAGGCAAGGAGACGGCCGAGCGCCAGCGCGTCGCGGTCGTTGTCGGTGTCGTCATAGGAAACGATGATCTTCAGCGCCATCGGAGTGCCTCCAGGAGTTGCGTTTCGAAGTCGAGATCGAGGGTGGCAGAGACCTTGAATCAGCGCAACTGAAATTACTCATCGTTAGAATCAGTTTTCCTTATGCTTAGCGCGACCCGCCTCCAAATCCTGCGCGAGGTGATCGCCCACGGCTCCTTCTCCGCCGCGGCCGACGCCCTCTCCTACTCCCAGTCCGCGGTCTCGCAGGCGATCGCGGCGCTCGAGGGCGAGGTCGGGGCGCCGCTGCTCGAGCGGACGCGCGCGGGGGCGCGCCCGACCGCCGCCGGCGCCGCCCTCGCCGCCCACGCCGAGGGCATCCTCTCCCAGATCGAGGCGGCCGAAAGCGAGGTCGCGGCGATCGCCGCCGGCCGCGGCGGCCGCCTGCGGGTCGCCTCCTTCCCGACCGCCGGCGCGACCCTGATGCCGGCGGCGGTCGCCGCCTTCCGCGCCTCGCACCCCGGGGTCGAGCTGAGCCTGGCCGAGGGCGAGCCGGAGGAGATCGCGCCGCGCCTGCGCGCAGGCGAGTTCGACCTCGCCCTCCTCTTCGAGTTCCCGGGCGCCGGCGAGCGCCTCGGCTCCGGCATGCGCCGCTTCGAGCTGCTCACGGATCCCCTCCACCTGGCGCTCCCCCACGACCATCCCCTCGCCGGCCGCAGCCGCCTGCGGCTCGAGGACCTGGCCGAGGACGCATGGGTGCAGACCTCTGCCGCCAGCCCCTGCGCCAAGCACATCGTCCGCGCCTGCCACCGCGCCGGCTTCGACCCCCGCGTCTCCTTCGAAAGCGACGACTACCAGACCGTCCAGGGGCTGGTCGCCGCCGGGGTCGGCGTCGCCCTGATCCCGCAGCTGGCCCTCTCCGGCGTGCGGACGGACGTCCTCGTCAGGCCGCTCGACCCGCAGCCGCCGACCCGCAAGGTCCTCGCCGCCACCCCCCGCAGCGCCGCCGCCACCCCGGCGGTGGCGACGATGCTGAACGTGCTGCGGGAGGCCGCCCGGCGCACCGTCCCCGGTGCGCCGGGCTGATCCGGCTACGCGGTGCCGCCGGCCGGCGCCGGCTTGACCGCGGGCTGCGCCGGGAAGCCGTCCGGGTATCCCAGGGACGGGACGTCCGACGGGTACACCTCGTGCCCGTGGACGGCGATGTCGCCGCTCTCCATTTCCTCCTCGGTCATCCGCAGCGGCACGAAGAGGCCGACCAGCTTGAGCAGGACGAAGGTGCCGATCGCCGAGAAGGCGATCACCCACAGGGCGGTCAGCGCCTGCCATTTGAGCAGCTCCAGGCCGCCGCCGGAGATCGTCCCGGCGAGGGTGGTTTCGGCCATCGCCGAGTTGGCGAAGATGCCGACCAGGAGGCCGCCGGCGACCCCGGCGAAGCCGTGGGTGTAGACGACCCCGAGGGTGTCGTCGACGTTGCGGAAGGGCGCCGTCCGGCTCAGGTAGTTGAGCGCGAAGTAGACGAGCGTCGAGGCGATCGCGCCGATCACGATCGCGCCCCAGCCGTTGACGAAGCCGGCGCCGGGGGTGATCGCGACGAGGCCGACGATCATCCCGTTGACGCTGCCGATCAGGCTCGGCTTGCGGCCGGTGACGTAGTCCCAGGCGACCCAGACGAGGAAGGCGATCGCGGTGCAGAGGTTGGTGTTGAGCACCGCCGCCGAGGCGATCGCGCCGGCCGAGTACCAGTCGCCGCCGTTGAAGCCGTTCCAGCCCAGCCAGAGCAGGCCGGCGCCGACGGCGACCATCGCCAGGTTGTTCGGCGCGTCGACCTCGCGGTCGCGCTGCAGCCGCGGCCCGATCACCCAGGCGGCGACGAAGCCGGAGACCCCGGCGGCGAGGTGGATCACGTAACCGCCCGAGAAGTCGACCGCCCCGTGCTGGGCGAAGTAGCCGCCGCCCCAGATCAGGAAGGCGTTGATCGTGTAGACGAAGACCGTCCACAGCGCGACGAACGGAATCCAGGCCTTGAAGTTGATCCGGCCCAGCACCGAGCCCAGCATCAGCAGCGGCGTGATCGCGGCGAAGACGATCTGGAAGTAGGCCAGGGTCGACTGCGGGAATTCGATTTCTTCGGAGACCGTAGGCAGGAGGGGGATGTGCCCGTGCCCGAGCTCACTGGCGGAGCTGAGGATCGACCCCGGCTTCCCCCACATGTTGGCCAGGAAGCTCCCGCCGCTCGCGCCGAAGATGTGCATCGGCGAGCCGAACGCCATCTTGAACGCGAACAGGCACCAGAGGACGAGCACGATCGCGAAGGCGACGAACGCCATCATCATCGAGTTCACAGACCAGCGTTTCTGCATGACGCCGCCGTAGAGGACGACCAGCCCGGGGATGCTCATGAGCCCGACCAGGGTCGCGGCGGTGAGCTGCCACGAGTTGGCCCCTTCGCTCAACCATTCCATTGATCCGGTGTTTCCTTTCTGATTGTCGGGCTCCCTAGCCCACCCATTAGGACTCGATAACCCTCCCGCCGCGGCGGCCGCGCAACTACGTACGAGTGTCTAAAGATCGGCCGCGATCGTTCTCCCGAGTGGCGGTATGCGCCTCCCGGTCGCCTGGCTAACCTGTTGCCGATGCCGCTCGAGGGCCATTACCAGCGGGTGAACACGCCGTTGCGGAAGCTGACCGCGCGCGAGCGCCGGGTCGTGATCTGGGGCAGCCTGGCCACGGTGATCGCACTTCTGGTGCTGGTCGTGGCGACGGCCGGCAGCAGCAGCCACCCCGCCCCCGCCCCGGGCTGCATCAGGCCGACGATCGCCGGGCGCACCGGCGGCGAGGTGCAGAACGCCTGCGGGGCGAAGGCGATTGCGCTCTGCCAGCGGGCGGCGGCGACGGAAGGCCCGTGGGCCGAAGCGGTCCTCTCGGACTGCCGGGCGCGCGGGATCCGCTTCGGCGGCTGAGCGCGGCGGCGACGCCTTCGCTCAGCCGAGCGCCGCAACCAGCGCGGCCAGCTGCTCGTCGACCTCGCCCTCGAGCTTCAGCTCGGCGTCGCGGTCGTAGGGAGTCTCGCTCTTGGTGACGATCGCCAGCCGCCCGCCGCGGGAAAGCGTCAGTTGCGGCAGCCCGGCGACCGGGTGGACCGCCAGCGAGGAGCCGACGCAGAGCATCAGCTCGGCGCCTTCGGCCAGCTCGGTCGCCCGCGCCATCGCCTCCTCGGGCAGCAGCTCGCCGAAGAGGACGACGTCGGGCTTGACCGCGCCGCCGCACTCGGCGCAGATCGCGACCCCGCGCCCGTCGAAGAGGCCTTCCACCCGCTCCAGGCCGAAGGCGGCGCCGCACTCGCGGCAGGAGGAGGTCTCGATCGAGCCGTGCACCTCGATCACGTTCTCCGAGCCCGCCGCCCGGTGCAGGCGGTCGATGTTCTGCGTGATCACCCCCTCGATCAGCCCCCGCCGCTCCAGCTCCGCCAGCGCCTCGTGGGCGCGGTTCGGCTCCTTGTCGCCGAGCGACTGGAAGCGCGGCCGGTAGTAGCGCCAGAAGCGCTCGGGGTCGCGCTCGAAGACGTCGATGTGGGCGACCTCCATCGGGTCGACCTTCGCCCAGAGGCCGGTCTCCGGGGTGCGGAAGTCCGGGATCCCCGACGGCACCGAGACGCCGGCGCCGGTGAGGGCGACGGCGCGGCGCGACCGGCCGAGCAGCTCGGCCAGTCGCTCCACCTCGCTCGTTACTACTTGCCGCTCCACTTCGGGGTGCGTTTGCCGAGGAAGGCGCCGATGCCCTCTTTGGCGTCCTCGCTGAAGAAGGCGGCGGCGAAGCCCTGCTTCTCGGCCTCGATCCCGGCGTCGATGTCGCCCTGGTGGGAGACGGTCTTGACCTGCTCGAGCGCGATCGGCGCCTGGGCCGCGAGCTTGCGCCCCCACATCAGCGCCGTCTCGAACAGCTCGTGGTCGGGGACGACGCGGTTGACGAGGCCGAGCTCGAGCGCCTCGCCGGAGAGGATCGCGTCGCCGACCAGGTTCATCTCCAGCGCCTTGCTCGGGCCGACCAGGCGCGGCAGCCGCTGGGTGCCGCCGAAGCCGGGGATGATCCCCAGCTTGACCTCCGGCTGGCCGAAGACGGCGGCCTCGGCGGCGATCCGGAAGTCGCAGGCCATCGCCAGCTCGCAGCCGCCGCCGAAGGCGATCGAGTTGACCGCGGCGACCGTGGCGACGCCGGCCTTGCCGAAGTCGCGGAAGAGCGCATGCGCCCGGTTGATCAGCTCGGCGCCGCTTTGCTCGTCGAGCGTCGTGAAGGCCTTGATGTCGGCGCCGGCGGAGAAGACGACCGGGACCGAGGAGACGATCACCATCGCCCCGACGCCATCGGCCGCCTTGACCCGGCCCCAGACCGTCTCCAGGTCCTCGATCACCTGCGGCGAGAGCGAGTTCATCGGCAGGTTGGCGAGCCAGGCGATCGCGACGCCCCCGCGCGTCTCCAGCTTCACCGTCTCGGCCTGCTCTCCTTCGTCCGGCTGCGGGTAGGGGTAGAAGCCCTGCCCGGAGGAGAGGCCGTGGCGGCCCTGGGCGACCAGCCGCTTCAGGGTCACCGGCGGGCTGAAGCGCTCGCCGTATTTCTCCTCCAGGTTCTCCATCGTCTCCAGCACCTGGTCGAGACCGGTGACGTCGGCTTTCCAGAACGGCGGCAACAGGCCTTTGCGCGGGTCGAGCCCGGCCCCGGCCATCATCCCGAGGTCGATGTCGCGGACCGAGCAGATCCCCTCCTCGACCAGCAGGCAGGCCTCGATCAGAGCGCGGCTGGAGAACATCGCCACCAGCTCCTCGGCGTCGGGCTCGGCGTCGCCGGGGACGTTCTGCTCGCCCTCCTTGAAGAAGCCCTCGCCGCCGGTCTTGGCGCCGAGCTTGCCTTCGCCGACCAGGCCCTGCAGGCCCTTGTGGACGTAGAAGTGCTCGCCGTAGGACTCGTGCATGTGTTCGGCGACGTGGAGGACGGTGTCGAGCCCGAGCAGGTCGGTGAGGAAGAACGGGCCCATCGGCGCCAGCTGGGCGCCGGCGATCGCCTCGTCGATCGCCTTCAGCGACAGCCCCTGCTCCTCCTGGGCGCGCCAGATCTCCCCCATCGTCGCCATCAGGATCCGGTTGACGACGAAGCCGGGGACCTCGCCGCAGACGATCGGCTGCTTCTTGATCGCCTGGGCGAAGTTGTAGGCGGCGGTCGCCGTTTCCTCGGAGGTGTCTTCGCCGGCGATCACCTCGACCAGCGGCATGATCGAAGCCGGGTAGAAGAAGTGGAAGCCGACCACCTTGTCGGGGCGCAAGGTCGCCTCGCCGATCTCGGTGATCGAGAGCGAGGAGGTGTTGGAGGAGAGGATCGCGTGGCCGGGCGTGGCGGCGTCGAGCTCGCGGAAGACGGCCTGCTTGATCTCCATCTTCTCCGGCACCGCCTCGATCACGAAGTCGACGTCGCCGAACTCCTCGTAGCTGGTGGTGCCGATCACGTTCCCCATCACCTCGGCGAGGCGGGCGTCGGCCTGCTCCTGGGTCAGCTTCTCCTTCTTGACGAGGCGGGCGAGCTGCCCCTCGGTGACGCCGCGGGCCTTCTCGACGGCTGCGTCGACGAACTTCTGGTCGATGTCCTTGACGACGACGGGGATGTCGGCGGCGGCGATCGCCTGCGCGATCTCCCCGCCCATCGTGCCGCCGCCGACGACGGCGGCCTTCGATACGAACATGAAGAGCGATTCCTCTCGTTTGGCTTGGCAGTGCGGCCCGGGAGGCTATCCCTTTGGCGACTTCCGGCCGCAGCAGGGAGAGAGTTGCCAGGGAGGGCCGATTTGCGGCCAGTGTCACCCCCGGCCTTCAAGAACCGGCCCCGAGGGGTCGATTCATCTCCTCGATGCCCAAGGCAGGGAAGCTCCTCACCGCCATCGTCGCGCTGCTCGCCTGCGGCGCCCTCGCCGGCTCGGCGCCGGCCGGCGCCGCCGTGCCACAGGCGCGACTGCTGCCCGACGGGCGCGCGGTGGCGCCCACCTCGGCTCCGCCGGCGGTGAAGGCGATGATCGAGGCGGCGAACCGGATCCGCCACCGGCCCTACGTCTGGGGGGGCGGGCACCGCCACTGGAACTCGCGCGGCTACGACTGCTCGGGGTCGGTCAGCTACGTGATGCACGCCGCCGGCCTGCTCGAATGGCCGCTCGACTCGACCGGCTTCATGCACTGGGGCGGCGGCGGCGCCGGCAGCTGGGTGCGGATCTACGCCAACCACGAACACGTCTTCGCGGTCATCGCCGGCCTGCGCTGGGACACCTCCTACAGCGAAGACGGCGACCGCAGCGGCCCCGGCTGGTCCGAATACATGCGCCCCACCGACGGCTTCCGCGTCCGCCACCCGCTCGGCATCTTCCACGCCACCCCGCTGGCCGGCTGACAGCAGGGACAACCACCTCCTCCCGAGCTTTATACGGAGGTACAAAGGCGCGATTATGGCGGCCCCATTAGGCTCTGTGTCGCTCTTTTTGAGGGACCAGAGACTTTGACCAACAGGCGCTCGGGGAATCCGGGCGCGCGCCTATGGGGGGAACC
>JBQCDH010000021.1:0-56030 GCA_051961435.1 Solirubrobacterales bacterium
CGACGATCGTCAACGTCGCCCTGCCCTCGATCCAGGACAGCCTCGGCTTCTCCCAGAACAACCTCGCCTGGGTGATCAACGCCTACATGATCCCCTTCGGCGGGTTGCTGCTGTTGGCGGGACGGATGGGCGACCTGCTCGGGCAGCGCCGCGTCTTCCTCGTCGGGCTGACGATCTTCACCGGCGCCTCGCTCCTCTGCGCCGCCTCGCAGAACCAGGAGATGCTGGTCGGCGCCCGCTTCATCCAGGGATTCGGCGGCGCCCTCGCCTCGGCGGTGATCCTGGGGATGATCGTGACGATGTTCCCGGAGCCGGGGGCGCAGGCGAAAGCGATCGGCGTCTACGGATTCGTCGCCTCCGCCGGCGGCTCGATCGGCCTGCTCCTGGGCGGGGTCCTCACCGAGGCGATCAGCTGGCACTGGATCTTCCTGATCAACCTGCCGATCGGGATCGCCACCGCCTTCCTGGCGAGGCGCCTGGTCGCGGGCCGCGAGGGCATCGGGCTCAGCGCCGGCGCCGACTATCCCGGCGCGGCGCTGATCACCAGCTCGCTGATGCTCGGCGTCTTCACGATCCTGAAGATCTCCGAGTGGGGCTGGAGCGACACCCGCATCCTCGTCCTCGGCGCGATCTCGGCGGCGCTGCTGGCAGCCTTCATCCACCGCCAGGCGACGATCGCCAACCCGCTGATGCCGCTGCGGCTGTTCCGCTCCCGCAACGTCGCCGGCTCCAACGTCCTGCAGGCGCTGCTGGTCGCGGGAATGTTCGGGATGTTCTTCCTCGGCGCCCTCTACCTGCAGAAGGTGCTCGGCTACAGCGCCCTCGACGTCGGCTTCGCCTTCCTGCCGACGACGATCGTGATGGGCTCGCTCTCGCTGGGCTTCTCGGAGAAGCTGATCATGCGCTTCGGCCCGCGGAACACGCTGATCCCGGGCGTCTGCATGGTCGTCGTCGCGCTGCTGCTCTTCGCCCGCACGCCGGTCGACGCCAATTACCTGACCGACCTGCTGCCGCCGTTCCTGTTGATCGGCGTCGGCGTCGGCACCTCCTTCCCCGCGATCATGACCCTGGCGATGTCGGGCGCGACCCCGCAGGACTCCGGCCTCGCCTCCGGCTTCGTCAACACCAGCATGCAGGTGGGCGGGGCGATCGGTCTCGCGGTGCTGGCGACGCTCTCAACCGAGCGCACCGAATCGCTGCTCGAAGGGGGCGCCAGCCATGCCTCGGCGCTCACCTCGGGCTTCCACGTCGCCTATCTGGTCGGGGCGGGCCTGGCGGCGATCGCGGTGGCGATCGCGGTATTCGTCCTGCGGGCCCCGCGGCTCGAGGAGATGCCTGCGGCGCCGGAGGGCGAGCCCGAGCCCGCCTTCTCCGAGGCGGGCTAACCCCGCTCGAGCGAAGCCGACTCGAGCACGCCCAGGAGCTGCGTCACCCGGCAGACCAGCAGGCGCTCCTCGTCGACCTCGACCCAGACGCCGGCGGACGAGGGGAAGACGACGTGGTCGCCCGGCTGCACCGGCATCTCCACGCCCGCGCCGGCCCACCAGTCGAGGCCCGGGCCGACTGCCAGGACGATCCCCTGCTCGGGCGGCGGCTCATGGGTGCCGGGCGGGACGACCAGCCCCGAGCGCCGCACCCGGTCCTGGTCCAGCTCCTTGATCACGACCTGGTCGAACAGCGGCCGCAACTGATGGCGGACGGACTCGGTCGGGTCGGGTCGCTGCGCGGTCCCCATGGCGGAAGTCTGCCACGGGGGGATCCGGGAGGCTTGGCTAAACGGCGGCGGGCGTCCAGAGCACGTCGTGGAGGCCGCCGAGGCAGTCGCTGACGAGCTGCTCGTCGCCCCCCACCAGCACCCGCCGGGACTCTCCGTCGAGCACGGTGGGGATCCAGGCCTCGACCTTGCCGCGGCCCCAGCCGTCGACTCTGGGGGTGGCGCTCGCGCAGCTGTGCAGGCCCCCGTCTTCTTCGACTTCGGCCCAGACGGATTCGCCCTCCGCTCCGGCTCCTTCTCCCTCTCCCAGCACCTGGATGCGCAGGCACTTGCCGACGTGTTGCGGGATCCGCACCAGCGGCAGCGCCGCTTTCAGCGCCGTCGCCATCTCGTCGCGCGTCATCCCTTCTTCGTCCTCGGCCACGACGTGGTGGTGGCGCCAGCGGCCGATGCCGGCGACGAGACCCATCGCCCGCCGCGCCTTCTCGGTCAGCGCGTAGAAACGGCGGCGGGCCGTTCCCTCCTGCTCGCAGATGAAGCCGGCGGTCTTGAACAGCCCGGCACGGCGGTTGACCTGGTGGTAGCTGAGCCCGTGCGGCCCCTGCGCCAGTTCGGTCGGGGTCTTCGGGCCGCAGGCGAGCTCCTCGACCATCCCCGTCTCCCAGAGATCGGCGAGCAGGCCGAGGGAGGCCCAGGAATGAGCGTCGATCCGCCCGTCCGGAAGCCTCGTCAGCGAGGCCGTGGCAAAACGGTTGACGAGTTCGTAGAGCTCGCTGCCGCAGGGGTCGGAGAGCGTGTGGACGACCTTGGACGGCACCCCCGGTTCCTCTTCCCGCTCGACCACTTCCAGCTCGGCCAGCTTCCCCGCGTAGCGGTAGATCGTGCGGGGCGCGTAGCCCGGCACCCGCTCGGTCAGCCCCTTCGTCCGCAGCGGCCCTTCCCCGAGCGCCATCAGGATCGCGCCGGTAGCCCCCCCGCTCAGCAGCCGCAGGACGTCGGCGACCGATGCGCCGGGAACGCACTCGTCGGTCTCAGGGGGTTTGGTCGGAGTCGAGGTCTCGGTGGCCACGCTATGTCCTCCTGCACGTGCCTGTACCAAGCGAGTACCCAATGGAGGCGCAGTTCAAGCCAAAGCTCTGGATTCTTTGCGCAACACTCAGGCGAGTCGCCTGACAGGAGCACCCCGGTGACCTCGGTCACTCCACGCCTCTGGCACTGGAGAGATGCAGGCACTTTGGACACGATGTAGAACAATCGAGTCTCATCGGGAGCCGCTTTTCGCCTCTTTATGCCGCTAGACCCTTGACCTGCGGCAAACCCCCCTGTAGAAGCTCCCCCGAAAGGTCCGCATCTTTTGAGCGGACAGAGAAAGTCCCGGGACGCCCTCTTCACGGACAGCGCCCCGGGAGCGATTCAACAATCGAGCAAAAAGCTCGACTGGAGGAAATATGAAGTATCTCAAGATCCTGGGCCTCGCCGCCATCGCCGCGGCCGCCCTGATGGCGTTCGCCGGCAGCGCTTCGGCGACGACCCTCACATCGCCTGCGGGCACGACGCTGCCGGCTGGCACGGTCATTAAATCCCAGCTGAAGGCCGGGAAAAAAGCAGTGTTGAAAGGCGCCTTCGGCAACGTCGAATGCGAAGCATCGACGCTTGAAGGAAAGACCGCTAACACGGGCAGCTCGACCGAAACAGTGCATGGTGCGGTCGAAGGCCTGACCTTCACCAAATGCAACTGCGAAGTCGTCGTCCTCAAAAAGGGCGAACTCGAAATTCACACACTGAATGCGACCGCCGACGGCAATGGCACAGTTACAGCCAGCGGCCAGGAAGTTACAACCAAGTGCAACTTCTTCGGAATCGAATACCACTGCATTTGGAAGACCAGCGGGACCGACCTCGGCACGCTGACCGGCGGCACCCCGGCGGTTATTGCCGCCCAAGAAGCGGTTATCACCCGCGAAGGCGGCAACAGCGGTGGGGCATGTGGCAGCACCGGAAAGTGGACTGCCGAATACGAAGTCACCTCTCCGTCGACCCTGTTGGTCGACTAGAGGAGCATCTACTTCTCGCAACACTCGAGCGAGATGTAAGAGATCGCGGCCGGCCCATCTGGGCCGGCCGCTTCTGTTGTTAAGGCTTAAGAACCCATGTGTAGAAATACTCGGGAGGAAGCAATGAGACACCTGAAGCTCTTCGGCCTCGCCGCCATCGCCGCGGCCGCTTTGATGGCCTTCGCCGGGATCGCTACGGCGACGACGCTCACATCGCCTGCGGGCACCACGCTGCCGGCGGGAACGGTTATCCACCTCCAGCTGAGGGCAGGCAAAAAGACAGTGCTTCAGGGTGCATTCGGTAACACCGAATGCGAAGAAGCGACACTTCAGGGCAAAACCGCCAACGCAGGCAGCTCGACCGAAACAGTGCACGGGGCAGTTGAAAAACTAACCTACGGCAAATGCAACTGCGTAGTCGCTGTCCTCAAGACGGGCGAACTCGAAATCCATACAGAAGGTACGACCGCCGACGGCAATGGCACAGTTACAGCCAGCGGCCAGGAAGTTACAACCAAGTGCAACTTCTTCGGAATCGAATACCACTGCATTTGGAAGACCAGCGGGACCGACCTCGGCACGCTGACCGGCGGCACCCCAGCCATCCTCGCTGAGAACGCAACGTTCACTCGTGAAGGCGGCAGCAGCGGCACCGCGTGCGGCAAATCCGGCACCTGGACCGGCGAATTCGAAGTTACCTCTCCCAAGCCGTTACTCGTCGATTAGAAAAGCAACAGCTCTCGTGGCATTTAAGCGAGACGAATAGTGCGCGGCCGGTCCACATGGGCCGGCCGCTTATGTTCTCGAAGTCTGAACACCGTCTATAGAACTACTCGGAGGAACCCGTAGACCCCTAGTGGTCCTCTAAGTCGCCGCGGGTCGTTGCAGCACTGGTTAGACACTCCCATCCCGCGGCCACGACACTGGTGGAAGGGCACCGATTACCACTCCCCTGCTAGGGCGAGTTGCACAGCTTGTCACTCGGAGTGCTTGGAGATTCTCTTGACTCATTCCATGTTCCGTCCTAAGTTTGCTTGGTTACCAGAGGGAGGGACTCGATGCAGGGAATACAGGGGAAGTCGCCGATGAGGCAATATCTCGTTATCCAGTGCCTGGTTGTGTGCTTCCTCGCGCTCGGCACGAGTGGCGTGGCGCAAGGCGCTTCGCCAACGCATGAATTTGACCCTCTTCTTTCGCTGAGAGGGGACTGCACCACCTCGAGTGTCGACAAAGTTCCGGACCCCCCATGCCCGGAACCCGGTCCCCATCCTCCAACTCCCTTCAACAACCCAACTAGCATCGCGGTTGACGAATACGGAGACGAGTACGTCGCAACCTGGGGCAGAGAAGGAGAAGGGGGGCGAATCGACGTATTCAGCCCAGCCGGCCATTACATCAGCGGCTTTGCCGACACCTTTGGCGCCAAGAGTATCGCGGTGGACAGCGAAGGCAACCTGTACGCCTTTGAGCAGACCCCAGGCAAAGACACCGAAATCGCCCTATATATCCCAGAAACCTACAACCCCAAAGCAGGCGATATTAGTTATGCGAACTCCCGCACCGTCGTCCTGACGAGCGCAACGCTTTCCGGCGGGGGGGGTATCGCGATCGACCGATCCGACGACCACCTCTTTATCACGGGGGGGCAATTCAGCACCGCTATCTTCGAATACAGCTCGGCTGCTGAAGGCAACCAACTGCTGAACACGATAACGAACGAAAAATTGTTTACGAACATTTGGGTTGCCGTCGACGCCCAGCGGGAACGCTTGTACGCGAGCTCGTGCCCTGAACGCAATGTTGAAAAATGCTGGATTCTCGTCTTTGAATCACATGCTCCCTTCAACTTGGTGGAAGAAGTCACCGGCTCAAGCACGCCTGAAGGAAGGTTCCTTTCAGGTAACGGATGGCTGTCGGTAGCCGTCGATGAAGAAAGCGGCCACTTCTTCGTCGATGACCTCGGAGAAACCAAAAACGTCTACGAGTTCAACGAAGACTATGAATACGTCTCGGCCATCAACTACGCGTTCAATGGTCGCGCCCATCCGCTCCAAATTGCGGTGAGCAACGCGCCAGAATCTCCGAACGACCACTATGTCTTCGTTCCCTCGCATCCGGGCGAAGACGGCCACGCCTTCGCTTTCAAACCGGCCAGCGAACGCTCTCCCGTCGTCAAGAGCATCGCCGTTGACAACGTCGGCGAACGAGAAGCCGAGTTGCAAGCGACGATCCTTCCCGAAGGGGGCGCCACCCACTACGCCTTCGAATACATGACCCAGGAAGCCTTCGAAGAGGCGGGGGGGAGCTTCGCAGGAGCGCTGGTCGCCGGAGAAGGCACCGTCCCCAGCATGGCAGAAGAAAGCCGGGTCTCAGCCGCCCTGAACGGCCTCTCCCCCGGCACCAGTTATCGCTTCCGCGTGACGGCGAAAAGCAAAGCCGGAGAAGACGAAGCAGAATCCTCGTTTATCACTTACGCCGACGCGGAGGCGACTGGACAATGTCCAAATCAGGCGTTGCGCACCGGATCTTCGGCCGCTTTGCCTGATTGCCGCGCCTACGAGCTCGTGACCCCGCCCAACCCCAACGGTCGCGCCCCGATCGGCATTGGCTTCAACGGCGATAAGTTCAAGACCCTGGAGGCCTCACCTCAGGGCGAAGCTGTCTCCTTCTTCACCGAAGGCGGAGGGCTGCCAGGAATCGAAGGCAGTGGCGCCTTTAGCGGCAGCCTCTACCGGTCTGAACGGGGACCGTCCGGTTGGACCACGGTCAGCGCCGGCCCGAGCGGGAAAGATTCCACCTTTTCCAACGTTGGGAGCACCTCCCCCGATCAGGGTTATGCGTTTTGGACTGCATTCGGCGAAGGGCCAGCTGTCATGAAAGGGGCGGAAACGCATTACGTTCGCTACCCCGACGGGCATTCGGAGCTGACCGGGCAGGGCAGCTTCGGCACCGATCCTGGGGCGATCGGCAGGCGCATCGTTCAGGGTGGTGCTCACGTTATTTTCGACGCGACCGTCCAGCTCGAGCCCAAAGCACCACAAACGGGGACGCAAGCCGTCTATGACCGCACCGCCGACGGCGTGACCCACGTGGTCTCGCTTCTCCCGGGCGACAAAACGCCGGCAGAGGGCAAAGAAGCGCGCTACGTCGGCTCTTCCGATGATGGCGCGGGCATTGCCTTCAAAATAGGCGCCACGCTTTACCTGCGGCTCAACGACGAACTCACCTACGAACTCGGCGAAAACCTGACCTTCGCCGGCATCTCGGAAGGCGGCAAGCGGATCTTCTATCTCCGCGAAGGGAAGCTCTATGCCTTCGACACGGAAAGAAAGGAAGAGATTCCCTTCGTCATGAGCGGCGGTCCCGTCACGGTCGTCAACGTAGCCCCCGACGGCTCCCGTGCCTACTTCGTCTCCACTGCCGCACTCACCGGTCTCGAAAGAAACCCCAACGGCGCGGTCGCGAAAAAAGGGAAAGAGAATCTCTACCTTTCTGAAGAAGGAAAAGTCCGATTCGTCGCAACGGTCACCCAGCGTGATGTGGAAGGCGAAGAACGCCCGGACGGTCAAACCGATGGTCTCGGCCTTTTCACTGAAGGTGTGGGGTCGGGCGCTGTTGCCATCGATCCTTCCCGAACCACCCCTGACGGAACCGTTCTGCTGTTCGAGTCGCGCGCGAATCTCGACAGCTATGACCCCGGCGGATCTCCAGAGATTTACCGCTACGACAGCGTGGCGAACCGTCTTCACTGCATCTCTTGCATTCCGACGAACTTGCCCGCGACCGAAGGCGCAAGGTTGGAGTCGATCGCCCCCCTTCAGGGCGGCGGGGAGCCCTTCAGCTCATCCGGGTTCGTTCCCAATCTGCGTCCTGATGGCCTCCGCGTTTTCTTCGAGTCGACCGAACCATTGGTCTCCTCCGACACCGACGAAACCCAAGATGTATACGAGTGGGAGGAACAGGGTGTGGGCAGCTGCACCCGCGCCGAGGGATGCGTCTATCTGATCTCCTCGGGTCAAAGCGCCGCCGATAACTACCTCTACGGAGTCAGCCAGAACGGGGACGATGTCTTCTTCATCACTGGCGACACGCTGGTTGCCGGTGATGACGAGACCCGCTCGATCTACGACGCCCGTGTGAACGGCGGCTTTCCGGCGGAACCTTCGACGGTGCCGTGTGTTGGCGAAACCTGCCGGCCCGGCCTGAGCCCACCACCGGTGTTTGCGGCGCCGGCCAAAGCCGCGACCGGCGCTAAAGACAACATCTCCCGTCACTGCCTGAGAGGCGAGCGGAGAGTTCGCCACCACGGGAAGACGCGATGCGTGAAGAGGCACCGCCGGAACCATCGTCACACACAGGTCACGGGGAAGAAAGAGAGCGCAAAATGACGCACATCAGCGTGAAACTCTCTTCCCTCCTTGTCATCCTGCTCCTCGGTGGGTGCTTCGCCGCTAGCTCCGCGAGTGCCGCAGAAGAATTTGACAAATACGCGATTGAATCTGCTTCCGTCTCGCTCTCAACGACCCAGGCCGGCGCCCATGCCGACCTTACTACTAGCTTCAAGCTGACCGAAAAAGAACATAGACCATACGCGCGCACCCGTGATGTCGCAGTAGCGCTGCCACCCGGAGTGATGGGAAATCCTCAGCGTTTCGTTCGCTGTGGGATCAGCGAATTCAGCGGCTCGTCCGGCAAATCGGAATGTCCCCTTGCCTCGCAGGTAGGCGTCACCGAAGTGACCCTCACTGAATACGGCACGCTGATCGAGCCTGTCTACAACATGTACTCTCCTGGGGGGGACATCGTCGCGCGCTTCGGCTTCATCGCGGGCGCATACCCGACGCTGATCAACGTGCGGGTCGACCCCACGAACTACTCCCTCGTGGCTACGGTAGAAGGCGCTTCTTCCTCGGCGGAACTGATCAGCGCCGTGACGACCCTCTGGGGCGTGCCCGCCTCTCCTATCCACAATGAACTGCGGCTTACGCCTCAGGAAGCCGTAAACCACCAGTTGCCTCCGAAAGGGCGCTCCTCCGGCCAGCCGGAAATTCCCTTCCTTTCGAACCCGACCGACTGCGGCAGCCAACGGCAGGTGACGATCACCGCTACTAGTTACCAGCTACCGGGCTCACCCTCCAGTATCACGGCGCCATTCCCGCGGATCACCGGCTGCGAAAAAGTCGTCTTCCACCCCACGTTCACGGCGACTCCTACCAATCCGGAAAGTTCTGCCCCGACCGGGCTCGACGCCACGCTGGAAATACCCCAGAACGAAGCACCGAATGGCTACGCGACGTCGACGCTGAAGAGCGCGGTCGTCGACCTGCCCCAAGGGTTGACGATCAACTCTGCAGCTGCCGACGGACTCGTCGCTTGCAGTCCAGAGGAAGTCGGCTTCGGCACCAGCGAGCCCTCTCACTGCCCGGACGCGGCAAAGATCGGCTCGGCGGAAATCGAAGTACCGGCGCTTGAACATACGCTCGAGGGATCGGTCTATCAGCGCACGCCGGAACCCGGTCACCTCTTCCGCTTCTGGCTCGTGACCGACGAACAGGGCGTGCACCTGAAGCTGCCAGCCGAAATCGAGGCCAACGCCTTGACTGGCCAGTTGCGGACGATCTTTGCCGGCATTTCCTCGCTGGGGGGGAATCCGCAGGTGCCGGTGGAAGCCCTGCGCCTGCATATCTTCGGCGGCCCGAGGGCGCCCTTGGCTACGCCGGCCAGCTGTGGCACTTACCAGACCCATTTCGAATTCACCCCCTGGTCGGGCAATCCCCCCAGCTTTGGCGACACGCCGATGCAGATCACCGGAGGCTGCGGCAAGGGGGGCTTTGCCCCCACGCTGGACGCCGGGATGGTGAGCCTACGGGCCGGGAGCTACAGCACCTTCACGATGACCCTGACTCGCAATGACGGTGAAGCCAACCCGCAAGGCATAGAAATCCACCTGCCGCAGGGGCTCCTGGCAAGGCTCGGAGGGATCCCGCTCTGCCCGGAGGCTGACGCAGCAAGCGCCAGTTGTCCGGAGTCCTCGCGGGTGGGATCGCTCGCCGCGGCCACTGGCGTCGGCGGGGCCCCCCTTTGGATCCCCCAGCCAGGCAGGGCTCCGACTGCCGTCTACCTTGGGGGTCCCTACAAGGGCGCCCCTTACAGCCTGATTTCCAGGGTGTCGGCGCAGGCCGGCCCCTTCGACCTCGGCACCGTCGTAAACCGCGCTGGTATCTACGTCGATCCCGAAACCGCCCTGGCGACGATCGTAACTGATCCGCTGCCCCAAATCCTCGAAGGCGTGCCGATCGCCTACCGGGCGATCCACGTCGAAGTCGACCGCAAGCACTTCACCTTGAACCCGACCGACTGCTCTGCGAAGGAGATCAAGGCCACGGTCGCCGCCGCCGTGGGCACCACCGCCACCGCTTCCAGCAGCTTCCAAGCCACGAACTGTGCGAAGCTCGCATACAAGCCCAAGCTGAAAATCAGCCTCGATGGTTCAAGCAAACGGACTGGACATCCGGCGCTTAAAGCGGTGCTGACCCAAGGCAAGGGTCAAGCAAACACCGCTGCGGCGACTGTACAGCTCCCCGATCACATCTTCATCGACCAAGCTCATATCGCCGATCCCTGCACGCGGGTGCAGTTCGCAGAAGAACGTTGTCCGAAGCTCTCGGTGCTGGGACACGCCACCGCCCACACCCCGCTCTTGCGCGAACCATTGAAGGGACCCGTCTACTTCCGCTCGAACGGAAGTGCCCGAGAACTCCCTGACGTGGTCGCTGATCTGCGTGGACCGATTCATATCGTTCTTGTCGGTTATGTCGACTCGGTCCCCGTCAAGGGCACCGAACTCGCTCGCATCCGCACCCGCTTCGCGCATGTGCCTGATGCGCCGGTGACCAAGTTCACGATGAGCCTATTCGGTGGCAAGCGAGGATTGCTCGTCAACAGCGCGAACCTCTGCAAGGTGGATCACCGGGCCAAGGTCGGACTGATGGCCCAGAACGGTCGCAGTCACAGCTCTCAGCAATCGCTGGCCCCTGATTGCGGCCACTGATCCGAGCGGGAACATCGGGTGACAGTTTCTGCGTGTTCTCGGTGTCCCTTGAGAACACCCCCTTGCTCCTCTAGCTTCGTCTAACGCGTAAGGGAACGCGTGCAGTGGAATCGCAGGGACCGGAGGGCAGCGTTTGGGTCGACTTGATCGGGCGGGAACGGTGGCAGGCAAGCCACCCCAAGCCTGCCATCACGTTTGCCGCTCACGGTTCGAGCGCGACCAGTCACCTCAAGGCAATGTCAACAATCAGGGAGGAGTTAAATGCTCTTTCGAATTCGGAATAAGCTCGGCCCGGCGGGATTGATCGTCGCGGTCGTGGCTTTGGTCGCAGCGCTCACCGGCGCAGCTTTCGCCGCTGGCGGCCTGACCAAGCAACAGGAAAAGCAGGTCAAAAAGATCGTCAAGAAGTATTCAAAGCCTGGACTGCAGGGCCCCCAAGGCCCGCAGGGGCCCCAAGGCCCCCAGGGGCCAAAGGGTGAAGCCGGAGCAGTCGGCACGCCTGGCTCGCCA
Organism: Solirubrobacterales bacterium; assembly: GCA_051961435.1. Classification (GTDB taxonomy): domain Bacteria; phylum Actinomycetota; class Thermoleophilia; order Solirubrobacterales; family 70-9; genus VAYN01. The sequence goes on from JBQCDH010000021.1 coordinate 11,330, forward strand.
GGGAAAAACGGCACGAATGGCGAAGATGGAGCTTGCAGCATCAGCGTGCCGCAGTGCGTTTTGCCTTCGGAAGCGACCTTGACGGGCGCTTGGTCGATTGGCTTCTTCGAAACCCCAAGTCCCGGCAGCTTCGTCAAGACCTCAATCTCCTTCGGGCTTCAGTACCCGGGCGAAACGCCCCCCGCCCTTGTGTACGTAAAAGAAGAAGGTGAAAACGAAGCAGAATGCCCCGGAACGGTCAAAGCTCCTGCCGCTGAACGGGGCTTCCTCTGCATCTACCAAGATGCAGCTGCATTTGGCCCCAAGTTCGGTGAACTAGAAATCGAAACGACCGAAGAATTCGGTCAGACTACCAGCGGGGCGACTCTCTGGTTCAACCCAGGCGAATTCGCCGAAAAGAATGTTGTGTCGCAGACCGGCACCTGGGCAGTAACCGCTCCCTAAGCGGTCCTTAAAGACTGCCGGGGTGACGCCGCTTGTCACCCCGGCAGCCCATAGATGAATGATACTCTCCTATCAGAGTAATTAGATCGTTCAGGGAGGGTATCTTGCAAAGGGTGAGCATGATTTGGGGGGCGCTGCTGATAGCCGCTGTCCTCGCGACCGGGTGTGGTGGTGGAAGTGCGACTAGCGCCATTTCACAGAAACAGTTCATAGCCCAGGCGAACACGATCTGCAAAAAGGGCGAAGCAGAGGAGTCCCGGCGCTTCAAGGAAGCGGAAGAAAAGTATCCGACCCATAAACGGGTCAAGGCGGCGCTACGAAACAAGGTGCTGACTTGGATCTTCGTCACCCCCTACGAAAAGACGATCGCAAACCTCAAAAGCCTTGGTGCCCCGGCAGGTGATGAAGCTAAGGTGGCCGCGATCATCCACGCTATGGAAAAGGCCAAGACCGCGGTGAAGGCCGATCCGACCCAGGTACTGACGAACAGCACGATGTACGAAGAAGCCAACGAACTCGCGAGCGAATATGGCTTGGAAAGCTGTACCGCCTAGCAAGGGTTAGAAATACGGCGTCTACGATGAGCGGATGCCAGAGGGAAAGCGGTCCGTCAACTGGCGCGCCTGGACGGTTGGGATCCTGGTGGCGTTGGTCCTCGTCGTCGCGCTGCAGAACTCGCAGCGGGTTCACGTCGACATCCTCTTCGTCAACCTCTCGGCGCCGCTGATCGTGGTCATCCTGATCGCAGCGGCGATCGGGGCGGTGATCGGCTACGTGGGCCCACTGGTCCGGAGGCATCGCCGCGAAGATCGGCCGTAGAGCCCGGGCGGCTGTGTTTGCTCTAAACTCTCTGATGCAAAGGGAGAGTTCGGGGGAGCGATGAGCGTTCTTCAAAAGGAGATTCCGCAGGACTGGTACGCGACCGCGTTCGACGGGATGAGCGCGGAAATGGCCTGGACCGAGCGGACCGAGTCGGAAATCAAGCGGGCCCTGACGATGCTGCGCCCGCAGGGCGGCGAGCGGATCCTCGACCTCGCCTGCGGGACCGGCCGGCACTCGCTGGAGCTGGTGCGCCAAGGGTTCTCGGTCGTCGGCGTCGAGATCTCCCCGGAACTCGTCGAGATCGCCGAGCGCGATGCCCGGGAGCAGGGCCTGGAGGCGACCTTCCTCCAGGGCGACCTGCGCGAGCTCGAGTTCGAGGAGGAGTTCGACATCGTCCTCAACCTCAACGACGGTGCCGTCGGCTACTTCGAGACCGACGAGGAGAACCACCGCACCTTCGAGGTGATCTCACGCGCGCTCAAGCAGGGCGGGCAGAACCTGATCCAGGTCCCCAACGTCCTCTACGCGCGCGCTCGCCTCCCGCAGCGCTCCTGGATCCCGAGCTCGGGCATGGTCGAACTGGTCGAGCACCGCTGGAACAAGAGGGACTCCTACATGGAAGGGGCGATGATCCCGCTCCGCTTCGGCGAGGTGCTCGAGGGTCTCGACAAGCGCATCGAATTCCGCCAGCGCCTCTACACGGTCGACGAGCTCCGCGAGGTCTACGCCTCGGTCGGGATGACCCTGGAGCGGGTTTTCCACGGCAACGGCCGGCCGAAGGAGCCGACCGATTCGCAGTTCGAGATCTTCGCCGCAGCCCGTAAGGGCTCTTAGAAAAGAATCTCACACCGGGCGGCAGCACTGCTCTACAGTCTGTCGGTGGCTTCCACTAGACGCTCTGCCAAGTTGAGAGAGCGGCTGCCCCGGGGAAGGCACGGTTTGCCGAGGGAGGCGGTGACCGAATCCCAGCGCAACCGCATCCACCAGGCGATGGTCGAGGTCGTCTCCGAACGCGGCTATCCGGAGACGCGGGTGGTCGACGTGATCGGCGTCGCCGGGGTCTCGCGCAAGACCTTCTACGAGCTCTTCGACAGCAAGGAGGACTGCTTCCTCGCCGCCTACGACGTCCTCTTGGGCAACCTGCTCGGCGAGGCGACCGAGGCCTTCGAATCGCGGGCGGGAGCGCCTTGGGCCGAGCGCGTCTGCTGCGCCTTGGAGGCGCTGCTGGAGCACCTCGCCGCGCATCCGGAGGAGGCCCGCTTCGCGATCGTCGAGGTCCTCGCCGCCGGGCCGAAGGCTCTGGCCCGCCGCGATGCGGCGCTGCGGCAGTTCACCGGCTTCCTCGAGGCGGGCCGCTCGGAGACCTCGGTCGAACTGCCGGGGATCACCTCCCTCTCGCTCGCCGGCGGGATCAACGAGCTCCTCTACAGCGAGATTCTCCACGGTGCCGTCACCCGCCTTCCCAGCCGGCTGCCCGACCTGATGTTCTGGATCACGCTGCCCTTCCTGGGGCCCGAGGGCGCAGCAGCCGAGCGCGAGCGCGCCCGGCTGCAGATGCTGCATTCGTAAAGGCGAGGGCGAGAGCGCTCCTTTCCGCGAATAGCGGGGTTTACGAAAGAGGCCCGGGTGGTAGTTTGACCGGCTGGAGAGAAGTTCAAGCAGACATTCGACGGCATCGACCCGCGGACGGGCAGGCCGCAAAGGAGAGATATAGGGATATGCGCAAGTACTTGATGTTGACGATGGCCCTCGCGGCCTTGATTGCCGTCAGCGTGGCGGGCCTGGCCAGCGCCGGCAACAAGCCCCAGACGGTCGAAGCCGGCAATCTCCTGGTCACCTTCAACGGCGGCTTCTCGCCGAAAAAGCTGCCGAAGAAGAAGCTGGCGAACATCATGCTCCAGGCTTCCGGCAAAATCGCGACCAAGGACGGCTCGCACCCGCCGGCCCTGAAGGAAGTCATCCTCGAAACCGACAAGAACGGGACGATCAACACCAAGGGCGTCGCCAAGTGCAAGGCGGGTCAGCTGCAGTCGCGCGACACCGCCGCAGCCGAAAAGGCGTGCAAGTCGGCGATCATCGGCAAGGGCACGACGAATGTGGAGATCGCCTTCCCGGAACAGAAACCGATCCCCGTCAGCTCGAAGCTACTGGTCTTCAACGGCGGCACCTCGGGCGGTAAGACCACCCTCTACATCCATGCCTACATCACCGTGCCGACCCCGGCGGCGATCGTCACCACGGTGAAGATCAAGAAAATCCACAAAGGTCGCTACGGGCTGCTATCGGTCGCCTCGATCCCGAAGATCGCCGGCGGCAGCGGCTCGGTCACGTCGTTCAACCTGACCGTCGGCAAGCAGAAGGTCCTGTTCGCCAAATGCCCCGACGGCAAGCTGCAGGTTCACGGGACCGCCGTCTTCGCCGACGGGACCCGGGCCTCGACCACGCTTACCCGGGCCTGCACCGGCGTCTGAGGACGATCGGATCGATAGAGGGCTCTCCTTTGAGATCCCCTGCATTGCGGAAGGGCGGCCTCTGGGCCGCCCTTCTCTTTGGTCTCGCCGCCATGGCGGGGCCGGCAGCCGGTGCGCGAGGGGAAGAAGCGATCCCCTGGGGAGCCGGGTGCGTGCCAGTGCCGGAAGGCGCCACCCGCACCGCCGCCAACTGCGGCGCGAGCCTCGTGGAAGGCAGGGCGGTCGCACCGCCGGGCGCGCCCCCGGCGGTGAAGCGGGTGATCGCCGCCGCCAACCGAATTCGCCACCGCCCCTACGTCTGGGGAGGGGGCCACGGAAGCTGGATCAGCCGCGGCTACGACTGCTCAGGCGCGGTCGGCTACGCGCTTCACGGAGGCGGCCTGCTCGGCGTGACGATGGTCTCCGGCCAGCTCGAGAGCTGGGGGGAAGCCGGCCCCGGAAGGTGGATCACCGTCTACGCCAACGCGGAGCACGTCTTCATGGTGGTCGCCGGCCTACGCTTCGACACCCGCGGCGACCCGCCCGGGATCTCCGGCCCGCGCTGGCATCGGGCTTGGGCCGACCCGCGTAAGTTCGTGGCGCGGCACCCGCTCGCGCTCTGAGATCGCCTAGTACATATAGGAGTACTCAAGTAGACGGGGTTATCTAGACTGGCGTTGATGCCCTCTGGGGACGACAGCTTGCCGAAGGCGGTCTTCACGGCGCACGAGCGGGACCTGAAGCCCCTCGCGGAGGAGAGCGCCGAGGCTCTCGGCCTCGACGCAGAGCAGGCAGCGACGATGGAGGCCTTTCTCCACGAGGCCTGGTTCTTCGGCGTCCGCACCGGGCACCGGGTGATGGTCGAAACGAAATTGGGGCAGGAGGGAGACCCACTCGACGTCATTGCCGGCATGCAGGGAGAGTTCAAGGACCTGATGGAGCGGCTGGGGGAGGCTCTGGACACCACGGTCAGCGCCACGATCGGCGCATGGAGGTACCTGGGCCAGGCGTGGATCGCCGGCTGCAGGTTCTGGGAAGTCGAGATCGCCGCCCGCCTGATCGAAATCCAGGCGGGCGGATTCGACGAGGCCTTGCGCCGGCTTAGATGACGCAGTGTTTGAGGCCGAATTTCGTCGCCAGCCCGTTCGCTTCTTCGAACATGATGACGCTGGAGACCGCCTGGCGCGGGTCGGCTTCGACTTTCTTCTGAGCCTTTTCCATCGCCTTGATCAGTTCTTCGGTTTCGGCTTCGGCGCCTTCCGGGGCTTCCAGGCTCTTCACGTTTTCGATCATCTTCCCGTAGCTGGGGATGATGATCGTTTCGATCATCCGCTGCTGTTTCTTGTTGGTCAGGATTTCGCCGTGCTTGAGCTTGTTGACGACCGCTTCGATGTTCTTGGATCGTTCTTCTTCGCGTTCTTCGCAGAGGCCGTCCACCTTGTTGACGTACTGCACTTTCGTCACGGAGCTGGTCGAATTGCCGCCACTGCCGCAGCCCACGCCCATCAGCGCGAACGCCGCGACCACTCCTGCCAATGCCAGCCAAGTTCCCTTGCCCACCCTTATCTCCCTTCAAATCCCTTGAGCAAAAGGGGATCTTAGCGCAATTTTTGACGACCGCCACCGGCCACGACGAAGGGGCCGCCAAAGGCGGCCCCTTCGATGCAGCTGGTTTTCTATGGGCCCTACGGAGCGGTGACCGCGTAGCTCCCGAAGGCCTCCCCTTCTTTGTAGAGCTTTTTCCCTTCTTTGCAGTTCCCGGAACCGGGTGGTTCTTCTTCTTGACATTTCATGCTGAAGACGAGGATCGCGCCAGCCGCGGCGTCGCCTTCGGTCCCCGTCGTGAAAGTCGTGAAGAATTCGAACAGTTTCGCTTCTTCGCTCAGATCAGGTTCGCCCTCATAGACACAGAGGTTCCCCGGTTCGGCTGCCGGATTCGCCGCCGTGCCGGGGCACGCCGCCGGTGGAGTTGCGCCGGTGGCGATGTAGTGGAGCGTCGGTGCGGTTGCCAGCGGGATGTTGAAGGAGATGGCGGTCCATGCCTGGGCCTGGTTTTCGGGCGTTCTACCCCAAGCCCAGCGTCCGGTCTCGGTTTTCCCTGAAGGAAGAGTGCCGCCTGCGGTCCAGGGCGAACCTTCGGGACCGGTTGCGCCGGTTGCGCCGGTCGGGCCGGGAGCGCCGTTTTTGCCGGCGGGTCCGGTCGCACCTTTGGCGCCGGCGGGTCCGGTCGCACCTTTGGCGCCAGCGGCGCCGGCCGGGCCGGCGGGTCCAGCAGGACCAGCGGGGCCGGTCGGGCCTTTGCCCTGGAAGCTCTTGGCGATTTTCTTGACTTCCTTCTTCTCGCCACCGGAAAGGTGGTTGTCAGAGGCGGCCCATGCGGCACCGCCCAACGCGGCGACGAGCGCCACGATCGCCACGACCAGACCGGCCGTGCCGAGCTTGTTGTGAATGCGAGAGAGCATTTAATCCTCCCTAGTGGTTGACGGATACTGGCGTCGACAAGCGACGTCCTGGTCGCGGAACAACCGCGCACAAGGCGCGCCGGCAAGCATCGAGCTTGCGTCGCCATCCATTCGGGTGGCTTGAGCTCTCGCCCTCACGTTGTCCCCTCCGGTTCCTCCATAGATGGTCCGGGCGCGTCCCTGGCACGCCAGGGCTCCGAAACTAGAGGAAGGGAACGGGCATGTCAAGGACTCCGCACGCAAGCCGCTTTTGGCTGCTTTGCATTACTCAGCTAGGCTTTGAGCTATGAACGGAGGGGGAGCAACGGGGGCCGGCGAGCCGCTCAAGCTGGTGACGCTGGGGCCCGCCGGCACCTGCCACGAGCGGGCGGTGCGGCGCTACATGGAGTTCCAGGGGATCGAGGACTTCGAGATCGAGTTCATCGGCGACTTCCTCGACGGCCTGGAGAGGATCCGCGGCCGCGAGAACGCCTTCCTGATCCAGTGCAGCGCCCATCCCAAGGTGCACGAGGTGACCGAGCGCTACTGGAGGGAGGTCTTCGTCGTCGACACCTTCATCTTCCCGACCAAGCACCTGGTGGTGCTGACCCGGCGCGAGGTCGAGCATCCCCGCTCGCTGGGGATCGTGCCCGCGACCAAGGGCTACGTCGACCTCTCCCAGTGGGAGGAGATCGTCGACGTCGTCTCCAAGCCCGTGGTCGGGGAGGAGCTCCTCGCGGGCCGCTACGACTCCGGCCTCACCCACATGGAGCATTTCGAGGAGCACAGGGACGAGCTTCGCCTCGACCTCGACATCGGCGAAATCGACACCACCTGGGTCGTCTACGGGACGAAGAAGCGCTTTCAGGGCGAGGTGATCGGGATCCCATCGCCGGAGGTCTTCCGTCAGGGCCTCGCCGGCAGCGTCGCCTAATCGAGCCAGACGACCTGCTCGCGGTCCGGCCCGACGCCGACCAGCCGGATCGGCACGCCGACGAAATCGGCGATGAAGCCGAGGTAGTCGCGCGCCTCCCGCGGCAGGTCGCCCGCCTCGCGGCAATCGCCGAGGTCGAGGTCGAAGCCGGGCAGCTCCTCGTACTCCGGCGTCGCCGAGTGGAGGATCGACTGGTGGTAGGGGAAGGTGTCGAGGACGGCGCCCTCTTTCGAGCGGTAACGGACGGCGACCCGCAGCGGGCCGAGGCCGCTGAGGACGTCGAGCTTGGTTATCGCCAGCGCATCCATGCCGTTGAGGCGGACGGCGTAGCGCAGCGCCACCAGGTCCATCCAGCCGCAGCGCCGCCGCCTCCCGGTCGTCGTCCCGAACTCGTGGCCGCGCTGCAGCATCTGCTCGCCGACCTCGTCGAAGAGCTCGGTCGGGAAGGGGCCCGCGCCGACCCTGGTCGCGTAGGCCTTGGCGATCCCCCAGATCTCGTCGATGTCCTTGGGGCTGACGCCGGCGCCGACGCAGGCCTCGCCGGCGATCGGGTTGGAGGAGGTGACGAAGGGATAGGTGCCGTGGTCGAGGTCGAGCAGGGTCGCCTGCGCGCCCTCGAAGATCACCGTCTCCTCGCGCCCGAGCGCCTCCCAGCAGAGCCGCGCGGTGTCGGCGATGTGGGGCTCCAGCCGGTGCCCGAAGTTGACGTGTTCCTCGACCATCGCGTGCAGGTCGAGCCGCGGGTCCGGCACCTCGGCCCCGGCCTCGATCGGTTTCGCGTCCTCGCCGGCCTCCTTCAGCCGCTTGCGCCGCTGCACCGACAGTTCGCGCAGCGCCTGCTGCTTCGGCTCCAGGGCGGCGCGGATCTTCGTCCGCAGGATCTTCTCGTCGAGCAGGTCCTGGACGCGGATCCCGAGCCGCAGCGCCTTGTCGGCGTAGCAGGGGCCGATCCCGCGCCGGGTGGTTCCGATCGAGAGCTTCCCCAGCTTCGTCTCCCCGGCGGTGTCGAGGAGGACGTGGTAGGGCATGATCAGGTGCGCGTTGGCGGAGATCCGCAGGTTGCCGACGCCGATCCCGGCCCGTTTCAGCCCGTCGATCTCGCTCAGCAGGACCCGCGGGTCGACGACGACGCCGTTGCCGATCACGCAGCTCTTGTCCGAGTAGAGGATGCCGGAGGGGATCAGGTGGAACTTGAACTCCTCGCCGTCGCGGACGATCGTGTGGCCGGCGTTGTTGCCGCCCTGGAAGCGCACGATCGCGGTAGCCCGCTCGGCGAGCAGATCGGTGATCTTGCCCTTCCCCTCGTCGCCCCACTGGGCCCCGACTATGACCACGCCTGGCATCGCCGCGGGGATTGTGACGGGGTTCAGCCGACCGCGCGGGCTCGGTAGCGGTAGTCGGCGCCAAAAAGGGGCAGCGGGTCGCCGCAGATCTCGATCAGCCGCGAGACGGTGCGGCGGCCGATCTGGTCCTCGAGCTGCTGCTGACCGCCGTGGACGTCGCCCTCGGCGTTGCTCGTCACCAGCATTGCCCGCCGGTTCTCGTAGCGCTCGTTGACCACCGCGTAGAGCTGCTCGACGACCCAATCGGTGTGGCGCTCGGAGCCGAGGTCGTCGATGTAGAGGAGGTCGACCGCGGCGAGCCGCTCGAAGAAGCGGCCGTAGGCGTTCTCGCTCTCGGCTTCCTGGTAGGTCTGGCGGATCCGGGTCAGCAGCTTCGGCGTGAAGTAGACCCCCACCGACTTGCCCGCCTTCAGCGCCTCGCTGGCGACCAGCATCCCCAGCGTCGTCTTGCCGGTGCCGGTGTCGCCCATGAACCAGAGCCCCCGGCCCTCTTCCAGGTTGCGCTCGAGGTTCTCGACGAAGTCCCGCGCTGCCTGCACGACGTGGCGGGTTGTCATGTCCCGCGCCATGTCGGAGACCGGCGGCCGGTCGAAGGAGACGCCGCGATAGCGGGCCGGGATCGCCGAGGCGACGCCGCGCCCCCGGTCCCGGTTGAGCCGCTCGGCCCGGCACTCGCAGGGGCGGGCGACGTCTTCGGGGCCGAGGATCCAGCCGGAGCCGTCGCAGACCCCGCGCGGGCAGGCCTGTTCGCGGAAGGGCTCGGAGCGGGCGATCGCGGCCATCAGAAGTCAGGCCCCGCCGCCGCGGCGTCGTCGAACGGCGGCGCCTCGGCGGCCGGCTGCTCGATCGGCGGCTCCTGGTGGGCGTGGTCGGCGAATTTGGGATAGCGGTCGAGGAAGACCAGTTTCCTGGTCCCGATCGGGCCGTTCCTGTGCTTGGCGATGATCAGGTCGGCGAGGCCGTCCGGCTCCTCTTCGGGGTCGCGGTAGTAGTCCTCGCGGTAGAGGAAGGCGACGACGTCGGCGTCCTGCTCGATCTGCCCCGACTCGCGCAGGTCGGAGAGCTGCGGCTTCGGCGGGGTGCGCTGCTCGGGCGCGCGCGAGAGCTGCGAGATCGCGACCACCGGCACCTCGAGCTCGCGGGCGAGGATCTTCAGCCCGCGGCTGATCTGGCCCACCTGCTCGACCCGGTTGGCGCGGTGGTCGTCGGAGCGCATCAGCTGGATGTAGTCGAGGATGATCAGGCCGAGGCCGCCGCGCTCCTGTTCCTGGGCGTGCAGCCGCCGCGCCTTCGCCCGCAGGTCGAGGATGCCGAGGTCGGAGGAGTCGTCGAACCACAGCGGCGCCTCTTCGAGCTCGTTGCAGGCCCGCAGCACCTTCGGCCAGTCGCGCTTGGAGACCTGGCCCTTGCGCAGTTTGTCGCCGGAGATCCGCGCCCGGCAGGCGATGAAGCGCTGCGCCAGCTCGACCTCGGACATCTCCAGCGAGAAGAATGCGACCGGGAGCTTGCGCTTGACGGCGACGTTTTCGGCGATGTTGGCGACGAGCGCGCTCTTGCCCATCGCCGGGCGGGCGGCGACGATGATCAGGTTGCCGGGCTGGAAGCCGCCGGTGATCGCGTCGACGTCGCGGAAGCCGGACGGCGTCCCGGTCAGTTCGGTCTCGCCGGTGGAGAGCTTCTCCAGGCGGTCGACCTCGTCGTGGAGGACCTCCGAGAGCAGTTTGAAGTCGCTCGCCTGCTCTTTGTGGGCGACCTCGAAGAGGAGTTTCTCGGCTCGCTCGGAGAGCTCCCGCGGCTCTCCGTCGCGCTCGTTGACCCAGCCCTGGATCTCCTGGCCGGCGCCGAGCAGCCGCCGCAGCAGCGAGTTCTGCTGGACGATTTCGGCGTAGTGCTTGGCGTTGGCGGCGGCGGGGACCTTGGCCGCCAGCTCCGAGACGTAGTGCCTGCCGCCGGCGGCGTCGATCTTGTTGCGCTGGGTCAGCGCCTCGCTGACGCTGAGCTCGTCGACCGGCTTCGAGGCCGCGTAGAGATCGTGGACGGTCTCGAAGATCTCCTTGTGCTTGTCGAGGTAGAAGTCCTCGCGGTGCAGCTTCACCTCGTCGATCACCCGCGTCAGCGTCGGCTCGGCGACCAGCATCGCCCCCAGCACCGACTCCTCGGCCTCGATGTTCTGGGGTGGGACGTGGGTCGTCGGCGGCTGCGGCATCGTGCTCTAGGTATAGGCGCCCCGGCGGCGGATCCAGGGGGTGCAAGGGGCGCTCCTCAAGCAAACCAGAGGGCGGATCGACCTACGTGATCCATCCGTGCAAATCCCGCGAAAAGGAATTCACGCTCTGGTGACGTTTATGCGGCAGTTCCGAAGGAGAGCTGGTCGTGCTGGGGCGGGGGGATCAGGCCCTCCTGTTCCTGCCGGCGCTCCCCCCGGCGGAGCATGCGGAGGGTGAGGATGGCGATGCTGAGGATCGCGGTGGCGCCGAGGCTGAGCTGGACGGAGAGCAGCCCTTCGCGCGTCCAGTAGACGTCGCGCAGGTCGAGCAGGAGGGCCGCCTCGTCGAAGGTGAGCCCGATCCCGGCGCCCATCGGTATCGCCAGCCGCTGCTCGACATCGTCGTCGTCGGTGAGCAGCGCCGCGGTGCCGGAGGCGAAGGCGATCAGGATGCCGGGGACGAAGTGGTGGATGTGGCGGCCGCCGATGTGGACGTTGCGGAAGGGCCCACGGCCGTCGCGGATTCCCCAGGTCGAGATCCGCACCAGGGCGAAGGAGCCGAGGAAGCCGGCGAGGAGGTTGAAGAGGACGGTTTCGCTGCGCGGCGCCTCGACGTAGCCGCGGACGGCGACGCCGACCGTGTCGGCCGCCGCCGCCGGCGCCGATTCGAGCAGCGCTTCGGGGTCGTGGGCCTCACCGGCCCGCCGCGCGAACATGCGGCTGAACTGACCGGCCATGACGGCGCCGGCGGCGCCGACGGCGACCGCGGCGAGGCCGACCGTCGCCCGCTCCGAGCGCGCCCAGCCGGACCTGCGACGACGAAGCTGGACTACTTCTCCTCGCTGATGATCGTCTTCACCGCGGCGGTGGTGCCGTCGGACAGTTTGATCTCGACCATGAAGGTGCCGATTTCGCGCAACGGCTGCTCGAGCTGGACCTGTTTTTTGTCGATCCGCAGGTCGCGCGCCTCGCGCAGGGCGTCGACGATCTCTTTCGCCCCGACGGAGCCGAACAGCTTGCCGTCCTCGCCGGCTCGCTGATGGATCGTCAACACCGTTTTCGAGAGCAGGCCGGCGGCTTCGGTTTCGCGTTCGCGGCGGGCCGCCTCGGCTTTTTCGGCTGCCGCCATCCGCCGTTTGGCTTCCTCCAGCGCTCCCTCGGTCGCCGGCTGGGCGAGCTTGCGGGGGATCAGGTAGTTGCGCAGGTAGCCGGGGGCGACGTCGACGACGTGCCCGCGCTCGCCGAGCGACTCGACGTCCTGGAGCAGGATCGCCTGCGCCATCAGCGCTCTCCGACGTAGGGAAGCAGGGCGATTTCGCGCGCCCGCTTCACCGCCACCGAGAGCTGGCGCTGGTGGCGGCGGGAAAGCCCGGTGACCCGGCGCCCGCGCGTCTTCCCCTTGTCGGAGAGGAAGCGCCGCAGCAGGTTCAGGTCCTTGTAGTCGACGACGTCGGCGTTGACCCGCGTGTATTTGCGTGGCCGCGCTCGATCGGCGCCGCGCCTGCCGCGCCGCGCGCCCGTCCGGGATGAAGACTCAGCTGCTCGTGCCATATCGGCGCGTGATGCTACAGGGCGCCGCTCAGCGGCGCCCTGTAGGCCCGAGACTCAGAAAGGTATGTCGTCTTCGGATGCCGCCCCGGCTCCGCTTGGGGCGCCGCCGAAGTCCGACATGTCGGCGGGGACGTCGCTCTGCGGCGGGGCGAAGCCGCCCCCGCCGTTGCCGTTTCCGTTGCCACCACCGGCTCCGTCGCGCGAGCCGAGGAACTGGACCGTGTTGGCGACGATCCGGACGGCCTGGCGTTTGCCGCTGCCGTCTTTCGCCTCCCACTCGCTCCAGTCGAGACGCCCTTCGACCGCCACCGGGCGGCCCTTCGAGAGGTAATTGGCGCAGTTTTCGCCCTGCGCCCCCCAGACGGTGACGTCGAAGTAATTGGCCTTGTCGACCCAGTTGCCGCTCTGGTCTTTGCGGCGGCTGTTCACGGCGACGCGCAGGTCGCAGACCGCGGTCCCGCCACCCGTGTGTCGCAGCTCCGGATCCCGGGTCAGGTTCCCGGTGATCACCACCACGTTCACGTTCGAAGCTGCCAAGTCACTCACTCCTTGAGGTTCGCTTGCTGGTTTCCCAGTCTAAGGAGGTGGACGGCGCAACTCGCCCCCCTTCGCGAGGGGGTTTCCCGCAAACAGCGAGGCCGGCGCGGCGCCGGGTTACTCCTCGGCGTCTTCGGCGGGAGCCTCGCCGCGGTCCTCGCGGGCTCCCTGGGCGCTGCGCTCGCGCGGCCCGGGGGTCGCGGTGACGGCGGGCGGGACGATCACCGGCGCGCCGGGATCGACTTTGAAGATGCGGAAGCGGAGGACGCCGTCGGCGATCTTCAAGTTGTGGTCGAGCGTGTCGAGCAGATCGCTCGCGGCCTCGAACCGCATCCACCGGTAGTCGGCCTCGGTGCGGTGGTTGATCTCGTAGGCCATCTTGCGCAGGCCCCAGTCGTTCTCGTGCTTGAGGCTGCCGGAGGCCTCGATCTGCCCACGGGCCTCCCTCGCCAGCGCGTCGCGCGCGGAGGCGTCGAGTTTGGGGTCCAGCATCAGGACCAGCTCGTATTCGCGTGGGGCTGCCAAAGCGGCGAAGGACTATAGCGGCGGCTCGCGGCCTAGTGCGGCGCGAACTCTTCCGAGCCGTCGCCGGGTGGAGCGGGCGGAGGCGGAGGAGGGGTCGCCGTCGGGGCGGGCGACGGCACGTAGGCGGACGGTTCCGGTGCCGGCGGGGACGCCGGAGGCGGAGACTCGGGTGGGTGCGCCGGCGTCGCCGACCTCGCGACGACGACCGCCGGGCCGACCGCTTGTCGCCCTTCCCACCGCCGAACCGGCGCCTCGTTCGGAACCACCCGCGGCAGTCCCACGTCGGCCGCCGGCGGGGCCGGCGCGGGCGGCTTCAGCAGGTCGGGCAGCGCCTGCAGCGCCACCAACCCGGCAACGGCGATCACCGCCGCCTTGGCCGCCCTCGCCCATCGAATTCGAACTCCGCGCACTCCCCCTCAAGGCTGGGGAGAGGAAAACTCTCCCCCTAGGCGACCGAGCTGCGCAGGGCTTCGATGTCCTGCAGCTGGTCGTCGACCCAGTCGCCGGGGCTGTGGGAGAAGATGATCTCGCGCAGGCCCTCCGCCCGCCGCCGCTTCTGCTCGGGGTCCATGGTCAGCGCCCGGTGGATCGCGTCGGCCTGCTCCTGGATGTCGAAGGGGTTGACCGAGAGCACGTAGTCGATCAGCTCCTGGTGGGAGCCGGTGTTCTCGGAGAGCATCAGCACCCCGTCCCGGGTGTTGACGGCGGGCGCCTCCTTGGCGACGAGGTTCATGCCGTCGAAGAGCGAGTTGACCATCAGCAGGTCGAAGTGCTTGTAGCGGGCGACCGCGTCGTGGAAGTTCTCGTAGATCTTCAGGTCGATCGGCATCCAGTCGGTAGTGCCGTGGCGGTGGTTGACGACTGCGACCAGCGCCTCGATCCGCTCCAGGTACTCGGCGTACTCGGGCACGTCCTGGCGCGAGGGCTGCAGATGGGCGATGAAGGTGACCTTTTCGCGAAACTCGGGATGCTGGGCGAGGAAGGTGTCGAAGGCGGTGAAGCCGCGCAGCACGTTCTTCGAGAGGTCGGCGCGGTCGACCCGGATGATCAGGTACTGGCGGCGCCGCTCCAGGACCTCGCGCTCGGCTTCGGCGACCTCGGGCGAGCCCGCCGCCCGCTCCAGGCGCTGCGCGTCGATTCCCAGCGGGTAGGCGCGGCAGAGCGTCTTGCCGCCGCCGTGCCGCACCTCCACCGCGTGGTAGTCGACCTCGACGTCGTCGAGCAGTTCGTCGCAGCAGCGAAGGAAGTTGATGCAGTAGGCGTGGGTGTGGAAGCCGATGATGTCGTTGGCCAGCATCCCTTCGAAGATCGCGTTGCGGATCCGCGTCGGCAGGATCCGCCAGCTGTCGGGCTGCGACCAGGGGATGTGGACGAAGTGGTGGAGGAAGGCGTCGGGTCGCTCGGCGCGGATCATCCCCGGCGCGGTGTAGAGGTGGTAGTCGTGCAGCATCACCAGCGGCTGCGGCTGTCCCTCGATCTGGGCGAGCACCGCGCGGGCGATGTCCTGGTTGACCGTCTGGTAGCCGTAGTCCCAGGCGTCGAGCTCCTGCTGGCGGATGTCCGGCGCGTTCGAGAGGTCCCAGAGGTAGTGCTGGATGAACCAGAGGATCGGGTTGGCGATCACGTTGTAGAAGCGGTCGTAGGCGACGGGGTCGCTGCCGACGAGGAGGACGCGGTAGTCGATCCCGTCCAGCTCCTGCTCGATCGGCCCGCCCTTCTCTTCGGAGACGGCGACGTCCTCCTCGGTCATCGCCGAGGCGATCCAAAGGGCGTCGCGATGGGAGACTAGGCCCGACAGCGCCGTCACCAGGCCGCCGCCGCCGCGCCGCACGGTCCGTTCGCCCTCGTCGCGGTCGAACTGCAGCGGCCCCCGGTTGGAGACGATGATCAGCGGCGACGAACCCACGCCGCAGAGACTACGCGCTCAGCTCTCCAGGCCGGTCAGCAAGTCGAGCCAGTCGCGGAGCAGGCGCGGGGTGAGGAACTGGCGGCGCGCGTGCTCCTTGCCGCGCCGGCCCAGTTCCCGGCCGAGCTCGGGATCGCGGAGGATCTCGACGCAGCGGGCGGCGCACTCCGAGGGGGAGTCGACGAGATAGCCGCTGACCCCGTCCTCGATCTGCAGCGGGATCCCGCCGACGTTGCCGGCCACCGTCGGGCGGCCCTTCCAGAGCGCCTCGGTGACGGTGAGGCCGAAGCCCTCGCGGATCGACTTCTGCAGGCAGATGTCCGACTGCGACTGGAAGGCGTTGACCTCGATCGCGCCGACGTTGTTGAGGTTGCTGAGGATCTTGATGTCCTCGTCGCCGTCGGCGTATTCGAAGGTCTTCTGGAAGTACTCGCGACCCTCGGGGTCGTCGGTGGCCATCGAGCCGACCATCGCCAGCTGCGCCTCCGGCACCTGCTCGGTCACCTCGCGGTAGGCGTCGATCACGCCGATCGGATCCTTCCAGGGATCGAAGCGCGAGACCTGGGTGATCAGCGGCCGGTCGACGTCGATCCCGAACTGGCGGCAGACGAAGGCGGCGTCCTCGGGCGAGAAGGCCATGTTCTTCGGCGAGAGCGGGTCGATGGCCGGCGGCATGATGTTGACCTTGTCGCGGCCCTCGCCCATCCCGTTCGGCACGTAGTCGGGCAGGTGCCAGACGGTCGCGTCGTACTCTTCGATCATCGGCAGCAGGCGGGCGATCGGGGCCGGGTTCGGCGTCGAGAGGTCGATGTGGCAGCGCCAGACCCAGCGCCCCCCCTTCTCCAGGGCGCCGCGGCGCAGGCCGATCGGCTGCGGGTCGTGGACGATCACCACGTCCCATTCGCCCTGCAGCCCCTCCGCGTTCATCTCGTTGATCTCGTCGAACAGCGCCCACTGCTCGTCGCTCAAGGTCTCCTCGGCGCCCTGCAGGGAGTTGTGGAGGAGCTTGGTCGCGTTGAAGAACTCTTCCTTGCCGAAGATCACCTGCCAGTGCGCGTCGAGGCCGATGTCCCGCATCAGCGGCACCAGCGTGTAGAGGATCTCGGAGACGCCGCCGCCGAAGGCGGTGGCGCTGACGTGGAGGACCCGCTTGTCCTTCAGGGGCTCGGCGAGCGCACGGATCTGCTCCGTCAGCTCTTTGCCGACGATGTGGGTGTAATCGGTGAGGGTCTTGTGCCCGAGGGCGACTTCCTGGAGCAAGGCCAGAGAGTTCTACACGGATGGGCGGCGACGTGGTGGCCGCCCGCCGCGGCCGGCTATTCGGGGGAGGGGATGTCGGGCCGCTTGCCCAGCGTCAACTTCACTTCCTTGCGCTGGCCGTCGTGGAGGATCGTCAGGGTCACGGTTTCGCCGGGCTGGTGGTCGGCGACGATGCGGGCGAGGTCGTCGGTGCCGACGATGTCCCGCCCGTCGACCTGGAGGATCACGTCACCGCCGGTCCGGTACTGGGCGGCCTGGAAGCGCAGCTTTTCGTCGCCGCCTTCGAGCCCGGCCTTCTCGGCGGGGCCGCCCGGGACGACTTCCGAGATCAGGCCGCCGAAGGTCGTGCTCAGCCCCAGCTTGCGGGCGAGCTGGGGGTAGAGCGCCTGGGTGGAGACCCCCATGTAGGCGTATTCGGCCTTGCCGTGTTCGCGCAGCTGGGCGACCGAGCGTTTGACCGCGGAGATCGGGACGGCGAAGCCGACCCCGTCGTTGGCGCCCGAGTTGGTCTCGATCTGCTGGTTGATGCCGATCACGCGGGCGCCGGCGTCGAGCAGCGGCCCGCCCGAGTTGCCGGGGTTGATCGAGGCGTCGGTCTGGATCGCGCCGGAGATTTCGAACTGGGTCAGGGATTTGACCGAGCGGTCGGTGGCGGAGACGACCCCGACCGAGAGCGACTGCTGCTCGCCGAAGGGGCTGCCGATCGCCGCCACCGGCTGCCCGACCTGCAGGTCCTGGTCGTTGCCCAGCTGCAGCGGGTGCAGTTCGAAGCCGTCCGGTTCGATCTGCAGCAGGGCGACGTCGGCGAACGGGTCGAAGCCGACGATTTCGGCCGGGACCACGTTGCGGTTGGGGAACTCGACGAAGACTTCCTTGGCGGGCTTGCGTTCGCCGGTCGAGGCGTCGGTGACTACGTGTGCGTTGGTGACGATTTCCCCCTGCTTGTCGAGGACGAAGCCGGAGCCCTCGGCGGCCCCGGCGGAGCCGAAGACCGAGCGGATCGTCACCACGCCGGGCGAGGCTTCCTTGTAGACGCGGGTGGCGTCGAAGCCCGGGCTCGAGGTCTCGACGGCGACCTGGGGGGCGGGTTCGGTGGTTTCCGCCCGGGGAGCAGGACCGGCCGGGCTCGACCCTTCGCCCCCGGATCCGCAACCCGCGACCAGCCCCAGGCAGAGCAGCAGCGCCGCGAGGACGGCCGGCTTCCTCACGCGGCGCTCCTCGCCGGGACGCGGGCGGCTCGGGGCGCGTTAGACCCTCGCTCGCCCGGCGGCAGGTCGAGCGTGAAGGCGGTGAAGCGACGGCTGGAGCTGATCGTGATCTCTCCCTGCATCCGCTGCGCCAGCTCGGTGGCGATCGCCAGGCCGAGCCCGGAGCCGCCGGCCGAATCGGCGGTGTAGAAGCGCTCGAAGATCCGCTTCTGGACGCGCTGCGGGATTCCCGGCCCCTCGTCGGAGACGGTCAGCTCGGCGCGGCCGTTGGCGGAGTAGGTGGTCACGGTGACGTCGGTGCCCTCGGGGGTGTGGGTGAGGGCGTTGTCAAGCAGGATACGGATGATCTGCCGCACCCGGTCGGCGTCGCCGAGGGCGATCGCCGGTTCCGCCGGCGTGCGCAGCTGCAGGCGCGAGCCGCGCAGCTCCGCCCGCGCCCCGAACTCGCGCGTCACCTCGCGCGCCAGCGCCGTCAGGTCGATCGCGCTCGCGCGCATCACGATGGCGCCGGCGTCGAGCTGGGAGAGGTCGAGCAGGTCGGTGGTCAGCTTCGTCAGTCGCTCGATCTGCTGGCGCATCGTGCGCACGAACTCGGCCCGCTCCTCGGGGCTCGGATCCTCCTCTTCGAGCAGCTCGACGAAGCCGCCGAGGCTGAAGATCGGCGTCCGCAGCTCGTGCGAGGCGTTGGCGATGAACTGCTTGCGGGCGCTGTCGAGCTCGGCCAGGCGGCGCTGCATCTCGTTGAAGGTGCGGGCGAGCTGGCCCAGCTGGCCCATCGCGGCGACCGGGATCGTCGTTTCGAAGTTGCCGTCGGCGACCTTGCGCGCGGCTTCCTGCAGGCGCTGGATGTTGCTGGCCGCGGTGCGCGCGTAGTAGAGGCCGATCGCGGTGGCGACCGCGACCGCGATCAGGCCGCCGATGAGGATCTGCAGCTTGACTTCGGAATCGCCGCTGGCGGATCCCCCGATCGCCACCGCGTAGACGTAGACGACGACCGTGGCGCCGACCGCGATCGCGATCGAGATCAGGGTGATGCGGCTTGCGAAGTCGCTGAGCCGGAGCCGCCGCACCTGCCTACTCCCGGAAGCGGTAGCCGACCCCGCGCACGGTGAAGAGGTACTCGGGCTCCTTCGGGTCCTTCTCCAGCTTCTCGCGCAGGTGGCGGATGTGGACGTCGACGGTGCGCGGATCGCGGTAGTCGGAGTCGCCCCAGACGTGCTCGAGCAGGGTCTCGCGGGTGAGGACGCGGCCGGGGGAGCGGGCGAGGGCGCCGAGGATCTCGAACTCGACGTAGGTCACTTTGACCTCCTCGCCGCCGAGGGTGACCATCCGCCGGTCGAAGTCGATCGTCAGCTCGCCGGTCTCGATCGCGCCCTCGGCGGCTTCGCCGCCCATCCGCGAGCGCCGCAGCGCCGCTTTCACCCGGCTGCGGAACTCCCGCATCGAGAAAGGCTTGGTGATGTAGTCGTCGGCCCCGACCTCGAGGCCGGCGACCTTGTCGGTCTCGCTGCCTTTGGCGGTCAGCATGATGATCGGCACCTGGCTGCGCGAGCGCAGCTGCCGGCAGACGTCGACCCCGTTCATGCGGGGCAGCATCAGGTCGAGGATGACCAGGTCGAAGCGGCCCTCCTCGAAGCGGCGCAGGGCCTCCGAGCCGTCGAGGGCGGAGGTGACGTGGTAGCCGTCCTTGCGCAGCGGGTAGCTCAGCAGGGTCTGGATCGACTGCTCGTCGTCGACGAGGAGGATGCGGGCTGATCCGTTCGGCACCCCTCAAAGGTTAGTAATCGCTGCCCTTTGGACGCATGTGCGAGTACTAAGAACTAAGGATCTGGGTAGGTAGGCCGATAATGAGGGCGATGGAGACGCAAGAGCTGAAATCCCTGGTCGAGGCCGGCGCCTACAAACCGGACCCGGGCGAGATCGCGACGGCGATGCTGAGCCGCCGCGGCGTCAGGGAACTGCTGACCGGGATCCACGCTACGGCCCCTGCCCCGCAAAATGGTCGTAGCCCCAAGTCTCCAGGAGCCTTCCCCCGGGCAGCCTGATCTCGACACCTTCTCCCGGTTCGACCGTTCCGATCGGGGTGAGGGTGGTCTCCGCGGCTTCGCCGATCGCGGTGGAGGCCTCGGTCAGCCTCTCCGCCGGCAGCGCCGCCAGCAGCTCGTAGTCCTCGCCGCCCGAGGCGGCCAGCTCCAGCGGCTCGCGCCCCGCCGCCGCGGCGACTTCGGCGACTCCCTTGGCGATCGGCAGCGAGCCGGCCTCGATCCTCAGCGCCACGCCGCTCGCCTCGGCGAGGTGCGAGGCGTCGGCGCCGAGGCCGTCGCTGAGGTCGATCATCGCGCTGGCGCCTGCGGCGGCGAGGGCGCGGCCCGAGCGCAGGCGAGGGCGGGGATCGAGCTGGCGGGCGCGGAGGCGGCCGGCGGTGGTCTCGGGCAGCCGAGCGGCCACGCTCGGCTCGTCGAGCAGGAGCCTGCCGACGGCGGCGCCGCCGATCTCGCCGGTCAGGACCAGCAGGTCTCCCGGTTCGGCGCCGCCACGGGGGACGAGCCGCTCGGGAGAGGCCGAGTGGCCGACGACGGTGACCGCCAGCGTCAGCGCCGGCGCCCGGGTGAGGTCGCCCCCGGCAAGCGTCGTCCCGGTCTCGCCGGCCAGTTCGAGGAGGCCGTCGAGGAGGGCGAGGAAGTCCTCCTCGCCCAGGTCCGCCGGCGCTCCCAGCGCGACGTATGCCTCGCCGGCTTCCGCCCCCATCGCGGCCAGGTCGGAGAGGGCGGTGGCGAGGGCCTTGCGGCCGACCAGCCGCCGCTCGGCCTCGCCGCGGCGGAAGTGGACCCCCTCGACGATCGCGTCGACCGAGGTGGCGGTGGCGCCGGCCGGGACGGTTACGGCGGCGTCGTCGCCGCTGCCGAGGAAGACCCCGGGCCCGTCCTGCGGCAGGCGCTCGCGGAGCTTCGCCAGCAACTCGAACTCGCCCATCGCCCGACTATCTCAGACAGCCACTAAGGTGCGACGGACGTGGAGCGCCGCCAACCATTTCTCCATCGGGTCGGCGAGGCGGGAGCGCGCATAGGGACGAAGCCGCCGCGCAGCCGCAAGGTCCGCCTCGCCCTCCAGATCGGCCTCGCCGTGCTCATCTTCGGCTTCCTGGTCCTCACCGTCGTCCAGCAGTGGTCGGAGATCCAGAACGAAGGGGTCCATTTCCACGTCGGCTGGCTGATCCCGGCGATCGTCGTCCTCCCCGGCTTCTTCGTGCTCAGCGCCCTCGGCTGGGACCTGACCCTGCGGTTCCTCGGATATCCGCTCGGCTTCGGCCGCGCCCAGGTCGCCTGGGGGCAGCCGCTGCTGGCCCGCTACGTCCCCGGCAGCGTGCTCTATGTGCTGGGCCGGGTCCTGCTCTCGGAAAAAGCGGGGATCCCGCGCCGGATCACGATCGCCAGCATCGTCTACGAACAGGCGATCTCCGCGACCTCGGCGATCGTGGTCGCCTCCTACTTCATCATCAAGCACCCCGACCTGCAGGGCGACCCCGTCCGCTGGGGCGTGCTGCTGCTGATCCCGGCCGCGATCGCCCTGCTGCACCCGAAGGTGTTCGGGCCGCTGGCGAACTGGGCGCTGGGAAAGTTCGGTCGCGAACCGCTGCCCGAGGTGATCTCGCTGCGGGGGGTGATCGCCCTGATCGCCTTCTACTCGCTGAACTGGGTTGTGGTCGCGTTCGGGATCTACTGCGTCGCCCGCTCGGTCACCTACATCCCCTTCGACGACATCCTCCTGGTCGGCTCGGCGCAGGCGATCGGCTATTTCGCCGCGCTGATCACGCTGGTCGCGCCGGCCGGGCTCGGGATCAAAGACGCCGCCTTCGCCTGGGCCGTGAAGGCGGCGCTGCCGAGCAGGAGCTTCGCCCTCGGCTCGCTGATCGCAATCGCCTTGCGCGGGGTGATGACGGTGGCCGAATTGCTCTACGTGGCGGTGGTGACGGCGCTGGGGCGCAGAGAGGGCTGGAGCATCCACACCGGCATCCTGCATGCGTCTTCCGAGGAGGAAGCGGCGAAAGCGGAGGTCGCGGGGCATACGCCCGAAGTGATGTAGGCCGCTCCTACAGAGGTATGCGCGCTCCGAGCTGGAAGGCCGTCAGCCCGAGAGCGAGAAGCTGGAGGGGACGGTCCCTGGAGACGGCGACGAGGGGAAGCGGCCAGAGCAGGTACCAGGGAAGCAGCCACGAGGTCGCGAGGAGGAGCCCGAACGTGGTCCAGGCGGCGGCGCGGACCCAGTCGCCGCCGCGCCAGGTCCAGGCGAGCAGGTAGGCGACGAGGGCGGCGAAGAGGATCGCCGCCGCGAGCCGGCAGCCACCGGGGCCGATGCCGCTGATCCGGGCAAAGGTGGTCGGGATGCTGAGGTGGCTGGTCCGGCTCTGGTTCTCCCCCGCCAACCCGAATCCGCGCAGCCAGTCCCAGCCGAAGGCGGAGTAGGCGACGAGGGCGATCACGAGGGCCGCCGCCGCGCCGCCCGCGACGAAGCGCCCGCGTCTACCGCTGCCGAGGAGGGCGAAGGGGGCGAGGAAGGCGCCGGAGAGCTTGGTGGCGACGGCGGCGACGAGGGCGGCGCCGCCGGCGAGCTCGCGGGAGCCGAGGAGGGCGGCGACGGAGAGCGTCGCCAGCAGCATCGTCAGGGCGTCGTTGTGGGCGCCGCCGACGACGTGGACGAGGACGAGGGGGTTGAGGGCGACGAAGGCGGCGGCGCGGATCGGGTCGACGCCGCGCCAGGCGGCGATGCGCGAGACGAGGAAGGCGATCCCCAGCACCGACAGCGCCGCGACCGCCTTCAGCGCCGCGACCGCGGCGCCGACGGGCAGCCAGGCGAGCGGATAGGTGGCGAGGGTGAAGAGGGGGCCGTAGACGCTCCGCGCGTCGATCCAGGTGACGTGGGGAAAGGCCGGGTCGGAGGCCGCGGCCCAGGGCGGGTGGACGTAGGGGTCGAGGCCGTGCCGCACCCCGAGCCTGGCGTAGTCGACGTAGCTGTAGACGTCGTGGGAGAGGAGGACGGGCGCTGCCGCGAAGGCGGCGACGAGGGCGACGATCGCCCCCCAGACGATCCGGCGACCCAGCCGGGGCGCCGTCGCAATCGTCCCCAGGTAGGCGAAGAAGCCGGCCCACATCAGGCCATAGGCGAGCCCCGGATCGATCGCCGTTACCTGCCCGTCGACTTGCCGCCGCCGACTTCAGGCAAGGGAGGCGGCAGCGGCGCCGGTTCCTGACCCGCGCCGGGCGCGTAGGCGTTGGGGTCGTAGCCGCCGACGGCGGCGGTGCCCGGCGGGGGCGATCCTCCGTTGCCGTTGCCTTGGCCGCCATTACTGCCGGCCTTGCCCCCGCTCGGGCTCGACTGGGTGAAGCGCCCGTAGAAGGGCGCCCAGCTGATCTGCTGGCTGGGCTCTTCGAATTCCTCGCAGGGCACCCCCGCCCCCGAGTACAGCGAGTGCCAGATTTCGGCCGGGAAGGTGCCGCCGAAGACGATGATCCCGTGCACGTCCGACATCGAGATCTCGTTCGACTCCGGGTAGCCGACCCAGACCGCGGTCGCCAGGTTGGGCTGGTAGCCGGCGAACCAGGCGTCGGTGTATTCGTCGGTGGTCCCGGTCTTGCCGGCCTGGCCGGCGCAGCCGGTGTAGGCGGCGGTGCCGGTGCCTTCGGTGATGTTGTCGTGCAGCAGCCGGGTCACCTGCCAGGCGACGGGCTTCGACAGCACCCGCCGCGGGTGCGGCTGCTGCGGACGGTCGACGTGCCCGTTCGGGAAGACGACCTCGGTCACCGCGACGGGGTCGTGGTGGACGCCGCCGGAGGCGAGGGTCGCGTAGGCGTCGGTCAGCTCCAGCGGCGAGACGCCGATCCGCAGGCCGCCGATCCCCTCCGCCGGGATCCCGTCCAGCGGCGAGGTGATCCCCATCGAGTGCGCCGTCGCCGCCACCGCCTTCGGGCCGACGTCGAGGTCGAGCTGGGCGAAGACGGTGTTGTCGGAGGCGACCGTCGCCTGTTTCAGGTTGATCCTCCCCAGATAGCCTTCGTCGGCGGTGTGGACTTCCCAGTGGCCCCACCGCGGCAGGAAGAGATCGAGTGGTTTCGAGTCGTAGTAGGTCGTGTAGGGGTCGATTCCCTGCTTGATCGCCGTCGTCAGCACGAACGCCTTGAAGGTCGAGCCCGGCTGCCGGTGACCCTGGGCGGCGAGGTTGAACTGGCTCTGGTCGTAGCTCGAGCTGGAGACCATCGCCCGGATGTCGCCGTTGCGGGGGTCGATCGAGACCAGCGCCGAGGAGGGGTCGGTCGAGTAGGGGAGCGCGTTGCGCATCGCCTCCAGCCCCACCCGCTGCAGCTCCGGCTCGATCGTCGTCTGCACCTTCAGGCCGCCGCGCCGCACGGCGTTCGCCCCGTACTTCTCGATCAGGCGGTGTTCGACGTAGTCGAAGAAGAAGGGCTCGCGGTGGGCGAAGTAGCCGTGGGAGACGTTCACCTGGAGCCCCGAGGCCATCGCCGCCCGTGCCCTCGCGGCGCTGACGTAGCCGAGCTTCTCCATCTGCCCCAGCACCTCGTCGCGGCGCGCCTTCGCCGCGCCCGGGTTGAGCAGCGGGTTGTATTGCGAGGGCGCCTGCGGCAGACCCGCCAGCAGCGCCGCCTGCGCCAGGTTCAGCTTCCAGACCGGCTTCGAGAAGAAGATCCGCGCCGCGGCGCCGACCCCGACCGCGGTGCTGCCTTCGATCGTCCCGTAGGAGGCGATGTTCAGGTAGGCGCCGAGGATTTCCTTACGGCTGTGGCGCTGGAAGTACTCTTCGGCCAGTTTCGCTTCGACGATCTTGCGTTCGAGGTTCTTCTTCGGGTGGCGCAGGCAGAGATTGCGCACCAGCTGCTGGGTGATCGTCGAGCCGCCCTCGACCGCTTCGCCGGCTTCGAGGTCCTTGAGCGCCGCCCGCACGATCCCCTCCTCGTCGATGCCGCCGTGCTGGTAGAAGCGCTGGTCCTCGATCGCCACCGTCGCCAGCTGCAGGCTGCGCGGGATCCGCTCGATCGAGACCGGCTCGCGAGCTTCGGGGGATCGGACCACCCCCAGCTTCGAGCCGTCGGCGGCGTAGAGGACCGTGTTGCCGCCCTGCTCGACGGGCTTGCAGGTGGCGAGCGAGGGCGCCTCGGCGGCCACGTTCAGGACCCAGGAGGTGACGGCGATGACGGCGATGACGAGCAGCGCCACGACGGTGCCGAAGGCGATCAGGAGCTTGGCGCCGACCCCCCCGTGACGGCGCTGACGTCGCCGGTTGCGCTGCGTCATCCAGCAGAGGGTACTTCGCCCCTGCCGCGCTCAGGCAACGGTGTCTTCGGTCGACTGGTTGTGGACGACCCCCTCGACCAGGAGCTGGTTCGGGATCACCACCGAGCTGCCGTCGCCGGGGTCCAGGTAGGTGTAGGAGAGGGTGATGTCGGTGACCCTTCCCTCGCGTTCTTCGAACTGGAGGCGGTCGCCGATCCGGAACGGTTGCGAGACCGCGATCTGAATCCCGGCGACCATGTTGGCGATCGTGTGCTGGGCGGCGAAGCCGACGATCAGCCCGACGACGGCGGTCGAGGCGAGGACCCCGGTCGCCAGCCGCTTGAACTCGGTGAACTGACTGAGGACGAGCATCGCGACGACGAGGAAGATCGCCAGCAGCACGACCCGCCGCAGGATCCGCAGCCGCGTCCGCGTCGTGCGGGAGACCTGTGAGACTGCACGCGGCATGGAGAGCAACTTAACCGCGGAGCCAGTCGCCGAGCAGCCCCGGCAGCGCTTCCCCTACTCCAACTGGGGCCCCTGGACCGCCGTGCTCGGCGTCGTCCTCGCGCTCGGGACCGGGATCGTGCTGGCGATACCGGCGCTCGTCTTCGGCCAGAAGTCGAATGGGCACCTCGACACCTTCGGCAACCTCTGGTCCCAGGGAGCGACCGAGGCTGGCTTCCTGGGCGTCTCGATGGCGATCGCGGCGACGCGTGGCGCAAAGGGGTTCGGCGAGATCCGCCGCCGCCTCGGTGTGCGGCTGTTCCGCCCCTCGGCGCTCAAATGGATGGGCGCCTGCATCGGCCTCTATCTGCTCTTCGTCGCCGTCTACGCCCAGGTGATCGTCGAACCGCACCAGGAAGACATCGCCGAAGCGCTCGGACCGATCGCGGCGCAGGTGTTGCTGATCGCGATCCTGGCGCCGATCGCGGAGGAGGTCTGTTTCCGGGGAATGCTCTTCGGCGGCCTGCGCGAGCGGCTGCCGCGGATGGCGGCGGCGCTCGTCACCGGCGTCATCTTCGGTGGGCTCCACGCCCTCACCGGGGTCAGCGCGGTGCCGCCGCTGATCGTCTTCGGCTTCCTGCTCTCGCTCCTCTACGAGAGGACCGGCTCGATCGTGCCGGGAATCCTCCTGCACATGCTGAACAACTCCGTCGCCCTCCTCGGTCAGTAGCATCCGGCCCGTGAACCGCCGTCTCGTCCTCCTCGTCGGCCTTGCCGGGCTGCTGGTCCTGCCCGCGGCGGCAGGCGCGGCGCCGAAGAAGCCGGTACCGGCCCCCGCCGCGACTGTGAAGATCGAGGTCGGGCACCTGCACGGCGACCGGGCGCAGATCTACGACACGGTCCCGGTCACCGGCACGCTCACCCCCTATGTCCCGGGGCAGAAGGTCGAAGTCACCTTCTACCTCGACGGCCATCGCCTGGTCAGCCACGAGGTGGCGGTGAGCAAGGGCAGCGGCGAGGTCGGCACCTTCGAATCGAGCGTGATCGTCAAGCAGGACGGCAAGTACGCGGTCAGCGCCAAGCACGCGGCGACCGCGGCGCTCGGCGGCGACGGCACCGTGCGCAAGAGCTGGAGGGTCAGCTTCCCGTCCCTGCACCCGGGCGAATGCGGCAAGGTCGTCAAGGGCTTCAAAAAGGCGATGGCGAAGATGGGCTACGTCGCCGGTGGCGGCGACTGCTTCAACGGCAGGCTCGGGCGCGAGGTCCTCGCCTACCGCAAGGTCAACGACATGAACCGCAGCCAGAAGGCCGGCGCCGGGCTGGTGAAGAGCGTCTTCGGCGGCAGGGGCGCCTACCACGTCCGCTATCCGAAGGCGGGCGAACACGTCGAGGTTCCCCTCGGCAAGCAGGTCCTGGTGATGATCAAGAAGGGCAAGCCCTTCGCGATCTACCCGGTCTCGACCGGCAAGCCCTCGACCCCGACGATCACCGGCCACTACACCTTCTACCGTCGCGAACCCGGGTACAACTCGGAGGGGATGTACTACTCCTTCTATTGGCACAACGGCTACGCGGTGCACGGTTACGCCGAAGTGCCGAACTACGCGGCGAGCCACGGCTGCGTGAGGACCTTCATCGCCGACCAGCCGCGGATCTACGACCAGTTGCACTACGGCGAGTCCATATTCGTTTTCTAGTCGCCGCGCTTAGGATGCGCGCGTGACCGACCTCGAGGCCGCCAAGCTGACGCTGCTCGACGAGCTGCGCGAGCACTCGCTGATCCTGGGCGAAGTGACCTTGGCGAGCGGGGCGGTGGCGCAGTACTACGTCGACGCGCGGCGGGCACTGATGCGGCCCGCCGGGTTCCGCGCCGCCGGTGAGCTGATCGCGGCGGCTGCGGCCGAAGTCGGGGCGGAGGCGGTCGGCGGCCCCGCCACCGCGGCGATCCCGCCGGCCTGCGCGGCGATCGCGGTCCCCGGCGGCGAGGGCCTGGTCGCCTTCTTCGTGCGAGGGTCGCGCAAGGAGCACGGATTGCAGCGCTGGGTCGAGGGACCGGTCGAGGCGGGGACGCGCTGCCTCGTCGTCGAGGACACCGTCACCACCGGCGGCTCGACCGCGCAGGCGATCGAGCGGATCCGCGAGGAGGGACTCGAGGTGGCCGGCGTGGTCGCGGTGGTCGATCGCCTCGCGGGCGGGGCGGAGAGAATCGAAGCCGCCGCGGGCGCTCCCTACCGGGCGCTGCTGACGATCGACGAGATCTACCCGGAGCGACCCGACCGGCCGCCAGGGGCCTAGCGCCCGACCGCGACGACGGCGGTGCGCCGGCCGCCGGGGATCGCCGCCACCACGTGGGTCTTCAACCGGCCGCGCTTGCGGAGCAGTAGCCGGCCGACGGCGCTGAGCGGCACCCGGTAGGTGTGAGCCTGGCCGCCGCTGAGATGGAAGCCGCTGCGGCCGATCACCCGGGTCACCGCCCGGGTCCGCGGTCCGCGGCCGCGGTAGTGCGGGACCGGTAGGCGGAAGCGGGTGCGCAGGACGATCTGTCCGGGGCAGTCGGTCCCCGCCGGCCAGAGGCAGGAGACTCGAACGCGCACGCGGTTGCCGCTCGCCTTGACGCCGGAGAGCTGGAGCGCGACCGGGATCGAGGCGGCTTTGCAGCCGAGCAGGCGATCGGCGCCGGGAGCGATGTCGAGGGCGTAGACGCAGACCCGCTGCCGGCCCGACTTGACCGTCGGCAGGCTGACGTCGAAGCCGTGGTACGGGCCGGCTTCTGGGTATTCCCCGGCGACGTCGCGGCGGGCCGCGGCGGCGCCGCCGAGTTCGTAGGAGGCGACGCCGGGTTCGCCGGCCCGGCCGCCGACGACGAGGCGGATCGCGACCGCTTCGGTGGGGGCGTTCGGGTCGAAGGCCCAGCCGCGCACGCGGATCTGGCCCGGCGCCGGCGCCTTGGCCAGGTCGAGGAAGCCGATCGGGTCGTCTCCGCCGGCGGCGGTGGCGGTGCCGACGGTCGCCCCGTCGACGTAGTCGTTGTCGATGTTGATCGTCACCCCGCCGTAGGTCTCGTTGTGGCCGCCCTGGTACTGGTGGATGCGCTGGTGCGGCGTCCAGGCGCCGGCGGGGACGACCGGGTCGGAGGTGCTCTGCACCCCGTTCCAGTTGGCGATCCAGATGTCGTCCGGGAGGGTGTAGCCGGTCCCGACCTGGCCGGCGAGGTCGGCGATCCCGGAGGCGCTGCTGCTGTAGACGCCGGAGACGTAGCCGAGGGCGTGCAGCTTCTTGGTCCAGGCTTCGAGGAAGGCGAGGGTGGCCGCCGAGGCCGAGGAGGTGCGGCTGTAGGCCTCCATGTCGAAGTAGATCGGGCTGCCTGGCCCCATCGCGACCGCGCTCGCCTGTTCGACCGCGTCGACCGCCGCAGCCGAGCCCTGCGCGGTCGCCTGGCTGGCGCTCAGCTTGGCGCAGCTCGAGCAGCTGCTGGTCGGCGCCTGCGGGCCGACGTAGGTGGGGATCAGGTGCCAGCCGGCTTCGGTTTGTTCGGCGACCCATTCCGGGGTGAGGTTCGGCTGCGAGCAGGCGCGGTTGACGCCGCCGATGTAGACGCCGACCGCCCGGTAGGGCGAGCTCTTCCAGGCCGTCATCGCCTTTGCGGATGGGGCGCTGCAGGCGTCGAAGCCGAGGCCGGTGAAGACCGCGCTGGAGGAAGAGCGGGCGAGCGGCCTGAGCGCCGGGCGCAGCGCCGAGGCGCGGGCCGTCGCGGAGGAAGGTTCGACGAGGATCGCCCGCCGCCGCCCGAGCGCCTCGGCCGGGCAGCTCTGGTTCGCCGCAGGCGCGCCGAGGTAGACCGCCCGCCGGTCGAGCCGCACGCACATCCGGGGATGCTGCGCGAGCCGGAAGACCGGCCAGCCCGCCGGGACCCGGATCGTGCGACCGTCGAAATGGACGGTGCGCTTGCCGGCGGCCGCAGCGGCGGTCGGCAGGGCCGAAGCGGCGAGCAGGCCGGCGAAGAGCAGGACGAGGAGAGCCGCGGTGAAGGGGCGGGGTGAGCGCTTCACGGTCTGCACTCTGCCTACAACCGCGGGGGAAGGTCAAAAGTTGCACCTCTTCGGGTGCGAAATTGGCACGAAGTGCGCGCCACACGTGCGTGGCGACCCGGCAGGATCGCTTGCATGAGAACCGCAGAGATACTGGACATGTCCGGCACACGGGTTAATGTGCAAAACATGTCCAAGATGATCCAGATCAGAAACGTCCCGGACGACCTCCACAAACAACTGAAGATCCGCGCGGCGGCGGCGGGGATGAGCATGTCCGACTACATCAAGCGGGAGCTCAGCCTGCGCTCCCGGAAGAAGACGATCCGGGAGATCGCCGCGAGCGCCAGGAGCCGTCCAAGCTCACCTGGCGTCAACGCCC
The DNA here is from genome assembly GCA_051961435.1 of Solirubrobacterales bacterium. Classification (GTDB taxonomy): domain Bacteria; phylum Actinomycetota; class Thermoleophilia; order Solirubrobacterales; family 70-9; genus VAYN01. The sequence goes on from JBQCDH010000021.1 coordinate 41,098, forward strand.
AGCGGACGGTCGAAATCATCCGCGAAAGCCGTGGCGACTGATGCCGGTCGTCGACGCCTCAGTGCTGGTCGAGCTACTCGCCCCTAGGGAGCACGCGGACCTTGTCGAGGAGCGACTCGATGCCGAGGAACACACGCTCTGGGCGCCGCATCTCGTCGATGCCGAGGTTGGACATGCACTCCGCCGCTACGTCCGTCTAGGCAAGCTGGACGCCAGGGTCGCCGGGGAAGCTCTATGGGAAATCGACGAGCTGCCGATTCGGCTCGTGGAGCACGAACTGCTGGTCCATATCGCCTGGGCGCTGCGGGACCAGGTCAGCTTTTACGACGGCCTCTACGTGGCGCTGGCGATGATGCTCGACGAACCGCTGCTGACCTTCGACGCGCGCCTCGCCCGGACGGGACTCGAAGCTCAGATCGAGGTGCTCGCCTAGGCGTAGAGGGTCTCCGAGGCGAGCTCGTCGGCGCGGCGGCTCCAGAGCTTCACTTCCATGAAGATCTCGTCGCCGTAGCCCTCGAGCGCGTCGAGGGCGATCAGCGTGAAGCGATCTTGGGAGACCACCTCTTGGTCGACGGTCTCGGTCTCCAGCGCCGCCGTGGCGGCGACGGCGCCGCGGACCAGCGGCCGCCCCCAGACGAGGGTGACCGCGCCGGCGCGGCCGTTCTCCCCGCGCCAGCGGCCGATCACGTCGTCGTTGAGGTCGATCCGCCAGCCGGGATTGTCCTCGGCGAGGACGTCGGTGAAGTCGGCCCTGGCGGCGAAGTCGGTCGGCTCGCCCTCCGGGGGCTGCACGTAGGAGACGTGGCCGAACAGCTCCAGGCGCCCCTCCTCGCTCTCGCTGCGGGCGGAGGCGGGAATCCAGACGCGCCCGCCCCAGGCGCGCTCGGGGAACCAGTCCACCTCGGCGGGGAGCTCGGCCCCCGCCGGCAGGTCCTCGATCGCCTCCACGGCTCTCGCGAACTCCTCGCGCAGCCGCTCGGCGAAGCGCCCGTGGGGGATTCCCTCCTGCGTCGTGTCGGCGATGAAGCGCGGGATCGGCCGCGGGTCGGGGCGCATCAGAGGCACTCTTTCAGGTCCGAGGCCGCGCGCTCCGGCGGGTAGACGTTGATGTCGACGCCGGTGCCGAGCTCGAAGCCCGCCCTGATCGTCAGCCGGGGGGCGATGTCGACGTGCCAGTGGAACTGCTCGGCCCCGCGGGGCGCGGTGCGGATCCAGAGGTTGAGCTCGGGCGGGCCGTCGAAGAGCTTCGCGAGCGCCCGCAGGGCGGTGCGGATCATCGCCGTGCCGGCTTCGTCCTCCTCGAAGCGCGCGGCTTCGCGGCGGGGGACCACCCGCAGCTCGAAGGGGGAGCGGGAGGCCCAGGGGCAGATCAGCGCCGCCTCGTCGTCGATCGCGACGAGGCGCTCGCGGCGGCGGACCTCCTCGACCAGGACGTCGCTGAGCAGCCCCCCGCCGGCGGTGCGTTCGCCATAGGCGCCGAAGCGCTCGCGCTCGCGGGCGACCGCGGCGGGGACGAACGGCAGCGCGTAGAGCTGGGCGTGGGTGTGCTCGAGCGAGGCGCCGGCGCCGCCCCCCTCGTTGACGATCAGCTGCAGGTAGGAAGCGTCGGGGTGGGCGTGCATCCGCTCGCGCCAGGTGGTGACGGCGGCGGCGAACTGGTCGTCGTCGAGCTCGGCCATCGCCGTCACGTGCCGGGGCGAGTTGATCAGCACCTCGTGCGCGCCTTCGGCCGGCCGCGAGGAGAACAGGTCCGGTTCCCCGGCGCGGCGCGAGGCGAGCAACGGGTCGCCGCTGCTGGCGAAGGCGCCAGCGTCGGCCTCGGTAGTGGCCGAAGCACCGCCAGGGCTGTTCCGTGGTTCCTTATGCACGTCATCGGTGTCTAAGGAACCACGGAACGGGTCTCCCAATGCCGGATAGAGGTTCGGCACGACGCGGGTCGTCCAGCCGGGCGCGTCGGGCCCGCCGCCTCCGGGCCGCGTCGCGTAGAGCTCCGGCGGCGTGCGGTCCTCGCGGCCCTCGCAGAAGGGGCAGTTATCTGGGCCCTTCGGCTCGCTCGCGCGCGCCGAGAAGCTGTCCGGGCGCGCGGCGCGGCCGGGGGCGAGGATCGTCCTCAGCCCGCTCAGCTGGTCGATGCGGATCTCGGGCTGGCTCAGGACCGTGAGGGGGGGAGGTCGTCGGGCGGCGGGGGCGGCGGCTCCTCGGGAGGCGCCGGCGGCCGCGGCCGCGGCTTCGGGCGCTCGCCTCCGGCCGCCTGGAGGAACGGCTCGAACACGTCCATCGGCAGCGGGAAGACCACCGTCGTGTTCTGGTTGGTGCCGATTTCGAGCAGCGTCTGCAGGTAGCGCAACTGCAGCGAGGCGGGATTGGTGCTGATGATGTCGGCGGCGTCGGTGAGCTTCTGCGCGGCCTGGAACTCGCCCTCCGAGTTGATGATCTTCGCCCGCCGCTCGCGCTCGGCCTCGGCCTGGCGGGCGATCGCGCGCTGCATCTGTTCGGGGATTTCGACGTCCTTGATCTCAACCGCGGTGACCTTGATGCCCCAGGGCTCGGTCGACTCGTCGATGATCTTCTGCAGCTCCTCGTTCAGCCGCTCGCGGTCGGACAGCAGCTGGTCGAACTCCGCCTTCCCGAGGACCGAGCGCAGTGCCGTCTGCGAGATCTGCGAGGTCGCGAGAAGGTAGTTTTCGACCTCGACCACGGCTTTGTTGGGATCGACGACGCGGAAGTAGGCGACGGCGTTGACCCCGGCGGGGACGTTGTCGCGGGTGATCACCTCCTGCGGCGGGATGTTCAGGGTGACCGTCCGCAGGTCCACCTTCACCATCCGGTCGACCAGGGGGATCAGCAGGATCAGGCCCGGCCCCTTCTGGGCGATCAGGCGCCCGAGCCGGAAGATCACGCCGCGCTCGTACTCGCGCAGGACCCGGACCGAGGCGCCGAGGGCGATCAGCACGAAGAACGCGAGGACGACGAGAACCCCTGCGACCACTTCCATCAACCGTCTCCTTCTCTGGGCTGGGCGGTGGGTTGAGGCTCCGGGCGCACCACCAGGGTCAGCCCGTCGACCGCCTCGACCCGGACTCTATCCCCAACCCCGACCGGGCTCGCGCCCTCGGCGAGGCGGGCGCTCCAGATCGTGCCGGCGAGCCAGGCCTGCCCCTCCGGGTCGAGCGAGCTGCGGGCCTCGGCGGTGGCGCCGACCAGGCCCTCGGTCCCGGTGCGGACGGGGGAGTCGCGGTGGGCGGCGACCACCTTGCGGGTGACGACGTAGAAGCTGATCGCGCAGACGACGCCGAGGGCGATCAGGGCGCCGCCGACGTACTCGGCGGTGACGCTGTCGGACTCGAGGGCGTCGATCCCGGCCGCGGTGAGGCCGAGGACGCCGATCGCGGCGAGGATGCCGCCGGTCGGCAGCAGCAGCTCGGCGAGCAGCATCCCGAGCCCGATCAGCGCGATCACGACGAAGGCTTCCATCACTTCGATTATCCGCTCAGCGCGTAGCGGCGCACGTCTGCTTCGAGTTCGGAGGCGTGCGGGTAGGGGCCGTGCTTGAGGTAGACGAGTTCCCCCGACCTGTCGTAGAAGGCGGTCTCGGGGAAGCCGAGGAAGGGACCGAGCGAGTCGACGATCTTCCTGTCGGAGTCGGTGTAGCTCGGGTAGGAGAGCGGCGCCTCGCGCAGGAAGGTGGCGGCGGCGTCTTCGGAGTCCTGCGAGTTGACCCCGAGGAAGGCGACCCGCTTGCCGTAGCGGGCGGAGAGCTCCTGCAGGACCGGGAACTCTTCCCGGCAGGGGCCGCACCAGGAGGCCCAGGCGTTGACCACGACGGGGTAGCCGCGCAGCCGGGCGAGCCGCTTTTCGTAAGCGTCGGCGCCGCCGGGGAGGAGACGGTCGGCCTGCTCGTGCAGGGCCGCCAGCGGCGGCGGCGAGCCGGCCAGCGCCTTCGCGTAGTTCGGATGCGAGCCGCCGTAGTCGCCGCCGGGACTGCTGCCGCAGCCGCCGCAGAGCACCGCCGCCGCCACCGCCGCAGGCGCCAGAAAGAGTCTGAATCGCGTACTCATCCGCTGCGTGGGTACAATACGTACGTTCGGTTCGCGGCTCGCGGACCGCTGAGTTGTCCGGGGGACCTCTAGTCAAGCCCCGCAGCCTCGTTCACCGTCCCGGCCGTATGTCTGTGTTCGGCTGGGACCGAAGCCCAGAAGCCTTCCATGGCCAACACCAGCGACGTTGCCGTTGACGCGGCAGTTCCATCAGGCGCCGACATAGAGCGTGCGGCGGCATTCGCCCGCGAGCCCTTCCTGCTCGACGGCGAGGGGCCGGAGGCGCTGGCGCCGGGCACCGCCCGTCGACGCGCGCTCGACGCGGCGCTGAAGGAGCTCGACGAAGGCGCCGAGCACCCCTCGATCCAGTGGCGGCGGGATTTCTCGCTGCTCCTCGGGCTCGAGCGCTTCCTCGCCGAGGAACCGCCGAAGCTGCGCGACGGCGCCGAGCTGAACCCGCATCAGGTCGACGCGCTGTCGGGCACGCTGGCCGAGCTGATGACCCAGCAGCAGGTCGGCAGCGAGCCGGCCGACGGCAACGGGGGTGAGCCCGGCAACGGCGCCGCGGCGGCGGAAGCGGCCACTGCGGTCGACGGCGCCGGCGAGGTCGACGAGGACGAGGAGATGGCTCCCGACGAAGAGCCGCAGGACTGGGTCGACACGCCGAACGAAGACGACGACGAGGTCGTCGAGGAGGCGCCAGAGGATCCCGGTGCCGAGCGGCGCTTCTGGTTCGAGCACGCGACGGGGGCCGGCAAGACGGTCGCCGCCGTCGGCTTCGTCGAGGCGACCCGCACCGGCGGGGTGCTGATCCTCACCCACCGCCGCAACCTCGTCGACCAGTTCATCGGCGAGATCTCCGACCGCGGCTACAAGGAGCGGCTGCGCCCACCGCTGATGGACGGCCGCGACGACCCCGACGGGCCGGTCACGGTCGAGACCTACCAGTGGTTCGTCCGCAACCACAAGAAGATCTCCGACGCCTACTCGATCGTCATCTGCGACGAGGCCCACACCGCTTTGGGGGAGAAAACCAGCGCCTGCATCCGCTCCTGGACCGGCCCCGTCTACATCGGCATGACCGCGACCGGGGCGCTGATCGCCCGCCACGTCGCCGATCTCTTCCCGACCCAGACCTCGCGCTTCGACCTCGCCCAGGCGGCCCGCCGCGGCGTGATCGCGCCGCTGCGCTGCCTGCGCATCCCGCCCGGCCCGGGGGTGCGGACGATCGCCAAAGTGCCGCTGCGCAAAGGCGAGGTCGACCAGGACTTCGACCAGGAGGAGCTGGCGGCGCTGCTCGACCAGGAGCCCTTCAACGTCGCCATCGCCGACCTCTACCGCTCGCGCTTCCGCAAGGTCCCCGGCGTCGTCTACACGGCCGGGGTCCAGCACGCGAAGAACGTCGCCAAAGCCTTCCGCGACGCCGGCATCAACGCGCAGGCGGTCTCCGGCGAGACGCCGAAGCGCGAGCTGGCCGAGATCCTCGCCGGCTTCGAACGCGGCACCGTCGACGTCCTCTGCAACGCGATGCTGCTGGCCGAGGGCTGGAACAGCCCGCGGGCGACGATCTGCATGCACCTGGCGCCGACCGCCTCGCGGCGGATCTACCAGCAGCGGGTCGGCCGCGTCACCCGCCGGGCGCCGGGCAAGGAGGCGGGCCTGGTGCTCGACTTCGTCCACCCGGCGACGACCCACGACGAGACGATCGTCACCCTGCACAGCCTGCTCGACCGCGACGTCTACCGCGGCGGCGCGATCGTCGTCGGGCCGGTGCGGCGCGGGCGTGGGCGCAAGGTCCGGGTCGAGCGCCGGATCGTGCCGGTCTCCGACAAGGAGGAGCGGCGGATGGAGGTGCTGGAACGGGAGATCTGGCGGATCGCGGTCGAGAACCTCGACTACCCGGAGCAGCACGCCTGGGCGGCGCTGGCCGGGGCGCGGGTCAACACCCAGGGCTGGCGGCGGGCGCGGGCGATGCTGCAGAACGACCGCACCAAGGAGCTGCGCCGGCGCTTCCTCCTCACCTGCATCCAGCGCAACCGCAACTCGCAGCTGCGGCTGAAAGCGCTGGGCGAGATCTCCGACCTCGGCGACCCGGACGCCTTCGACGACGCGATCGACATCGTCGGCACCTGGAGCCGCGAGGACAAACGGGCGGGGACGAAGACGCTGCTGCAGGCGCTGATCGACAAACGGATCGGCCGCCGCGACCAGGCGCAGGCGTGGGTATGGCGGCTCGCCTCCTACACCCGCGAGCTGCACGAGGAGTACGCGGTGCAGCGCTGGCCGGAGACGAAGCGGCTGCTGGGGCTGCTGGTCAACTCCTCGGGCCGCGCGCACGGGCGCAACGCGCGGCGGCTCGTCCACGCGGCGCGCAAACAGGACCGGCGGCTGGCGGTGGCGCTGCTGGCGGCCGCGGTCTCGCATACGCCGGAGGGCGAGGAGGTGCTGCGCGGGGCGCGGATGCGGATGGCGCGGAAACCCTCCGCCGTCGCCCGCGAGCTGCTGAAGAACTTCCCCAAGGGTGGCAAGCGGAGGCGCAAACGCAAACGGAACAAGGAGCAGGGGGAGAACGGCCGCAAGCCGGTCGATTCAGAAACGGGTGAGGTGGACCTCGCCGGCGCCGACGGCGATGCGGTCGCCGCCGGGGGTGACGACGACGAGGTAACCCCGGTCGTCGACGCCGTCGGCGACGCCTGAGCCATCATCCCAGGCGACCTCGCGACCGAGGAGCGCGTCGCGTTCTCGCCAGGCGGATAGGACTTCGTCGGGTTCTGCCCGGACCCAATGGTCGAGGTGCTGACTTAGAACTTCGGCTGCATTGAGGGGGCCCAGGGGAGGGGGTCCGGCGGACAACAGCGGGGAGGGTCCGGCGGACCCCCTCCCCTGGGCCCCGTGATCGGGGTCGAGGATCGAAGTGGCCGTGTCTCGTAGCTCTGAAGGGAACTCGTCGGGCTTGATCGAAAGATTCAAGCCGATGCCGATCACCGCCCAGCCATCCTGAGGTCGCGCCTCGATCAGTACTCCTGAGAGCTTGCGGCTGTCTACGTGAATGTCGTTCGGCCACTTGACCTTGCACTTGAGTCTTGGATTCAGGTGCTCTGCGGCCTCGCAGACGGCGAGGGGCACGGCGAGGGGTAGCATCGTGTGGTGCTCCTCCAGGGGGCGGAGGATTGCGGAGTAGAGGAGGGCTTTGCCGGGTGGTGCGGTCCAGGCGCGGCCCTGCCGGCCGCGGCCGGCGGTCTGCTCGGCGGCGGTGACGACGGTGCCGTGCGGGGCTCCCGCGGCGGCCAGCTCGCGGGCGCGGGTGTTGGTCGAGTCGGTCTTGGCGAAGTGGCGGTGGGGGTGACCGAATGTCATTCCGTGGTTCCTTATGCACCTATACCGTGCATAAGGAACCACGCAAATGCGGGGTCACTCAGCGGCATCGGCGAGAAGGGCGGCGATGAGGCCGTCGATGTCGTGGCGCTCGGCCTCGACGTCGACCCGCAGGCCGGTGGCGCGGGCGGCCAGGCTGGTGATCGGCCCGATCGAGACGACGCGGGCAGAGGTGGGAAAGAGGTCGCCCAACGCCTCGGTCAGGTTGGTGACCGTCGAGGAAGAGGTGAAGGTGATGTAGTCGGCGCTCTGCGCGGCCTCCACCTGCTCCGGGTCGGGCTGTTCGCGCACGGTCTCATACAGGGCGACCACGTCGACCTCGGCGCCGCGTTCGCGCAGCGCGTCGGGGAGGATGTCGCGAGCCTCGGCGGCGCGGGCGACGAGGACGAGCCGTTCCTCGACTTTGACCTCGGCGAGCGCCTCGACCAGGGCCTCGGCGACGAAGCGCTCGGGCACGACATCGGCGATGACCCCGTGCTCGGCGAGGGCGCGGGCGGTGCCAGGGCCGATCGCCGCCACCGTCGCGCCGGCGAGAGCGCGAGCGTCGCAGCCGGCCGCCTTCATCGCCTCGAAGAGGAGGCGGACGCCGTTAGGGCTGGTCAGGCAGACCAGCGAGTATTCGCTCAGCGACTTCACGGCCTCGCGGACCTCGTCGCTCTCGATCCACGGCTCGATCCGGATCGCCGGCAGCTCGACCACCTCGGCGCCGAGATCGCGCAGCGTCTTCGCCAGGCCGCTGGCCTGGGCGCGGGCGCGGGTGACGACGACGCGGCGACCGTGCAGGGGTCGGCGCTCGAGCCACGCCAGCTCCTCGCGCCGCGCCGCCACCGGCCCGACGACGATCAGCGCCGGCGCCTTCACCGCCTCCCGCTCGACCGCCTCGGCGAGCGTCCCCAGCGTCGCCGCGATCGCCCGTTGCCCCGGCCAGGTGCCGCGTTCGATCGCCGCGGCGGGCTCGTCCGGGTCGCGCCCCGCCTCGATCAGGGCGGCGGCATTCTGGGCCAGTCGCTTCACCCCCATGTAGAAGACGAGGGTGCCGGGGAAGCGCGCCAGCGCCTCCCAGTCGAGCGCGCTCTCCTCCTTCGCCGGGTCCTCGTGCCCGGTGACGAAGGCGACGGCGGAAGCCTCGTCGCGGTGGGTGACGGGAATGCCCGCGTAGGCGGTGGCGGCGACCCCGGCGGTGACGCCGGGGACGACCTCGAACTCGACCCCGGCCGCCCGCAGCGCTTCCCCCTCCTCGCCGCCGCGGCCGAATACGAACGGGTCGCCCCCCTTGAGGCGGACGACTCTCTTCCCCGCCCGCGCCGCCTCGACCAGGCGCTCGCCGATCTCCTCCTGCGGCACCGAAGGCACGCCCGGCTGCTTGCCGACGTAGACGAGATCGGCGTCCTCGCGCGCCGCGGCGAGGGCGCCGGGCGGGATCAGGCGGTCGTAGAAGACCGCGTCGGCCGCGGCGATCAGCTCCAGCGAGCGCGCCGTCATCAGGCCGGGATCGCCGGGACCGGCGCCGACGAGGTAGACGATTCCGGCTCGCGCGCTCATCCCGTGGTTCCTTTGGCACCCATACCGTGCATAAGGAACCACGGAATCACGATGCGCCTCCGAAGCCCTCGGCCCGGTCGAGGAGTTCGCGGGCGCCGGCGGCGAGCAGGCGCTGGACCAGCTCGGCCCCGGCGAGCGCCGGTTCCTCCGCCCGGCCCGCGATGCGATCGCGCAGCCACTCGGAGCCGTCGGGGAGGCCGACGAAGGCGTCGACCGCCAGCGTCTCGCCGTCGATTTGGGCGTGCACCCCGAGCGGAGTCGCGCAGCTCGCGTCGAGCAGGGCGACGACGGTGCGCTCGGCGGTCAGCTCCCGCATCGCCGTCAGGTCGCTGACCGCCGCCGCCGCGTCGCTGCTGGCCTCGTCCTCGTTGCGCACCTGCAGCGCCAGCGCGCCCTGTCCTGCCGCCGGCACCATCCGCTCGACCGGGATCTCGAAGCCGATCTCCGCCTCGCGCCCGAGCCGCCGCAGGCCCGCCGCGGCGAGGACGATCGCGTCCAGCTCGCCTTCCCGGAGCTTGCGCAGGCGCGTATCGACGTTGCCGTGCAGCTCCTCGACCCGCAGGTCGGGACGCGCGGCCAGCAGCTGGGCGCGGCGGCGCAGGCTGGCGGTTCCCACCCGAGCCCGCTCCGGTGCCTCCTCGAGCGAGGAGCCGGCGCCGATCCAGACGTCGGCCGGTCGCTCGCGGGCCGGCACCGCGGCGATCTCCAGCCCCTCCGGCATCTCGCTCGGCAGGTCCTTGGCCGAGTGGACGCCGATCTCCGCCTCGCCGGCCAGCAGCGCCCGCTCGACCCCGCGGACGAAGCGCGACTTGTCCCCGGGCTCGCCGTCGGAGGAGGCCTCGACCAGCTCCGCCCCCCCGAGCAGATCCGCCACGTATCGCGCCTGCGTCAGCGCGAGGGCGCTGCCCCGGGTAGCGATCCGCACGCTCAGTCCTTGCGGCGGCGCAATTCGGTGACGTTGTCGCGGCTCTCTTGCTCGGGCTCGGTCTCGACGTCGAGGCCGAAGAGCTCCCGCAGGGCGCTGACGTAGAAGTAGCCCTCGTCGGAGCCGGCCGCGCGGCGCAGGCGCACGGTGGGGTCGTGCAGCAGCCGCGAGACGATCGCCTTCGCCATCGTCTCCAGCCGCTCGCGGTCGGCCTCGCCGAGGCTCTCCCAGCGACCCTCGTTCTCGGCCAGCACCCGCCGCGCGATCTCGTCGCCGCGCCCGCGCAGGGAGCTGATCGTCGGCACCACCTCGAGCGAGGCGAGCCAGCGCTCGAAGCGGTCGAGCTCGGCGTCGATGATCCGCTCGGCCCGTCGTGCCTCGGCCTCGCGGCCGCTCGCGTTGCGTTCGACGATCTGCTGCACGTCGTCGATGTCGTGGACGGTGACGCCGGGGATCTCGCGACAGGCCGGCTCGATGTCGCGCGGCACCGCCAGGTCGATCGCCAGCAGCGGCCGCTCCGGCCGCGCGGCCATCACCTGCTCGAGCCCGTCGCGCTCGACGATGTGGTGGGGGGAGTTGGTCGCCGAGACGACGATGTCGGTGTCCCTCAATTGCTCGGGCAGCTCTTCGAAGCGCACGGCGGCGCCGCCGAAGCGCTGTGCCAGCCCGATCGCGCGGTCGTAGTGGCGGTTGGCGACGAAGACGGTGGCGACGCCGCGGGCGGTCAGCGCCCGGGCGACGAGCTCGGCCGTCTCACCGGCGCCGACCACCAGCACCCGCTTCTCGGAGAGGTCGCCGAGCGCCCGCCGCGCCAGCTCGACCGCGACCGAGGGGATCGAGACGCCTTTCTCGCTGATCCCGGTCTCCTCGCGGGCGCGGCCGCCAGCCGAGAGGGCGCCGCGGAAGAGGCGGTTGAGGATCGGGCCGGTGGCCCCCTCGACCAGCGCCAGCTCGTAGGCGCGTTTGACCTGGCCCTGGATCTCGGCCTCGCCGACGATCATCGAATCGAGGCCGGCGGTCACCCGCAGCAGGTGGCGGGCGGCGTCGCCGGCGCGCAGCGAATAGAGGTGGCCGAGAAGCTCGGTCGGCCGGATCTCGGCTTGGCGGGTGAGGACGCCGAGCGCGGTCGACTCGGCCTCGACCGGGTCGGAGACGATCAGGTAGAGCTCGGTGCGGTTGCAGGTCGAGATCGCCGCCGCCTCGTGGATCCCGCTTGCCGCCGTCAGCTCGGCTAGGGCGCTGACCGCGCGGCCCTCGGTCAGCGAGAGGCGCTCGCGCAGGTCGAGCGGGGCGGTCTTGTGAGAAACACCAAGTGCGAGCAGCTCGGCCATCAGGCGCGCACCTCCTCCTTTTCGGCTTTGCGCTCCTCCGCGATCGCCGCGATCTCGCGCATTTCGCGCTCGATCCGCTGCAGTTTCGCCGCCATGATCCCGACGTAGACGACGAGCAGGACGACGAAGACGACGTAGGCGCCGGCGACGTACTTGCCGGCCTCGTCGAGCGGCAGCGCGGGGGCGCCGAGCGGCAGCAGCATCAGCTCACCTCCGGGGCGATCCGCGAGCCGCTTCCGGCCGCCGGCGCGTCGAGCGCGCGGCGCAGCCGCTTCACCTGGCCGGAGGCGCTCTTCGCGGTCAGCTCGAACTTCACCAGCGTCACCCAGAGCAGCGCCATCGCCGTCAGGCAGCAGAGGAAGGTCAGCAGCATCGAGCCGGGCAGGCCCCCGTTGCTGGTGGCGAAGACACGGGGGTGGACCAGGCTCTGCGCCATCCGCACGGCGAGGAAGTTGAGCGGCACGAAGGCGCCGGCGGTGACGGCGAAGACGGAGGCGTAGCGCGCCTGGCGGTCGCGGTCCTCGATCGCGTAGCGGAAGGGGTAGTAGGTGGCGTAGAGGAGGAAGACGATCAGGAAGCTGACCAGGGTCGGCTCTTCCCAGACCCACCAGTGCCCCCAGGAGGCCTTGGCCCAGATCGCGCCGGTGATCAGCACGGCGACGCCGAAGATGACCGAGATGTGGATCGCGACGTAGGAGTAGGCGTCCCACTTGCGGTTGCCGGTGCGCAGGTGCGCGATCGCGAAGACCCCGCCGACGATGAAGCCGACCAGCGCCGTCATCGCCAGCGGCACGTGGATGTAGAAGATCTTCTGGATGAAGCCCTGGTCGGCGTCGAGCGGCGCGTAGAAGAAGACCAGCGAGAGGGACAGCGCCACCATCGCCACGGTGGCGATCGAGAGGGGCTTGAGTCCTTTGCCGTACATGCTCGGGAGGTGGGGAGGGTGGCGCCCGGTCAGTCCTCCAAGAGGAAGTCGAAGACGGCGTAGCCGACCAGGCCGAAGATCAGATCGTATAACCCGAGCACCGTCAGCCAGGTTCCGAAGCGGTGGTAGGAGGGACCGCCCAGCGCCAGCAGGTGCTCGGTGGCGCCGGTGGCGGCGATCATCAGCGGCACCGCCAGCGGCAGCAGCACCAGCGGCACCAGCAGGTCGCGGGCCCGCGAGTTGACCGCCATCGAGGAGATCAGGGTGCCGGTGACGGCGAGGCCCAGGTCGGTGAGGAGGAGGACGGCGACCAGCGGCCCGAGCCCGGCCGCTTCGCTGAGGAAGAAGAGGGCGAAGATCGGCACCGCGACCAGCTCCAGCGCCAGCAGGTAGACGATCAGCGCCGCGACCTTGGCGGCGAAGAGGACGGTGCGGTCGATCGGCGCCAGCCGAATCGCGTCGAAGCCACCCTCCTCGCGCTCGGCGACGAAGAGGCGGTTGACGCCGAGCACGCCGGCGAAGAGCAGCGTCGCCCACAGCACCCCGGCGGCGAGGCTGCCGGAGAGACCGGTGCGGTCGAGGCCGAAGCGGAAGATGACGAAGGCGGTGACGGCGAAAAGCGCCATCGCCGGCAGCGACTGCAGGGTGCGCAGCTCCGAGCGCAGGTCCTTGGCGAGGATCGCCGCGAAGGCGACGCGCGAGGGAGTCAAGAGACCACCGCCGTCTCGCCGATCCCCAGCCGCAGCACCCGGTCGGCTTCGGGCAGGAACCGCTCCGGGTCGTGGGTGACGATGACGCGGCTGCGGCCGGGGGCGGGGCCGACCAGCTCGCGGGCGAGCCCGCGTCCTTCGGCATCGAGGTTGGAGTCGGGCTCGTCGAGCAGCAGCAGCTGCGGCTCGTGCAGGACGCAGCGACAGATCGAGAGCCGCTGCCGCATCCCCGCCGAGAGCTCGGCGACCCGCTCGTCGGCGCGCCGCTCCATCCCCACCGCGCGCAGCAGCTCCTCGATCCGCGCCTCGGCGTCGGCGCGGCAGGCGCCGTGCAGCCGCGCCTGGAAGCGCAGGTTCTCGCGGCCGCTGAGGTCGCGGTAGAGCAGCGGCTCATGGCCGAGATAGCCGATCCGCCCGCGCAGCTTCCAGGCCTCCTCAGGCAGCGAGCAGCCGAGCACGCTCACCTCGCCCCCGCTCGGCCGCAGCAGCGTCGCCAGCACCCGCAGCAGCGTCGTCTTGCCGGCGCCGTTGGGGCCGAGGACCACCAGCGACTCGCCGCCGCCGAGCTCGAAGCCGACGCCGTCGAGCGCCGGGCGGTCGCCGTAGTCGCGCCGCAGCCCCGCGACGCGAATCGCGGGCACCGCCTCCTCCATCAGCGGCGCTTTTTCATCGTCCGCCGCCCGACCTTGAGCAGCGGCGCCATTCCCTCGCGCAGTGCCTTCGCCCGCGTCTCGCCCTTGCCGTAGAGGATCTTCGCCGAGGCACGCACGGCTTCGCCGAGGGTCTGGTCGTAGGGGTGCCACCAGAAGTCGCGGGTGAGGCCGGGCTCCCAGGCGTTCATCTTGATGTTGACGCACTCGTAGAAGCCGAATTTCGAATGCGAGCGACCGAGGCCGGAATCCTTGACGCCGCCCCAGGAGCACTGGCAGGCGCCGTGGCTGAAGGAGTGGTCGTTGACCCAGACCATCCCCGATTCGATCCGCCGCGCGATCCGGGCGCCGCGCTGGCGGTCCTTGGTCCAGACCGAGGCACCGAGGCCGAACTCGGAGTCGTTTGCGAGGTCGATCGCCTCCTGCTCGGAGTCGACGACGACGATCGGCAGCACCGGGCCGAAGATCTCCTCGCGCATGATCCGCATCTCGTGGGTGACGCCGGTCAGCACGGTGGGGGCGATGTAGCGGCCGGCGGCGAGGCCGGACGGGTCGACCGGGCCGCCGCAGCGCTTGGTCGCACCGGCGGCGACCGCGTCCTCGACCAGGTCGACGACGATCCCGTACTGCTCCTCTGAGGTCATCGGGCCGATCTCGGTGTCCCATTCGAGCGGGTTGCCGAGCCGCATCTTCTCGGCCTCGCGCACGACGCCCTCGACGAAGCGGTCGGCGACGTCGCGCATCACGTAGACGCGCTCGATCCCCGAGCACGTTTGCCCGGCGTTGGCGAAGCCGCCCCAGACAGCGCCGGATATCGCGTTGTCGAGGTCGGCGTCGGAGCAGACGATCATCGGGTCCTTGCCGCCGAGCTCGAGGACGCTGCCCTTCAGCTCCGCGGCGCAGACCTCGCCGACCTTGCGCCCGACCTCGACCGAGCCGGTGAAGAAGACCTTGCCGACGCTGGAGCGGCAGAGCGCGTCGCCGATCCGGCCGCCGCCGTGGACGACCCGGACCAGCCCCTCCGGCAGGCCGCCCTTCTCGAAGACCCGGGCGATCCGCTCGCCCAGCAGGGGCGTCAGGCTGGCCGGCTTCAGCACCACCCCGTTGCCGGCCATCAGCGCGATCGCGACCTCGCCGAACGGAATCGACCAGGGGTAGTTCCAGGGTGCGATCACGCCGACCACGCCGATCGGCTCGTACGTGAACTTGGCGCTCTTCGACTTGAGGATCAGCGGCATCGAGAGCTTCTCGTCGGAGAGGATCTCGGGCCCGTTGTCGGCGATCCACTTGAGTGAGTCGACGGTCGGCAGAACCTCCATCGTGTAGCTCTCGACCCGGGGCTTGCCCTGCTCGATGGTCAGCAGCTCGGTGATCTCGTCCATCTCGGCGAGCAGGACGTCGCAGGCTCGGCGCAGGTAGCGGGCGCGGTCCTCGAGAG